>CALMVT010000098.1 GCA_937873175.1 uncultured Acetobacteraceae bacterium | reverse complement strand
ACACCTCCAGCTCAAAACTTGCCTCTGGGTGTCCACGGGACCAAGGGAGGATCAACTACCGGATATGAACCCGGCGCCGGCCCCAACCACGGCTGAGCAGCCAAGAAAGAGGATGCTTGTCAGGAGGCGCCGACCTCGGCGAGCGTGCAGGCCGGACAGGTCCAGCCATGTGACCTCGCCAGCCGGTGCTTGTATCTCAAGGGACCCGTTGCCGTGGCGAATGCAGATGCGGGCGTGGGTGAAATCGGACATGGCGTGTTCCTCAAGGTTGCGCCTTGCCAACCTCGCGTAGCCCGGTGCGAACGGCAGAGCTACGTTGGCTTTAGGTAACGCCGTAATCAGGCCGCGTCCTGTGCTGGGAGGATGGGTGCCGTTGAGTGCTGGATTCCACGTTCCGCGAAGGCGACAACTGACCTGACTGGTTATTTTGTGCCGGGCTGATTGAGAGGAGCGGTCTGAACTGGAGGCTCCGGGAATGCCGAAAAGCCGAAGGGTAAGCCCGGAGCAGGATGCTCAAATGCGTAAGTGCCTATGAGCGCATGCGGGGGTACACCGTTGCCGCTGGAAATCGCGCAAAAGTGATTTCTGAATTCCTATTGTTCGTTTCGTGATGACCGAAGGGCGCTGGATCAGATTCAGAGTGCGTCTACACAATCGGGCAGTACGCCAAGTGCTGTCTAAGGGAGGAAGAAGTTGAGTAAAATTCATGCAACACTTGCGATGTCGCTGTTGTTTCCTGCGTTCGCGGCCTCTGCCGTGGCTCAGGGCGCCAACGCGACCGTTCCCCCCGGGTCGAACACCACGGATCCGTCGGCTCCCTTCTACATTGATCTCAGCGGGCTAGACCTGCAGACAATGCCGCCCACGCGTGACCCGGCGAACTCGAACTACCCAAAAGCGACAGAATTGCCCGATGGCGCGCTGCCGCCCAAGCGCGGATCGGGCAACTTCATCATCGGGCCTACCCACGTCGCCGCGCCAGAGACGACCGGGCGGCCGAACGTACCGCAAGGTCAGGTCTACTCGTTCACATTATCCTCGACCGACAGCGTGATCTACAAGCCTGGCGTCGTCCGCGAGGAGGACTCCCTCAACGCGGCCGTTTATGCGGCACCGACCTACCCGGGCGACCCCTCGAACTTGATTGTCACGGCGAGCCACGCGGGGTCTTGGACCCGTACCGTCAACGTCTACGTTCCGGTAGGCCATCGACCGGACGACGAAGCGCCGTTCATCGTCGGCGGTGACGGCGACCTGCCGATCCCGACGGCGGGGCAGCAATTTTTCACCGTCCTCGACAACCTGATTGCTGAGCGCCGGATCCCACGGGTGGTTGCCATTACCATCGGCTCCGGCGGGCAGGACGCGCAAGGCAGCGAGCGCGGGCGCGAGTACGACACGGTATCGGGTACCTACGCCGAATGGGTGGAGTCGGAGGTCCTGCCGGCGGTCGAGCAGAAGGTCGGGGTCAGGCTGACCCGCAACCCCAATAACCGGGTGACGATGGGCATCAGTTCGAGCGGCGCCGCGGCCTTCACGATGGCTTGGTTCCGCCCCGACCTGTACCGGCGGGTCCTGGCTTACTCGCCGACCTTTGTGAACCAGCAGTGGCCACATGACCCCTCGCTGCCCGGTGGGGCGTGGGAGTACCACTCCCCCTGGGCCGGTCCGGCGCGGCCGAACCTCGCTGCAAGCGGATTTTCCCCTCCGGTGCCAACAGACGTGCCTACCGGCTCACCGCTCGTTCTGAACAGCCCGCGCAAGCCGATCCGCTTCTGGTTCGAGGTTGGCGACCAGGACCTCTTTTATCCGGCCGGCCCGCTGGCAGACGGGATGCATGACTGGGTGCTGGCGAACGAGAACATGGCGAAGGTGCTGGCCGCCAAGGGATACCGCTACCAGTTCGTCTTCGCCCAAAACGCCGTGCACGTAGACGGGCCGACCGTGATGCAGACTCTACCTACGGCACTGGAGTGGGTCTGGGCCGGGTATCCGCAGTCCGTGGAGTAGGAAAGGCTGGACAACGCATTGCGGATGTTCCAAGCGGCCTGTCACGCTTACACAGGCTAAGCGCGTAGAGTTGCGCAGGTGGGCTGTCGCGTCGGCCCATCTGCGCGGCAGCACAGCAAAGCCCTTCGTGCCAAGGATGCGCCGGACGATGACACCAAGGCGAGGCCGAGCAAAAAGCAGGCGAGTAGTGCTACGGCGCGGTTGTCGATGGTGTCGGCGAACACGGCCTAGAGCCGGCAGTAGAGCGGCTTGATGCGCCAGGGCAGATTGCCTGGCGGTCTGCGTCCCGGAGAGAGGCGGCATGCACAAAGAAAACATCAGGAGGTCTGGGGGTGCTTGCAGACGGGGTGGTTTCAACAATCGGTCTGGTTTGCTTTGAGGCTCGCCTTACCCGGCCAGCTTAACGCCACTCGCCTTTGCCGGCGCGAGCACCCAAGACATCCGTCCCGATCAGACGTGCAGCCCAAGAAGGCCGGATTGCTGCAGGGTTTTTCTCGGGAATAAGACGGCCCGCCCGACAAATGTTAAAGCTGGCCCGAAAGTGGTTGAGGAAGATGCGTAACTGGAGCATCTTTGCTCGGCTGAACTGCATTCTCGGTCCTGCTGCTACCGGATCCCCTGCATCGCCGCGTCGATGGCTGGCGTGTGGAGCGGTTGCCCGACTAGGTTTTCCGCTGCCCAATGAGCGCGTGCCCCCAGCGCCTCGACGTAAGGGTTAGGCATGCCCAGCGAGTGCAAAGCATACCAAAGGCCGCGGTCCACGAGTTTCAGGCCGTTGAACTGTGCCGGTGCCAAGACGCCGGCCTTGTCTCGCGCATGGTCAAGCACCGCCATCAGCGTCGTGGTTTGAAAAGCGTGCCGGGCCGCGACCTCGACGCAGCCGGCGGTCACGTCCCGGTCGGCAAGGATCATATCAGCCCGCGCCACCAGATCTGCCGGCATGTCCAGGGCGCCCAGGTTGCCGTGCCCCGCAACGTGCTGGGCGAAGTCGCCGAGCAGGCGCGTCGCCTCCGCCCGTTCACGCACGGCATGGAGTGCGAACGCCGCGAACAGGAACCGGGCATGAGGTTGGGCGCTGGCCGGACCTGTCCACACCGGGCCGAGCTGGCGGGCCAGCGCCAGGCGGCACAGCACCGGCTGAAACCCCGTCCTAGCGTCCCAGGCGTGCCTCGTAATCCACTCCGGCGTGTGCAGGGCAAAGTCGTTGGCTTGCGGCGCCCCGAGCTTCGGCTCAACCAGCGGCTGCTCGTGTCCGACAAAGGCGCCAGCGCACCGGAACGGCTCGCCTTGCGCGCGGAACACGCCATCGGCATCCAGTGGCGTGCGGAACCGCCGGGACGGGGCGAAGAAGTAGGCGGCGACTGCCAACGTGAGCAAGAGGGCGCACGCCGGCACGCTGATTGACCCACCCACGACGTTGAACAGCCGGCCGATCTGCGCCAGCGTCATCTGGTCGGGCCGGATCGACACCACCTGTCGATCCACGCCGTCATAGGTGGACGTGAAGGAGTGCAGTGCCTGCAACTCGGCGTGCTTCCAAACCAGCAAGGCATAGGCGACCTGCCCATGCAGGTTCAGCCACAGCCAAGCAGCCAGCACTACGGCGGCCAACAGCAGGAATAGGTAAAAGCTGACTGGCCGGTTGGTGCGTGGAGGTGACTGTTCATCCATGGTGCTTCTCTCCTTGGCGGAGTTGCCGCACCGCCCGCAGCGCCTTGCTCAGGTAGGCTCCTTGCAGATCGGGCCGCATCGAGTGATAGCGCGCTACGCCTTCCCACAGCTTGCCGCCGCTTTCACGCAGGTTCATGCCGAAGATCCAGGCTGCGGCTTCGGCGTTGGCGCACAGGTCATCGCGGACCAAGCGCCGGGCGTCCGCTTCCGGCACGTTCCAGTATTGGGCGATCTTGGGCAGCCAGATTTCATTGACCTGGAATGGGCCGAGATCGCCGGTGCCGTTGGTGTTGGGGCTGCGCATTCCCAGCCGGCCGCCCTCGACCATCAGCAGCACCACCATGGCCGCAGGCGGCACGTCATGCACCCGGGCCGCGCCCAGAATGCAAGATTGCAGCAGGGCGCTTTCCCGAGGTTGCGCCGCGGCCGGGACGGTGCCGATCACCGCAGCAACCGCCAGAACCGCCCAGCGTCTCACGATTGCGCCTGCATGACGTGCTGCCGCGCCAAGCTGGCCACCTTCGACAGATCGTTGACCACCAGCGCGTCAGACCCCTTGGCCCGCTCGACCGCTTCCACCAGGCAGAGCATCACCACGGAGAACGGGACGCCAGCGACGCCTGCGACGCGGACGCCCAGCAGGCCGCCCTCATCGGGTTGCAGGTCGATGGTGATGGGCAGGCGTATGGCTTCCCGGCACACCGCATCGGCCGCGGCCAGGAAGATCGGCAGCGCGCCGCCGACCGCGCCGGCAGTCTCGACCTGCATCCGATGCGTCTCCCTTGTTGTTTCGTCAGCCAGGGCCAGCGGCAGGCCAAGGCTGGCAAGATGGCGTGACAGCAGCTCGCCCACGCGCCCCACGTCGATGCCCTCGCTCACGAGAACCGCCGCCGTTTTCAGTGCGGCACGGCGGGCCGCTCGCGCCCGGCCAAGAGCCGGCGGCAGGTCCGCAGCGCCGCTGGGACCGTGAGGCCGAACCGCTCGGCAGTGGCGAACACCAGGATGCCGGCCACGGCCACGTAGAACGTGGACCAAGCCATGTGCAGCGCCCACACCACGATTGGGAACAGGATGCGGGCGTCGCATCCCATGAAGCGCAGGGGCGAGCCGGTTTCGCGCGGCTGAACGACACGCTTGGTACTCGGCAGATGGACGTGACCGCCATCAACAGCCAGTTTGAAGGCATGGACAAGACCATCGGCCAAGCGTCTGAAGCTTTGCCGGGGCGCAAGGACGGCAAATCCGTACAGGACGAGATCGCCGAGAAGGCCGCCAAGCTTGCCGAGTTCCTGAAGAACATGGTTCAGCGCATCGGCAACGCCATCCGTCCTACCGAAGCAACGATGCCGACGCTGGCTGCAGCGCCAGCCAGGGCACCTGCTATGGCGCCATCGCCATGACCCGTGAGCCAGGAATGATAAGGGCGGTCGATATCGCCAAAAACAACGGGGTCGATCCCCCATTGTTTCGCACAAAACTCCGCAAGGAAAATTTCAGGTGGCACATCTGAGGCGAACCGTGGGCGGTTCCTGTAGATAGCCCGCAACACGCCGATATGGAGCGCGTCATGTCCAAGTTGATGTCGAGCTTAGCACTACAGTTGCTCTAACTCACCAGAGCGATAAACATCTGTCGTTTGCGTGCATCAGGCAAGGGCATCGGTCCAAGCTGCCGCGAAAAGGGA
>CALMVT010000097.1 GCA_937873175.1 uncultured Acetobacteraceae bacterium | reverse complement strand
TTGCGCGCGCATACCGATGAGCGCCGGTTGACCGAGGTGGCGGTCGCCGTCCACGCGCTCAACCGCATGCTGGAGTTGGGACGCCCGAACTACGTCCGCATGGCCTGACCCCGAAACGGGGCTGGGGTCAGTACGTCCATACCCATGATCCGTGCACCACGCTGGCGAAGGGCGCAATCCGGCCACGGGCGAAACCATGACCCTCGGAGCCAGCCGCAAGCTGGCGTTCTCGCCTGCCAAGGCTGTGAAGGACGCGCTGAACGTTTAGCGGGGCGGACCGGACATCGCACTAGTATGCAGCAGCAGCCCAGAAAGCGCGATCAGGCGCCAATCAGCGCCTTGTCCAGCTACCCATCCCGCAGCGACGCCGTCACCCGCTCCAACTTTTCAGTCACTTGATCCAAGGCGCTCGCGATCCCGGCAGTCATGGACACCGCGTCTCCGACTTGGATCGTCATCACGGTCCGATCTGGATCGGGCGCGGAGCCGTCCAGCGCCACGCGGCCGCGATTTCGGGCAACCTTTCTGATGAGGTGAGCGCGAGCATCGAGCCGGCTCGACAGATCGCGCAGTGCATCAACGACGGCTACAAAGGTCCGCCCGGATACTGTCGAGCTTGGCCAATCGCGCACGATCACGGCGCGCCATGAGCAGGAAACGTGTCAACCAGGAGAATCGGCTGCCAGTCATCGCGCAAGCGTGGCTTTCGGGGCGCTTGCTGACAATGGCGCCCACCCTCACATCGCTCCTATGTTCATGGTCACTGAGGACGACGCTACCGCGATCCGTGCTGTCTTCCACTGCGACGGCGAGTTCGCAGCCGCAGTGGAGTTGCGCCGCAGGTTCCCCGGCATTGGGGACAACACCCAAGCTCGGCAATGCGCCCGCACCATCGCCGGCTGGACGCCGACGCCTGACCTGCCGCTTACGGTGGCGCGGCTGCGCCAAAAAAAGCGAACCTAGCCGTCAACAGTTGCGTTCTCCAAGGACGGCGCCTGCACCAACCAGGCCGAGAGCTACTTCTCCCGCCTCTGCCGGGCCGAGCTGGGCCAGCACCACCACATCAGCGGCAAGTACCTGCTGGCCTACGCCGTCGAGATGGCGTGGCGGGAGGATGGGCGGCGGTTGCCGAACAGGGCGTTGCACCAGGCTGCCACGGCTGCGGCACTGGCGCACCCGGTGTCCGGGCAGCGGAAGGGACATTGGCAGCGGTGATGAAATTGCGGGGAGAGAAGGGAAGGTCAAAGCAGTGCTCATCCGACTCGCATTCCGATCAAGTGAAATCGTCATCGATCACCGCGAAATGAGTGTTCATCACCTTGCATTAAGTTAGGATACTTACGGGATCGAGAGGTCGGGCGGAGGAAGGCCGCAATCTCCAAAGGACAGACCATGAGGAGGCAAGATGTGGATTTTGTGTCAAGCATTGATGTTGTGAAGATGAGACGTGAAATCGCTTGACTTGATAGAGGTAGCCAATAATCTTCTTCAGTCATCAAAAGATAAGCCAACGGAAGCAAGCCTTCGCCGTGCAACCAGCACAGCTTACTATGCAGTCTTCCATTGCTTAGCTTATGAAGGTGCCGACCTTCTTATTGGCTTGGCGGCCTGAATGCCAGCCGAAGCAAACATGCGCGGGCACAAACGTATCGGGCGCTTGAACATGGACATGCCAAGTCACAGTGTGAAAATTTCAAGGTTGTAAAACAGTTTCCGAAGGCGATTGAGGATTTCGCAAATGCCTTTGTGACCTTGCAGAAGAAGAGGCATGAGGCAGACTATAATCCGTTGGCACGTTTCTCGAAATCGACGGTGCAAGCAGACATTGCCTTGGCTGAACAAGCGATCCGGGCTTTTAGGTCTGAGAGAACGGCAGACCGTCGCGCGCTATGTGCCTGGGTCTTGTTCAGGGTTCCTAGGAAGTAGCTGAGCGTGCTGTCCTTCATGCCCCGCCTACAGTTCGTGCACCACCTTCCAAAGCAGCACCCGCCCCGCCCCCGGCTGGGACCGCACTATGCCCTTGGTGCCGAAGCGTTGACACGATCCGCTTCGTGATTCGCTCAGCGAGCTTGCGGTCCTCGCTGTCCATGCCGCGCTCAGCCGTGCCGGTCCAGCAACTCGACAGCGCGGCTGTAGATCCCGTCATCCACCCGGCAGCCGATCCAGCTTTCGCTGCGCGGCGGCTGCGGGCAGTGGCTCGCGCCCACCTCCTGGGTCACGACGGCGTCGATCAGGGCTCGCAACCGGTCCGGGTGGTTGATCCGGCCGTCGGGACCGAACAGGTCAAGGTCGTCGGTCGGCTGCAGCCCGACGGCGCGCGCCGCCCGCGCCGCGGTGACCGGCGCACTCGTCTGGTTCTCCACGCAGCCACCGCCCTCGCGGCGCTTACTGGGCGGAAGGGATGGCGCACCGGAGCAGTCGCCGGCCGGCGAGTAGCGCACGAGGAAGTCCCGGGCGGAGCGCGCGTCGTGGCGATCATGGTAGATCTGCATCAGTTCGATGAAGCTGCGGATCGCGTAGGCCGGGTCGTCGAACCTGGCGAAGCCATGCGTGTTGGCGCCTGTCTGTCCCGGCCACCTGCCATTCAGGTTCGGCCCTTTGATCGCGACCCAGTTGTTGCTGCTCAGCGGGAAAGGTGCTTTGCCCGGACTGAATGTCACCGGCGCGAAAGACCCTTCACCTCCCCGGCCCAACAGGCCATCGGCGGCGCGCTGTTCACCACCCGGGGTCACGGTGCCACGCTGGGCCGAGGCGCCGGTCGCTGAGAACAGCGTCAAGGCCACTGCCGCTGCATGAGTAGCTTGGAGCAACGCGCGTTTCATATATTCTCCCCTACCCGCATGTTGGTTCTTCGTCGCACAAATTGGATGGGAAGGGTAGGGTAAGCAGCGGGGGTAACGAAGCCGACGCGTCGTTGCCGGATGCGGTGCCGCCGCCGGCCGCCCCAAAGACGGTCAAAAACCCGTTCGAGTGACGTACGGCACTGGAATCAGTGTCACCAGGGAGCACACATGCAACGGTGCTTACCCGGGCACCGCCGCTTCCGCTGCTTTGCGCCTTGCCCCGGAGACCGAACCATGCCCGATGATCCGTCATACTTGCCTTCCGAGCTTCTGACCCTGCGCGACAGCATCGACAACATCGATGCCGCCATCATTCACATGCTGGCCGAGCGGTTCCGCTGCACCCAGCGCGTCGGCGTCATGAAGGCCAAGCACAACCTGCCGGCGGCCGACCCGTCCCGTGAGGAACGTCAGGTAGCCCGCTTGCGGGCGCTCGCTGTAACGGCAAAGCTGGACCCGGAATTCGCCGAGAAGTATCTCGCCTTCGTGGTGCGCGAGGTGATCCGGCACCACGAGGCCGTCAGGCGCCCCTAGCCGTCGTCCGGTTCTGCACGCCCGCAGGCGTTGGACAGCGGACGAAACCACGGTGGCGAAGCGCGGCGACCAGGCTAAAGTGCGGGGCTGTTGAAGGCCGCCGGCGTGCAGGACCGGCGGCAACACTCGAGGCATCCCGCTTTGGCATGTGGGAGGGTAAGTGCATGCATCAGGTGCTGATCGTAGGTGCGGGACCGGTGGGCCTCACGCTCGCGGCCGAGTTGTCGAGATATGGGGTGCAGGTGCGCATCATCGACCGCAGCCCCCACCCGACCGAAACCTCCAAGGCCCTCGTCGTTTGGAGCCGCACGTTCGAGCTGATGGACCGGATGGGCTGCACGCCCGCGTTCCTCGATGCCGGACTGCATGCCCGTGCCGCGTCCATCCGCAACGGCCGGACCGTGCTGGGGCACACCGGGTTCGACACCATCGCCAGCCCCTACAACTTTGCCCTGATGCTTCCCCAATGCGACACGGAACGGCTGCTGAACGTCCAGCTCCAGGCCCTCGGGGTGGCGGTAGAGCGGGAAGTGGAGCTCCTGGGCTTCAGCCAAACGCCCACCCATGTCGAGGCGCGCCTGGGTCACGCTGACGGGCGGGAGGAAGGGGTCGAGACGTCCTGGTTGGTCGGCTGCGACGGCGCGCACAGCACGGTGCTCCACGGCCTGGGCTTCGCGTTCCAGGGCGTGGCGCAGGGCGACGACTGGATGCTCGCCGACGTTCGCCTGGAAGGCGAGGGCGCGCCGCCTGCCAACGAGATCGCCACCTTCCTGCATCGCGACGGCCCGTTCGTCGTGTTCCCCATCCCCGGCGGCCGGTCACGGATTGTCGCGACCGTGGGCAAGACCGTCGCGGGACAATCCAGGCCGGACCCGACGTTGTCGGATGTGCAGGCCATGGCGGACGAGCGCGCGGGCGGCGGCTTCCGCGTGGCCGATCCCGTATGGCTGGCCAACTTCCGCATCAATGAGCGCAAGGTGTCCGACTACGCGAAGGGGCGGGTGTTCCTGGCCGGGGACGCCGCGCACGTCCACAGCCCCGCCGGCGGCCAGGGCATGAACACCGGCATGCAGGATGCCTTCAACTTGTCCTGGAAGCTGGCCATGGTAATCCGGGGAGAGGCCCGGGCCAGCTTGCTCGACAGCTACACGCCGGAGCGGAGCGCAGTCGGCGACATGGTGCTGCGCAACGCGACCCGGATGACGGACATGGGAACGCTCGCGCACCCTGCCGCGCAGGCGGCCCGCAACCTTGTCCTGCGCTTCATGCTCGGCTTCCATGCCGTGCAGGACCGGATGGCTGCCACCATGAGCGAGGTCGAGATCGCCTACGCGAAGAGCCTGCTCTCGATCGGCCGCCACGCAGGTGACCGGTTTCCACCGCCGCAGCACGACGGCCCGGCGCCGGGCAGCGGGACCATGCCCCGCTTCGTTCTGTTTTCGGCCGACCAAGCCAGGGGCGCTGCGCTGGCGGCACGCTTCCCCGGCGTGCTCGATCCAAGGCCGCGAACACCGCCCGACGCGCAGAGCCTGCTCATTGTGCGGCCGGACGGCTATGTCGGCCTGTCCGTCACCAGCAACGATTGGGCCGAGACCGAGCGCTTCACCCAGCTACTGGCGGCGTGAAGAAAGCCAGAGCGTCCGCTGGTTCTCGCCCACGTAGCCGTCCTCGATCAGGTAGAGCCAACTCACCCTGAGTGCCACGTTTGCACTGACCAGGCAAGGAAGGCGACGACGTGGCACGCAGACCGGAGGCGGACCGGCGACAGGCGGACTTCTTCAGCCCCCCTGCCCCGGCGCCATCCGCGCCGGAGCGTCGCCCGGCCTCGAAATAGAAACCCAAGCAGGGGATCAAGTGCCGGTCACCGCCATCGGACATCGAGGAAGCGCCCCTGTGCGACGCCGTCGACGTGCTGGCCGCGAGCCTGTCCCGCACCGAGTGGAACGAGCTCGTCGCCGGGCTGCCCGACGATGCCCTCGCGCATCTGGTTATCGCCACCGTCCGGCAGCTCCGTCGCCGGCTCGCACGCAGCCACGGACGGGGCGGCAAAGGCCGGGCATCCGCCCTGGAACGCTCGGCCAAGCAACTCATCGCCGAGTTGAGCGGCCAGGGGGAGAACGACGATGGTTGGTAGGTGGACTGGTCGCCGGCCGCATGGCGGTGTTCCTGCACACCGACCCGCATTCGAGCAATCCCATGTTTCCGACACGCGAACCCGCGCACTCGGCCGCAGCCGCTACGGCCAGGGCACCTTACCCCCTGGCGACTGGAACCACCCGGCCCTGGGGCACGCGGGCCGGGCGGCAGACCTAGCGCTACGGGACTGTCCAGAAGTTGGGGAATGGAGACGGGAACGGTATGACCTGCCACGC
>CALMVT010000096.1 GCA_937873175.1 uncultured Acetobacteraceae bacterium | reverse complement strand
GCGCAGCATTGCAGTTTGATCGTCACGTTGGGGAGGAACAATGGTTGGGGTTGGATGGGTCTGGGCCGCCATGCTGGCCGGCGCTGTTGGGGTCGCGGCGATGCCAGCCGCCCGGGCGGAGTGCGACGCGAGCCTTCCACAACAAGGATTGAACGATTGCGCCTTTCGCGAGTTCGAGGCGGCCGACGCGGCGCTCAATGCCACCTATCGCCAGATCGTCGCCCGCCTCGCTGGCCAGACGGAAGCGCGGCAGCTTCTCACCAAAGCGCAGCGGGCCTGGGTGGCGTTCCGAGATGCGGAGTGCAGGTTTTCCGCGTCCGGCGTGCAGGGCGGCAGCATCCAACCGATGATCGCCTCCATATGCCAGACCGACTTGACAAAGACCCGCACCGAAGCTCTGCGCCGCTACCTCGACTGCAAGGAAGGCGACCTGAGCTGCCCCGTGCCGGCCCGGTAGGCCGCTTGATTTGACACCCGGGCCGCCCGGGCTATGTCTCGCCCATGGGAACATTGCCGGTGCTGCCCGAGCCGTTCGCGTCCTGGTTTGCCCGGCGCGGCTGGACGCCCCGGCCGCATCAGCTTGCCACGATCGCCGCGGCGCGGGCCGGGCAGAGCGCCTTGCTGATCGCGCCGACCGGCGGGGGCAAGACCCTGGCCGGGTTCCTGGCAAGCCTGATCGACCTTGCCGCTGCGCCGCGCGCCGGGCTGCACACGCTGTATGTCAGCCCGCTCAAGGCGCTGGCCACCGACATCGCCCGCAACCTGCTGGCGCCGGTGGACGAGATGGGGCTGGCCATCGCGGTCGAGACCCGGACCGGCGACACCCCGGCCAACCGCCGCAAGCGGCAAAAGGAGCAGCCGCCCCACATCCTGCTGACCACGCCGGAAAGCCTGGCGCTGCTGCTGTCGCAGCCGGACGCGCCGACGATGTTCGCCGGGCTGTCCACCGTGGTGATCGACGAGGTGCACGCGCTGGCCGGGACCAAGCGGGGCGACCAGTTGGCGCTGTGCCTGGCGCGGCTCGGCGCGCTGGTGCCGGGCCTGCGCCGGGTCGGGTTGTCGGCGACGGTGGCGCACCGGGGGGCGCTGCTGGACTACGTGGGCGCGGGCGCGGTGCCGGAGCTGATCGAGGTGGCGGAGCGTGCGCCGCCGGCCCTCTCGATCCTGCTGCCGGACGGCCGGCTGCCGTGGTCGGGGCACATGGGCCTCAACAGCGCGTCGGCGATCCTGGAGCGCATCGGCGCGCACCGCATGACCATCGTGTTCGTCAACACCCGTGCGCAGGGCGAGCTGCTGTTCCAGGCGCTGTGGAAGATCAACGCGAACACCCTGCCCATCGCGCTGCATCATGGCAGCCTGGACATCGGGCAGCGCCGCAAGGTTGAGGCGGCGATGTCGTCGGGGCAGTTGCGCGCGGTGGTGGCGACCTCCTCGCTTGACCTCGGCATCGACTGGGGCGGGGTCGATCTGGTGATCCAGGTCGGCGCGCCGAAGGGGGTCAGCCGGCTGCTGCAGCGGGTTGGCCGGGCCAATCACCGGATGGACGAAGCGTCGCGCGCCATCCTGGTCCCGGCCAACCGGTTCGAGCTGCTGGAATGCGAGGCCGTCATCGAGGGCGTCGCGGCGCGCGAGCAGGACGGCGACCCGCCGCGGCCCGGCGGACTCGACGTGCTGGCCCAGCACCTGCTGCTGATGGCGGCGGGCGCCCCGTTCCACCCGGACGCGATGTTCACCGAGGTGCGCCGCGCCGCACCCTATGCCGGCCTGTTGCGGGCGGACTTCGACGACGTGCTGCGCTTCGTGGAGGACGGCGGCTACGCGCTCGCCGCCTACGACCGCTACCGCAAGCTGTTCCGCGACGCGGACAGCCTGGTGCACATCCGGGGCGAGCGGGTGGCGCGCATGGCGCGGATGAACCTCGGCACCATTGTAGAAGCGCCGCTGCTCAAGGTGCGACTGGCCGGGCGCGGCGGGGGGGCGCTCGGCGAGGTGGAGGAAGGCTTCGTCAACATGATGACGCCCGGCGACACTTTCATGTTCGCCGGTCGCCTGCTGCGCTACGTGCGGCTACGGGAAACAACCGTCGAGGTTGCGGAAGGCGGCGGCGGCGAGCCGATGGTGCCCGCCTATGCCGGGTCCAAGTACCCGCTGACCTCGAACCTCGCGGCCCGGGTGCGCGCCATGCTGCACGATCCCGCCGCCTGGTCGCACTACCCGCCGCCCGTTCGCGAATGGCTGGGCCTGCAAACGGAGCGGTCGCAACTGCCGGGGACCGACGACCTGCTGGTGGAGACCTTTCCCCGCAACGGCCGCTGGTTCCTGGTGGCCTACTGCTTCGAGGGCCGCAACGCCCACCAAACCCTCGGCATGCTGCTGACCCGGCGCATGGAGCGGTTCGGCTGCGGCCCGCTCGGCTTCGTCGCCACGGACTATGTGATCGCGGTGTGGTCGGCTTTTGAACCCGGCGACGTGGCCGGCCTGTTCGAGCAGGACATGCTGGGTGACGACCTGGAAGCTTGGATGGCGGAAAGCAGCATGCTGCGCCGGACGTTCCGCAACGTGGCGGTGATCGCCGGGCTGATTGAGCGCAACCACCCGGGCCAGGAGAAGAACCGGCGGCAGGTCACGGTGAACAGCGACCTGATCTACGACGTGCTGCGGCGGCACCAGCCGGACCACGTGCTGCTGCGCGCGACGCGGGCGGATGCAGCGGGCGGGCTGACCGATTTGGGCCGGCTGTCGGGGATGCTGGGGCGGGTGGCGGGCCGGGTGCGGCACGTGCGGCTGTCGCGGGTGTCGCCGTTGGCAGTGCCGGTGCTGCTGGACATCGGGCGGGAAACGGTGCGCACGGCCGGGGACGAGGACGCGCTGCTCGCGGAAACCGAGGCGCTGGTGGCGGAGGCGACCGGCGATGCCCCGTCCAGCACCGCGCCGATGCGGGTGCATCCGGTGCACCGCGCCAACCTGGCGATCCTGCAGCGCAAGCCGCGCAATCAGCGGGCGCAACCTGCATGAAAGACGGGGCGGCATGACGGCGGCGCCGGTGCACCTCATGGGGGAGCGCCTGCTGCTCGACCCGCTGGGCGGCGTGATGTGGCCGGCGGCCGGGCTGCTGGCGGTGGCGGACCTGCATCTGGAGAAAGGCTCCGCCTGCGCGGCGCGCGGGCAGTTGGTGCCGCCCTGGGATACCCGGGCGACGCTCGACCGGTTGGCGGCGCTGATGCGGCGGTGGCGCCCGCGCACCGTGGTGGCGCTGGGCGACAGCTTCCACGATGCCCGTGGATCGCTGCGCATGGCGCCGGCCGACGCGGCGCGGCTGCGGGGCTTGACCGAGGCCGCGGCGTTTATTTGGGTGCTGGGCAACCACGACCCGGCGCCGCCAGAGGGGCTGGGCGGCCAGGCCGCCGAGGTGTGGGCCGCGGGTCCCCTGGTGTTCCGCCACCAGGCCAAGCGCGGCGCGGAAGGAGAGCTGTGCGGCCATCACCATCCCAAGGCCAGCATCGCCACCCGCGCCGGCGCCGTGACCCGGCCGTGCTTCGTGGCCGACGCGCGGCGGCTGATGCTGCCGGCCTTGGGCGCCTACACCGGCGGGCTGGACGTGGCGCACCCGGCCATCGCCGGGTTGTTCCCGCGCGGCGGCCGGGCGTTCCTGCTGGGGCAGGACCGGCTGTTCAGCTTCACCCTGGCGCAGGCCGCCGTCAGCGCCCGGCCCCAAGTCCGGCCACCACCCCGGGCCGCCGACGCTTAAAGCCGTACTATGGACCGGCTGGTTCCATGACCCATTTATGAAGGAGCAGATTTGGGCCTTGTGCCCACGGAGTCGGGGATGAGCAAGGGAACGCTGGGCGGGCCGCCTGTGGTCGTGTGGTTTCGCCAGGACCTGCGGCTGCAGGACCACGCGGCGCTGCAGGCCGCGCTGGCGGGCGGGCGGGCGGTGCTGCCGGTGTATGTGCTGGACGACGACACGCCGGGCGCCTGGGCAATGGGCGGGGCGGCGCGCTGGTGGCTGCATGGCAGCCTGGCGTCGCTGGCCGAAAGCCTGGCGGCGCGCGGCGCCACCCTTGTGCTGCGGCGCGGGCCGTCCGCCGAGGTGATCCCCGCCTTGGCGCAGGAGGTGGGCGCGGCGGAGGTCCACGCGGGCCGCATGCATGAACCCTGGGCACGCGAGGCCGAGGCCGTGGTGGGCGCGGCGCTGCGCCACGTCGGCGCGGCGCTGCATCTGCACCGCACGGCCACCTTGTTCGACCTGGACAGCATCCGCACCAAGACCGGCGGCATCTACGGCGTGTATGCCCCGTTCGCCCGCACCTGCCGGGCGCTCGGCGCACCGCCCCCGCCCACTCCGGCGCCGGAACGAATCCCCTGCCCTCCCCCGCCCCGCTCGGACCGCCTCGGCGATTGGGGCCTGCTGCCGACCCGCCCCGATTGGGCCGGCGGGTTCCGCGAAACCTGGCAGGTGGGGGAAGCCGCGGCGCATGACCGGCTGGCCGGGTTCCTGGCGAAAGCGGTGCACGGCTACGACACCGGGCGCAACCGGCCGGGCCAGCCCGGCACCAGCATGGTGTCGCCGCACCTGCACTGGGGGGAGCTGTCGCCCGGCCAGGTTTGGCACACGGCGCAGCAGGCCGCGCAGGAGACCGGCAAGGGGCTTGAGGTGTTCCTGGGCGAGATCCTGTGGCGCGACTTCTCGGCCTACCTGCTGTGGCACCATCCGCACATGCCGGAGCGCCCGCTCCGCCCGGCCTTTGCCGGCCTGGCGGTCCGCGACGACGGCGCCGAGTTGCCCGCGTGGCAGCGCGGCCGGACCGGCATCCCCATCGTCGATGCCGGGATGCGGCAGCTTTGGCACATCGGCTGGATGCACAACCGCGTTCGCATGATCGCCGCCTCGTTCTTGGTGAAGCAGCTCCTGCTGCCGTGGCAGGCCGGGCAGGCGTATTTCTGGGACACGCTGGTGGACGCCGACCTCGCCAACAACGCGACGAGCTGGCAATGGATCGCCGGCTGCGGCATCGACAGCCAGCCGTTTTTCCGCGTGTTCAACCCGGTGAGCCAGGGGGAACGGTTCGACCCGGACGGCGCCTACGTCCGCGCCTGGGTGCCGGAGCTGGCGCGGCTGCCGGACCGGTTCGTGCACGCCCCCTGGTCCGCGCCGCCCGCCGTGCTGGTGGAGGCCGGGGTGGAGCTTGGCCGCAGCTACCCGAACCCCATCGCCGACCTGCCGCAGGCGCGGCAGCGCGCGCTCGACGTTTACCGCGCCACCGTGCGGCGGGCCGCGTGATCCCCGCGGGCGCCCCGCTGCGCGTGGTGGGCGACGTGCATGGGGACATCCGCGCCTTTGCGGCGGCGACGGCCACCGACCGGTTCGTGGTGCAGCTCGGCGACCTCAGCGACCACGGGCCGGACAGCGCGGGCGTGCTGCGGACCATGTTCACCCTGATGGATCAGGGGCGCGGCCTGTTCATTCTCGGCAACCACGACCGCAAGCTGGGCCGCGCGCTGTCCGGGCAGGCGGTGCGGATGGACCCGGCGCTGCAGGCCACGCTGTCCCAGTTGGACGACGCGCTCCGCGAACGCGCGCTGCGCGAGATCAGCAGCGCCCCGGCCTGGCTGGCGCACGGTGACATCGCCTTCGTGCACGGCGGCTTTCACCCGGCCATGCTGAGCGAGAAGCCGCCGCCGCCGCTCGGCCGGGTGGACCCGCTGCTGTCCCGCGCCTTGTTCGGGGAAACGACGGGGCGGATGCAGCCGGACGGCTACCCGGAGCGCGTGCTGCGCTGGGTGGACCGCATTCCCGCCGGTCTGACCGTGTATTGCGGCCACGACCAGCGCAGCACGGACGGGCGGCCCTACCGGCGGACGGGATCGTCGGGCGGGTTGGCGGTGTTTCTCGACACCGGGGCCGGCAAGGGCGGGCACCTGTCCTGGATCGACCTGCCGAGCGACGGCTAGACCGCCTCCCCCGCGTCCATCGCAAGGAGGAACCCCGCCGCCTGGTCCCGGAGCGCGGCGAGGCGGTCCGGGTCCATCCTGGCCAGCGTTTGCACCGGCGCCGCCATGCGCGTGTTCCCGCCGAAGCGCGCGGCGTGCCGGGCGATGAAGTCCCAGTACAGCGCGTTGAACGGGCACGCGCGCTCTCCCACCCCGAGCTTCACGTCATAGTGGCACCCGCGGCAATAGTCGCTCATGCGGTTAATGTACGCGCCGGATGCCGCGTAGGGCTTCGACCCCATGATCCCGCCGTCGGCATGCAGCGCCACGCCGCGCACGTTGGGCATCTCGACCCACTGGTAGGCGTCGGCATAGACGATGAGATACCATTCATCGACCGCGTCGGGATCGAGGCCGGCCATCAACGCAAAGTTGCCGGTGATCATCAGGCGCTGGATATGATGGGCGTAGGCGTGGCGGCGGGTGTCGCCGATAGCCTGGCGCAGGCAGTTCATCCGCGTTTCCGCCGTCCAGAAGAACGCCGGCAGCCGCCGGGTGGCGCCGAGGCTGTTCAGCCGGGCGTAGTCCGGCATCTTGAGCCAGTACACCCCGCGCACGAACTCCCGCCAGCCTAGGATCTGCCGCACGAAGCCTTCCACGGCGTTGAGCGGGGCCATCCCGGCGCGCCAGGCGGTTTCCGCCGCCCGGCAAGCCTCCATCGGAGAAAGCAGCCCGGCGTTCAGTGAGGTGGAGATGACGGCGTGGAACATCGCGCTTTCCCCCGTCACCATGGCGTCCTGCCATTCGCCGAACAGCGGCAAGCGGTTGGCCACGAAGTCCCGCAGCGCCGCGGCGGCGTCCCGGTGCGTCACCGGCAGGGCGAAGCCGTCCACGTCGCCGAAATGGTCGGGGAACGTGCGTGCCACCAGCGCCATCACCTCCTGCGTGATCTCGTCAGGCTCGAAGCACGGCACGGCGGGCGGGGCGACGCCCTTCGGCGGGGGTTTGCGGTTTTCGGGGTCGTAGTTCCACCGTCCGCCGGCGGGCGTGCCGTCGTTTATCAGGATGTCGTAGCGGCGGCGCATGTCGCGGTAGAACGTTTCCATGCGGAACGCGCCGCGCCCGCGCGCCCAGGCGCGGAACTCCCCGATGCGGCACAGGAAACGGTCGTCGTCGCGGATCTCGGTCTCGACCCCGGACGCCTCGTGCCAACGGCGCATGTCCTCCGCGAGCCGCCACTCGCCGGCTTCGGTCGCGACCACGGCGGCGGGCCGGCGCCGGGCGACGGCGCGCAGCATCTCGCCGTGCAGGCTGCCGGTGTTGCCGGGGTCGTCGAGCCGGGTGTAATCGACTTGCACCCCACGCGCGCGCAACGCCCGGGCGAAGTGCCGCATGGCGGACAGCACGAGCACAATCTTCTTCGGGTGGTGCTTCACATAGGTGCATTCGTTCATAACCTCGGCCATCAGCACGGTGTCCCGCACGGGATTGAGGTCACGGAGCGCGCTCAGCCCGGCGCTGCACTGGTCGCCCAGCACCATGCGCAGCGTGCCGCCCGCGGCGCCTCCCGTCATCCGTTTCCGACCCGCGCCGCCATGCCTATCCCTTTCCGCATCCGATCCGACAATGGCGTTGACCCGGCGCGGCGCAAGCCCGCCCACCTGTCCGCTTGCGGGCGGGGCCGGGTGCGGGCAGTCTCCTTGCCATGCGGCAACTTCTCCTGCTCCGGCATGCCAAATCGTCCTGGGACGAACGGGACACCCCCGACCACCAACGGCCGCTCAACCGGCGCGGCCTCGCCGCGGCGGCGGCGATGCGGACCGCGATGCAGGGGCTGGGGTTGGCGCCGGACGTGGTGCTGGCTTCGACATCCCGCCGCACCGTGCAGACATTGGAAGCGCTTGAGCCATGGGCCGACACCCCGTTGGTGGACCGGCTCGATAGCCTGTACCTGGCGCCCGCGCCGGCGATGCTGAAAATAATCCAGGAGGTCGGCGCGATGGCGCGCAGCGTGCTGGTGGTGGGCCACAATCCGGGCGTGCACGACTTGGCGATGCTGCTGGTGGGGGCGCAGGCGGCGTCGTTCGACAACCCGGACATCCGCCGCTTGGCCGAGGGTTTTCCGACCGGCGCCCTAGCCGAGTTCACCGTCACCGTGCCCTGGCAGGCGCTTGATGAGGGGGGCGGCCGTTTGGCTCGGTTCCTGTGCCCGCGCGACCTGCCGGGCTTCGGCGGTTGATCACGGGGAAATGACCGAAGCCAGCTTGGAGTTCGCGCTCAACCCGGACGACCTGCCCCGCTTGCTCAACTTGCCGTCTTTGACCCGCGCCGGGCGCACCGCCTCGGTGACGACGCTGTGGCACGACACGGCAGACGGCGCCCTGGCCGCACGCGCCTTGTCGCTTTCGGAGCAGCGCGGCCATTGGCGGCTGGAGGCGCTGCGCCCGGCGCCCGACCATGCCTGGCCGCCCGGCAGCCCGGCCCCGCTCGTCGCGGAGGGTGCAAGCCCGGGCGACCTGGACCCTTCCCTGGGCGACGGCCTTGCACCGGTTGCCGCGCTGCAAGCGTGCCGCACCGAGTTCGTCCTGCGTCCTTCAAGCGCGAACGATCCCGCGTCCGCTCCGGCGCTGGCCGAGCCGGTGCGGGTGGCCGTGCTGGACGGACGGGCGCGCGGCGTTTCGGCGGAGCAGCCGGCCTGCCGGGTGGTGCTGCGGGGCGAGCCTGCGCTGCTGCGGCTCGTGGCGACTGAGCTTGCCGGCGC
>CALMVT010000095.1 GCA_937873175.1 uncultured Acetobacteraceae bacterium | reverse complement strand
TCTTCCGGCTCGTCGAGCGGCCCGCGCACCGGCTGGCGCGGCGCGTGGACCGGATGGCCTGATCTAGCTCGCCCGTGCCCGCCAGGTCAGGGTGGAGCCGACGGCGTAGTTCCACACGAGGCTCATCGCCGCCCCCGCCAGCCCGGCGTGCCACCAATCCTGCTGCGCCGCCCGCAGCAGCAGGGCGGATACGCCGAGGTTGGCCCACGCCCCCACGCCGCACACCAGCCCGAACACCAGGAGGCCGCGCCCCAGCGCCGGGCCGCGCAGGCGGCGGTCGCGGAAGGTGAAGCGGTTGTTGAGCGTGAAGTTGCCCGCGATGGCGCAGGCCGTGGCAACCGCCTGCGCCGCGCCGAACGACAGGCCGCCCAAGGTCAGCCCGACCCGCAGCACCAGCAGGTGCGCCCCAAGGCCCAAAAGGCCGATGGCCGCGAACAGCACGAAGCGCACCGGCAGCAGGCCGCCCAGCAGCTTGTCCAGCAGCAGCAGCATGAAGTCCAGCAGCACCCCGGCGTCGAGCTTGCTGGCGCCCGCCATGCGCGTGCGGAAGCGGTAAGGCAGCTCCCGCACCCGCGGCGGCTCCGGCATGGAGGCGAGCAGGTCGAGCAAGACCTTGAAGCCGATGGCGGACAGGTGGCGTGCGGCGCGGTCGAACACCGGGCGGGGCAGCATGAAGAAGCCGCTCATGGGATCGGCGATTTCGGTCCGCAGCACCAAGCGGCCGACCCGGGTGGCGAAACCGGACAGGCTGGCCCGGCGGCGGCTCCAATCGCCGAGGTCGCCGCCGGGCACGTAGCGGCTGGCGACCACGATATCGACCGGCTCGGCTTGCAGGATCGCAAGCATGCGGGGCAGCAGCGATTCGTCGTGCTGCCCGTCGCCGTCGATGGCGGCGACGAACGGGGCGACGGAGCAGTTGACGCCCTCGACAAAGGCGGACGCGAGGCCGCGGCGGCCGATGCGGTGCAGCAGGCGGATGCGGCTGTCCTCCCGGCCGATGGCGGCCACGGCGTCGCGGGTGCCGTCCGCGCTGTCGTCGTCCACGAACACCGCTTCCCAGGCGAGGCCATTGAGGGCGGCACGCAGGCGGGCGGCCATGGGGGCGACGTTGTCGCGCTCGTTCAGCACGGGGACCACGATGCAAAGCGTGGGGGCCGGGTGGAGCGGGGCGGGACGCACGGCGTCCGCCGGGAGGGTGCGCAAGGTGTCGAGCTTCGCCATATCGCGGGTTGTAGGTTAGCATTCACCAGCCGGCCAGATGCCAAGGACCCCGACCATGCCCGACACGCCGCTTCCAACCGACCTCGATCTGCTGGGGGCGCTGGGCGCCGTCGTGGGGGAGCGCGGGCTGCTCACCGCGCCCGCCGACACCGCGCCGTATTGCGAGGACTGGCGCCGGCTGTATCAGGGCCGCACGCCCGCGGTGGTGCGCCCGGCGAATACGGCGGAACTCGCGGCGGTTGTGCGGCTGTGCGCGGGGCACCGGGTGCCGGTGGTGCCGCAGGGGGGCAACACCAGCATGGTGGGCGGGGCCACGCCGTCCGAGGACGGGCGCCAGGTGGTCGTGTCGTTGGCGCGGATGAACCGGGTGCGGTCAGTTGACGCCTTGGACATGACGATGGTGGCGGAGGCGGGCGTGCCGTGGCGCGCGGCGCAGGACGCGGCGGCGGCGGCCGAGTGCCTGCTGCCGTTGTCGATCAGCTCGGAGGGCACGGCGCAGGTCGGCGGCATCTTGTCGGCCAACGCCGGGGGCAACAACACGCTGCGCTACGGCAACGCGCGGGACCTGGTGCTGGGGCTGGAGGTGGTGCTGCCGGACGGCCAGGTGTGGGACGGGCTGCGCGCCTTGCGCAAGGACAACACGGGCTATTGCCTGCGCCAGCTTTTCGTGGGGGCGGAGGGCACGCTCGGCATCATCACCGCGGCCGTCTTGAAGCTCGCGCCGCGGCCCATGGAGGTGGAGGTCGCGCTGTGCGCCGTGCCGAGCGTCGCCGCGGCCTCCGAGCTGTGCCGCCGGTTCCAGGCGCATGATCCGGCGGCCGTGCAGGCGTTCGAGTACATGGCCGGCGCCGGCATGGGCTTCGTGCTGCGCCACATCCCGGGCGCTTCCCTGCCGATTGGGGAGCCGGCGGCGCACTACGCCCTGGTGGAGCTGGCGACGCCGCGGAAGGGCGCGCGGCTGCGAGAAACGTTGGAAACCGTGCTGGAAGCGGCGCTGGAGGACGGGCTGGTGCTGGACGCGGCGCTGGCCGAAAGCGAGGCGCAGCGCCAGGCGATCTGGAAGCTGCGGGAAGAGCACGCGGAAGCGCAGAAGCGGGAAGGCGCCAGCGTGAAGAACGACGTGTCGGTGCCGGTGAGCCGGGTGCCCGACCTGATCGAGCAGGCGACGGCGGCGTGCGAGGCGCTGATCCCCGGCGTGCGCGCCGTGCCGTTCGGGCACCTGGGCGACGGCAACATCCACTTCAACCTGGAGCAGCCGGAAGGGTGGGAGGCCGCCGCGTTCCTGGCGCAAAGCCACGCGATCATGGAGGCGGTGAACGCCGTGGTGGCGCGGCTCGGCGGGAGCTTCTCAGCGGAGCATGGGGTGGGGCGGCTCAAGCCCGGCATGATGCCGGCCTGGCGCGGCGGGGCGGAACTGGACGCGATGCGGCGGATCAAGGCGGCGCTGGACCCGTGGGGGGTGATGAACCCGGGGAAGGTGCTGCCGTGACGGTTGTACGGTTCGGCGCCGAAACCAACTAGCCCACCGTATTCAGCGGGCTGAATACGGTGGGCTAGGCGCACAGGTCCTGGTCCGAGAGGCCTGCTACGAGATCCAATCCGTCTGCGGAGCCGCTGACCGCCTTCACAAGCGCCCGCAGGTGCGCATCGGTGCTGAACTGCGCGGCGTAGCGTGCCTGGGCACGCCGGCCCATGGCTGCCGCGGCGGCGGGGTTGTCCAACAACTGCCGAATCGCCGCCGCCATGGCCGAAGCGTCGCCGCGCGGAACCAGCAATGCCGTGTCGCGGTTATGAAGGTAGTCGCCAACGGTCGGCGTTCCCGTCACCACGAGCGGCCGGGCGAGCGCCATCGCCTGGATGAGCACCATCTGTCCGGCCGAGATATCCTCCACCTGCAACGGCACGACCACGACATCCGCTTGCAAGAGCTGCATGAGGTAGTCGGCATGGAAGGTGTTTGTCAGCACCTCGACCTGCTCCGACGCGGCGACTCCGCCCAGGGCCGCGTGCTCGTTGCAGATGATGGTCAATCGGCAGGGCAGCGCCGCCACGGCTGCCACCAGCGTCGGGTAATCCCGGCCGGACCGCCCAGCCGCCACCACGCGCGGCGGCCCATTGTTCGGCGGAAGCGGCGCCGCCTGAGCCAGCACTTCCGCCGGCGTGGGAACGTGGCCACCCCAGGGCACGAACACGAAGTCCGTGTTGCAGCCGGCGAACAAGCTTCGATAGCGCTCGGTTTCCAGAGTCGAATGGCAGATGGCGCACGACACGCGGCGCATCACGAAACGGTAGTAGCCCAATCGCACCCGGTTCAGGAGCGGGGACATGCGCTGCGTGAAGATGAAGGGCGTGAAGACGAGCCGAGGCCGGGCTGCAAACGGCAGCGCCCGGATAAGCGCGAACATGAGCGCCTCCACGTCCGAGCTGATGACCGCCACGGCAGGCGGCGCCTGCTGCCCGTGCCGCCAGCCGAACATGGATCTTATTGCCGAGGAGAATGCAGACCAGGCCAGTACAGGATAGCCAAGCAGTAATAATTCTATGCGATATTTATAGTGTTGCGGAACATAAGCGGAAATAATGCGGTGTGGAATCCCAAGCGCCCGCAGAGATTGTCCAAATGGGGTATCCTCTGCGCTCTCGGAAAACCTGGGGAAAAAGTGAATCATGCTGCGATTGGCCTCAGTTGAGGTTTCCTTACTGCAAATAGCTGCGTTTCCGGTCCTCAACAGTGACAAACGTTTCTACGGTCCTGGCATCATAGCCAGGACTTATCATCATATCGTATCGTTTTCCAGCCCGGCGCTGGCGTCCTCCCGACATCGCGCCAGCGTGCTGGCAGCCGTGATCCGCGGGTCCTTCCACCCCGGCGGCCGTTGCGATACTCGTGCGCCATGCGACGCTCCCTCCTGTCCCAACTCGACCGCTACGTCCTCCGCCAGCTCGCCGCCGCCCTGGTGGCGGCGACCGGGGGGCTGGTGGCGCTGATCTGGCTGACGCAGAGCCTGCGGTTCGTCGAGTTGGTGGTGAACCGCGGCTTGTCGTTCGGGACCTTTCTGCACCTGACGGGGCTGCTGATCCCGAACTTCGTTGCGGTGATCCTGCCGATCACCACCTTTGTGGTGGTGCAGTTCGTGTATCAGCGGCTGGCGGGGGACCGGGAGCTGACGGTGATGCGGGCGGCCGGGCTGTCGCCCTTGGCGCTGGCGCGGCCGGCGCTGGTGCTGGCAGGCGTGGTGGTCGCGGCGTGCTACTGGCTCAACGTTTTGGTGGTGCCGGTCAGCTACACGGCGTTCCGCGAGCAGCAGTTCGAGATCCGCAACCGCTTGGCGGCGTTCCTGCTGCAGGAAGGGGTGTTTACCCCGATTTCCGACGACCTCACGGTGTATGTGCGCAGCCGCGACACCGACGGCACCCTGCGCGGCATCCTGGTGGAGGACGAGCGGCAGAAGAACAGCCGGGCCACCATCCTGGCCGAGCGCGGGCGGCTGGTGAACGGCCCGGCGGGGCCGCGCGTGCTGCTGGAAGCCGGCAGCCGGCAAGAGATCGACCGGGGCAGCGGGCGGCTCAACGTCCTGACCTTCGCCGAGAACTCCATCGACCTCGCCAGCAGCAGCAAGAACGCGGAGCAGCGGTATCGCGACGCCACCGAGATGTCGCTCGGCGAGCTGCTGCACCCGGACAGCAGCGTCAACCCGCGCGACGTGGGCAAGCTTCTGGTGGAAGCGCACCGACGGCTGTCGGCGCCGCTGACCGCGCTGAGCTTCGCGCTGGTGGCGCTGCTGTCGGTGCTGACCGGCACGTTCCAACGCCACGGCAACGTGCTGCGCCCGCTGGCGGCGGTGCTGACGGTGGTGGCGCTGCTGGCGCTGGGCTTGGCGGTCGCGAACCTGGCGGCGCGGCAGACGGCGCTGATCCCCTTGATCTGGCTGCACGCCACCCTGCCCGGCGCCGTGTGCGCCTGGCTGCTGCTCGGCCCGCAGGCTCTGGCCG
>CALMVT010000094.1 GCA_937873175.1 uncultured Acetobacteraceae bacterium | reverse complement strand
GGTGAGGATCGTGCAGGGCGACCCGGCCCGGTCGCCGTAGTAAAGGTGGTAGGTGTCCGGCGCGTCGAAGTTGACGGTCTTCTTCACCAAGCGCTGGCCGAGCAGGCCGGCATAGAAATCGACGTTGGCCTGCGGCGGGCCGCAGATCGCGGTGACGTGGTGCAGGCCGGGAATGGTGCGGGACATGGGCGGCGCTCCTGTGGCCGGAGATGTGCGGGCGGCGGCCTACGGGTAGAACACGCCGCCAGTCGCGCGCTGCGGCGCATCGCGCTTGGCGGGCAGCGGGATGAACTCGGCCTCGTCGCCCGGAACGGTGTCGAAGCGGCCGCGTGCCCACTCCTCTTTCGCGGCCTCGATGCGCTCCAAGCGGGAGGAGACGAAGTTCCACCAGATGTAGCGCGGCCCCTCCATGGGGGCGCCGCCGAACAGCATGAAGCGCGCGTCCGTGGCTGCCGCCACCGTGAGCGGGTCGCCGGGCCGGAGCACCAGGAGCTGGCCAGGCTCGAACGCATCGCCCCCGACCTTGATCGTGCCATTGATCGTGTAGATCGCACGCTCGTCGTAGCCGGCGTCAATCGGCATGGAGGCGCCCGCCTTGAGCTGCACGTCGGCGTAAAGGGTTTCGGAAGCCGTCGCGAGCGGCGACGCCGTGCCGAACGCCCGCCCGGCGATCAGCCGCGCCCGGATGCCGCCGTCTTCGATCAGCGGCAACGCCTCGGCGCCGTGATGGGTGAAAGCGGGATCGCTTTCCTCCTCCTTCGCGGGCAGCGCCATCCAGGTCTGGATGCCGAACAGGCGCTGCCCGCGCCGCTTGCGCTCATCGGCGGTGCGCTCGGAGTGCACGATGCCGCGGCCGGCGCGCATCCAGTTCACCGCGCCGGGCTGGATCGCCTTCTCGGTGCCCAGGCTGTCGCGGTGCAGGATCTCGCCCTCGAACAGGTAGGTGAGCGTCGCAAGGTTGATGTGCGGGTGCGGGCGCACGTCGATGCCTTGGTCGGTCAGGAACTCGGCCGGCCCCATCTGGTCGAAGAAGATGAACGGTCCGACCATCTGCCGCTTGCTCGACGGCAAGGCCCGGCGCACCGTCATCTCGCCGAGGTCCACCGCCCGCGGCACGATCAATGTCTCAACCGCGTCGGCGCTGGCGCGGTCGCCGAGCGTCGGTTCGGGGCAAGGATTCCAGCTCATTCGTCGTCTCCGTATGCAGTATGTTTTTTCGTACTCACGAGAAGAGAGCCACATGCCAGCAGCGCCGAGGCGTAAAGACAGGGGCCGCGGCTTGCGCGCCAGCGCGTCCGCATGCAGCAGGATTGCCTCCGCGTGGCTGCCATCGAGGGTGAACTCCAGGCCGCCGCTGGTGCTCCAAACCTCGGCACCGACCCACTCTGGCGGCCCCTCCGCCACGGTGCCCGCAAACTCGCGGCCGGGCATGTGCGGCAGGACGGTGCCCTCCATCGCGCCCTCGACATTCTTCACGTCCGATAGGTTGACCGAGCCGGCAGCCACGTGGACCAGGGCCGAGCCGGGTCCCGCGACCGGCACCGGCATGTCCACGGCTTCCGGCATGTCGGGCGGCCCAAATCGTTCGAGGCGCAAGGCCAGCATGGTGCCTTTCTCCCTCGCAGGACCGTTCCGCAGGAGCAGCGCGGTCAGAACCGAAAACGAGCACGGCACCAGGCGCGACAGGGAAGGGCAATGCCTTTCACGTCAGGGTGCGACGGCGCCGCTTCGACCGGATTACGCTCGGATAAAGGCGAGCAGGTCGGCGTTGATCTGGTCGGCGTGGGTGGTGGGCATGCCGTGCGGGAAGCCGGGGTAGGCCTTCAGCACCGCCCCCTGCACAAGCGCGGCCGAGAGGGGCCCGGCGCCCGCGAACGGCACAACCTGGTCGTCCTCGCCGTGCATCACCAGCGTCGGCACGGTGATCCGCTTCAGGTCCTCGGTGAAGTCCGTTTCGGAAAAGGCGGCGATGCCGTCGTACTGCGCCTTGACGGCTCCCATCATGCCCTGCCGCCACCAGTTGCGGCGCACGCCCTCCTTCACGTCGGTACCCTCGCGATTGTAGCCGTAGAACGGCAGGGTGAAGTCGAGGAAGAACTGGGCGCGGTTCGTCGCCGTCTGCTTGCGGACCTCGTCCAACACTTCGATCGGCGTGCCTTCCGGGTTCTTCTCGCTCTTCACCATGACCGGCGCGACGGCGCTGATCAGGACCGCCTTGGCCACCCGGCCTTCGCCCAACTGGGCGACGTAGCGCGCCACCTCGCCTCCGCCCGTGGAGTGCCCGACGTGGATCGCATCTTGTAGATCAAGCGTTTTGGCGAGCTGGGCGACATCGGCGACGTAGGTGTCCATGTCGTGGCCGGTGGACGTTTGCGAGGAGCGGCCGTGCCCGCGGCGGTCATGGGCGATGACCCTGTGGCCCTGGGCCAGGAAGAACATCATCTGCGCATCCCAGTCGTCGGAGCTGAGGGGCCAGCCGTGGTGGAAAACGATCGGCTGGCCTGAGCCCCAATCCTTGTAGTAGATTTCTGTTCCGTCGGACGTGGTGATCGTGGGCATTGCCATCCTCCGTGTCGGGTTCGCCAGGGTCGTAGCCGGCGGAGCGTCGCATGGTCTTGTCGAAAAAGCGCCGTTTTTGTCCAAATTGACGGTTTTGTTCGGTCCCGTCGGCGCCTGCCGTGGCAAGCTGGCGCCGAGCGCGGCGCGGGAGTGTCCGCGGCGTCCGTGCGGCGGACTTGGGAGGCACATGCAGGCTCGCGCGCCCGCGGCGGGACAGGACGAAGGAAGCGGGCGGGCGTTCGGACCGGCCCTGGCCCGCTATCTCGGGCAGCGCGTCGCGCCGACCACCCTGACACACACCGCCGGTCGGCAGCCCCTTGCCGTCACGCGCGTCGAGACCGCCGGCGACCAGGTCTGCGAAACGCAGCCCATCCCGCTTGAGGATGCGTTCCATGTCGTCCTGCAGTGCCGCGACCTGCCGTCGCACGAGCTGTGGATCGGCGGCCGGCTGATCCACACCGCTCTGTATCCGCGGCACAGCGTCAGCATCATCGACCTCAGGACCGGTTCGCGCACGCGCATCGCGTCCGCCCACCAGGCGCTCGTCTTCTACGTGCCCCGCGCCGCGCTGAATGAGATCGCCAGCGACTTTGGCAGCCCGCCCATCAAAGGATTGCGTCCGCGGCCAGGCGTTCCAACGATTGATCCAGTGATGGCCAGACTAGGGGAGTTCCTGTTGCCGGCCCTCAGCCATGATTTCAGGATGGACCAGCTCCAGGTCGATCAGCTTATGCTGACGATGCAGGCACACTTGGCGCAAGCTTACGGCGGGTTGCGGCCGGCCCGGCTCGGCATGGGTGGCGGGCTGACATCCCGGCAGGAACGCCGTGCGAAGGAACTGATGAGCGCTTCACTCAGCAACCCTCTGTCGCTGGCCGAGTTGGCGAACGAATGCTCGTTGTCGATCAGCCACTTCGCACGTGGCTTTCGGCAGGCCACGGGCCTGCCGCCACACCGCTGGCTGGTGCAGCAGCGAATGGAGGCGGCCAAAACCATGCTGCTGGCCGGTGACCTGCCGATCGCGCAGATCGCTCAGGCATGCGGCTTCGCTGACCAGAGTTCGTTTACCAAGGCGTTTGTGCGCAGCGTCGGTACTTCGCCTGCCGCTTGGCGCAGCGCACGGCAATTCTAAGCACCCCCCACGGGCGGGCGCGTCGTGCGCGACTGGTTCAACGCACGGGACCGGGGGCGGGCGTCCGGCATCCTCAACAGCGCGTCCACCCTCGGCACCGGCTTCGCGGCGCCGCTGCTCACGACGCTGATGCTGCTGTTTGGCTGGCGCTGGATGTTCGCCATCATGGGCCTGTTGGGGATCGGAGCCGCCGTGATCTGGTTCGCGCTCTACCGAAACCCAAGCCAAGTCGCGCTGACCGAGGCGGAGCACCATTACCGCACGGCAGGCGATGCGCCCGAGGTTGCCCGACCGGTCACGTTCGTCGTGGTGACGGCGTTCGTGTCCAGCAACACCGTCGCGGTGGCCTGCCTGTGCGGCGCGATGTTCTGCGGCACGGTGGCGACGACGTGCGCGTGGGCGATGGCCAGCATCACGGCGCCGGCCAACAGCACCGGGTCGCTCGGGTCGCTGCAGAACTTCGGTGGCTACCTGGGCGGCGCGCTCGCGCCCATCGTGACGGGCTTCATCGTGCAGGGCACCGGCTCCTTCGTGCCGGCCCTCATCGTGGGTGCGGCGATGTGCGTGTTCGCCGCGGTGAGCTATTTCGTCATCCTTCGCCGGCCGATCACGCCGGAGGACTTTCAGCCAAGGTCGCGGGGCGGGACGGATTTGGCCTCACGCCTGGAGGCAAATGGCTGAAGGGCCGGATGTCCGAGCCGGCTGCACGCAGAGCCGGCACGTCCACGGTCCCGAAGCGTAGCCGCGCCGCTGCTCCGGGCGCCTCGCGCCAGGCATTTGCACGTCCTGTCGCAATCAGGCGATGCGCACGTTCATGTAGGGCTCGGAGCCGTTGGCGCCGTAGCTGACAACCACGCGCCCGTTGCCCAGGTCGGCGGTGGTAAAGCCGGCCAGCGTGAACGACGCGGTGGGCTTGCCCGCGGCCACGGCGTGCAGCGTCAGCCCGGTGTAGCCCGCCGCCCCCTGGTTGTCGGCCCAGTTCAGCGCGAAGTCCTTCGGCGTGACGCCGAACACGGTCACGTCGTCGCCGCTGCGCGCGCCTGTCACCGTGCTCCAGATGTCGGACGGCGCGTTGCGGTCGTCCACGAAGAACGTGTCCGTGCCGCCGCCGGCGGACAGGAAGTTCGAGCCGGTTCCCCCGTCCACCACGTTGCGGCCGCCGGCCACCTGCACCGCGTCGTTGCCGGCGCCGGTGTGAATGAAGGTGTTGGGCGACAAGGCGACGACGTTCAGGTTGTGGGGCGAGATGTTGACGAACTCGGTCTGCAGGCCGGCCACGGGGCCGCCATACGGGTTGCCGGCCGCGTTGCTCGCCTGGCCCGTCGTCACGTCCTGCACGGTGAAGTGCACCGCGGGTTGCGGCGGCTGAGGCGTGATGGGCGTGCCCGGCACCGCAACGGACGTGGTATTGTCAACGCTGCTCAACCCGTGGTCGTCCGTGATCTTGAGCGAGAACTGCACCTGCTGGTCGGCCGCTCCCGGGACGCCGGAAAAGGTGATTGCGTTCAACTGCTTCGACAGCGAGGCCGCATCCGTGGCGGCGAGCTGGGGGACTGTCGCGAGATTGGGGGTG
>CALMVT010000093.1 GCA_937873175.1 uncultured Acetobacteraceae bacterium | reverse complement strand
TTGTTCAGGTATTTGCGCTGCCGCAGCTTTGAGAAGCGCCACAGCTCGCCCGCCCACTTCATGTCGGCCATTGCCCGCGGGTAGGCCGGGTTCTTGTCCACCGTGATCGTGCGCGGGTTGACCGTGTGCGGCTGGGCCAGCGCCTTGCGGAAGAACCGTTTGGCTGCAGCGGCGTCGCGCTGCGCCGAGAGCAGGAAGTCGATCGTCTGCCCGAGGCTGTCGACCGCGCGATACAGATAGGTCCAGGCGCCCTTAACCTTGATGTAGGTCTCGTCCACCCGCCACGACCCGGTGCAGGGCCGTAGGTGACGGCGCACCCGCTGTTCGAACTCAGCGGCATAGGCCTGCACCCAGCGGAACAGGGTTGTGTGGTCAACTGCGACGCCTCGGTCCGCCAGCATCGCCGCGAGGTCGCGATAGCTGATCGGAAAAGCCAGATACCACCGCAAGGCCCACAAGATCACCTCGGACGTGAAGTGACGACCTTTGAAGAACCCGTCCAGCACCGCCGCCGTCATACCGATCCCATCAAATCGCCTGGCGACCTTCTATCCCATCGCGGCCCGTCCTGTGATTTGCAACAGAACCCGATTGCGGGCGTCTTGATCACCTTCTGCATGGCAAAACTAGCACTGGCTACGAGATGGCCGACGCCCGGCCAAGGTGGGACTAAACATCTAGTTTGCCCGGTGAGGGTGGCAGAGTAGCGCTGTATGATCCATGACGTCGCTGGCTGTCACGCAGCTCTCAAGGCAGAAGAAGGCCGTACCTCTGGCAGTAGGAAATTGCAGACTGCTTTCGCGCACGGCTGCGAGACTGCTCGATGGTGGTTGTGCCACGCCAAACTCCAGCGTGATCCTGGTGCAACACCACGATCTGACGGTCTTGCAGGCGTGTTGTGTCCGAGGCGGATAGCGTGCCGGAGCAAGACCGACTTCGGCGGCCTGCCGCTCGGCTTTCACCTGACCGGGGGCGAAGTCAGCGACAGCACGCAGCTGCAAACCTCGCTCGACATCGGACCGGACGTCCGGCCGCGGGCGGCGCTGACGGACAAAGGCTACGATGCCCAGGCAAACCGCGCGGCCTTCGGGGCGCGGGGCATCGTTCCGGTGATCCCGCACTGGGCCAACGCCCGCAACCGACCCACGTTCTTTCCCAAGCTGCTCTACAAGGAGCGTGCCCGGATCGAGCAGGCCATGGGCAAGCTCAAGCGCTTCAAACGCATCGCGCTACGCTGCGAAAAGGCAGCCGAAAACTACGGCGCATTCGTCGCCTTCGCTTGCTCCATCATCTTGGTCAAATCCGTCCACACGGCCTAGTAACCCGAAGATGGTAGATTCTGAACCCTGCCTGCTGCGTCAACGCCAACTACTTCTTGGTGCCGGTGCCGCTGGCCTTTCCCGAGGCAGCGGGGTGACTGCCGGGAGTGAGGGCCGGGCTTGCATTCGGATTGCCGCCAGCACTCCCAGGAGCCAAATTGCCTGCTGCGCCGCCGCCGGTTCCAGCGCCAGTCGCTGGATTACCCGACTTGGCCGCATTGCCAGGAGACACAGAGCCGGTCACGCCGGCATTGCCGCCTGTGTCGTTGGTGTTTCCCCCAGTCACCGCCATGGCTGCGCTACCGGTGAAGGCACCCGACGCGATGCCAGCAAACAAGGCTGCCCTGCCGACCGCAATTGCTTCTCTGGTCCACATTTGCCTGTCTCCCTGAAAAATCAGTTGCCCCACGCAGTGATGGCGTGGTTGCCAGAAAAACTGGCCAGGGAGAGCGATGTCGTACGGCTCCACCCGATCCCGCCTAACTGTCCAAAAGGACTTTAAGCTGGATCCCCGATGCGTGGATCTTCACAAGCTTGCTATAACGAAAACACGACACCGGCTGATATGGCGGTTGGCGATGAGGGTTGATGTCCGCAGCACGCGCCGGGATCTCGTGTCGCGTTCAGGCACCAAGACGGCGGCACGCAGTGAAGGGCAGAGATGGCGCTACAGGAATGGATTGGGCGACTTATTGCGACCGCGGCGGTGCTGGGCGGCTATCCGCCAACCCCACCGCCTTCGGTCACGGTGATCGCCCAAGCTGAGCTGTCCGCCCGCGTCTGTGGCGGAGCCTGTGCGGTCAAGGGAGCGTTCATCCCTGGTCAGGGCGTGTTCATCACCACCGAGCTCGAGGTAGAGCCCGACCCGCAGGACCGATCGGTCCTGCTGCATGAGCTCGTGCATTATCTGCAGGAGTTGAACGGCCGCTATGCCAACGAGACCGCATGCGACCGCTTCCGCTATCGGGAGCTGGAAGCCTATCGCTTGCAAGACGAGTACCTGTCCCGCTACGGCTTGGGCGTCAGCAACCAGACCGCAAGCCTGGGATGGCAGCCGGCTGCCTGCCTTGGGGAAAGCTCCGGCGCCGTGCAGACTTTCCAGCCCCGCTGAGACGAGCAGACGCTCGAAATCGCGGCATGCTCATCATCAGTTGGTGATGAGCGCCAATCTCAAAGATGAGGCTTCCATTTCGGATGACATCGGATAACGCTGCAACAGTTCGCCTTTGTTTTGTCGATAAGCTCATCAGTTAAGAGTCGCACCCGGATACCGGGAATGCAGGCCGTGGAATTGGGAGGGTTGGTCTATGAGGAACACGACGTTCGCCACTTTGGCGACGGCCGCCTTGGCCTTTGGTGCAACACTCGCGGCTGCGCCGGCCCTGGCGCAGACCATCGACACCGCCCGGATCGAGGCAGGCGGCGGCAATGACTGGCCCACCTACCACGGCAACTACAAATCGTATCACTACAGCACGCTCGATCAGATCAACACCGGCAACGTCAAGGACCTGCAGGTCGCGTGGATGCACTTTCCTGGGCGCTCCACCCGAGGCGTGCAGTCGCAACCGCTCGCGGCAGATGGCGTGCTGTACTACTCCGGCTCTTACAGCCGGGTGTTTGCCCTCAACGGAGCCACCGGCGAGTTGATCTGGTCGTATTTCCCCGAGTTGGATGACGCGCTGGTCGCCCGGCAAACACACAGCCCCTATAATCGCGGCATCGCCATCGGTGATGGAAAGCTTTACGTGGGCACCGTGGACGGACGGCTGATTGCGCTGGATCTCAAGACCGGGAAACCGGCCTGGGATACCAAGCTGATGAACAGCCAAAAGGCGACGGTCGGCTTCACTGGGGCGCCGCTGTTCGCCAAGGGAACCGTGGTGATTGGCAGCCAGGGCGGCGAGTGGCCGGGCCGCGGCCCGATCTTCGGGGTCGATGCGGCGACCGGAAAGCAGAAATGGCAGTTTCTGACCGCCGGTGGCAACGACTACGACGTGGCGGCGAAAAAGACCTGGGGCAACGATTCCTGGCGCACCGGCGGCGGCGGCGGTTGGATGACCGGAACCTTCGACCCCCCCACCAACACGATCTGGTGGGGCACCGCGAACCCCGGACCGCTGTATGACTGGTCAGGTGCGGACTACAAGACGCAGGGCGCGCGGCCGGGCGACAATCTCTACACGACCTCGGTCCTCGGGCTCGACGTCGATACAGGCGCCCTGAAGTTCTATCACCAGGAACTACCGCACGACGCCTGGGATTTCGACAGCGCGGTCGGGGAGTTCATCTCGATTGACCGTGATGGCAAGCAGCTGATGGTGCACCCCAACAAGAGTGGCTTCGTCTTCGTATACGACCGCAAGAACGCAGAGGTCGAGAACGTCTGGCGCATGGTGGAAAACATCAATTTCGTCAGGGATATCACGTCAAAAGGCGAACTGATCGGGCGTCGGGATTTCACAGCCGGCAAGCAGGACGAAGTGCTGTGCCCGCATATCTCGGGCGGCGTCAGCTGGAACTCCGGATCGTATGACCCGAAGAACGGACAATACTACAAGATCGGCCAGGAATGGTGCATGAAGCTCAGCGTCGTGAAGACCGCGGCAATCACCGAGCCGCAGGCGCAACTCAACATCGGCGCCAACTTCACCATTGCGAAACCGCCCGGCAGCGAGATCTATGGCCACCTGGACGCGCGTGATCCCATAACAGGCGCGAAGAAGTGGGAGGTACGCTACCCCGAGCCTCCGCTGTCCAGCGTGCTCTCGACCGGCGGCAACTTAGTATTCGTGCCGGACGCGCGGGGCGTGATCCACGCCTATAACGCCCTGGATGGCAAGGAGCTGTGGTCGCATAACGACGGCACCGGGCACCAGGGCGGCATCATCAGCTACTCCGCCGGAGGTAAGCAATATGTGGCGGTGGTCGCCGGCTTCGGCGGCATGGCTACGGACGACTACTCTGTCCAGTTCGGCGAGCTATACAAGAGCATGCCGAAGGATACCGGCGCGCTGATCGTGTTCGGGCTGAAATAGGTGTGGCGGCCGGCATCCGGGGGTGGGCTACCTGACCCCGGATGCCATTCCGCAGCATCGAACCGCGGGCGATACCAGCGATGATCAGAACCTCGGCCATGGTCTGCGTAGCGACATGCATGCTTCACGTGTCGATCACGACTGCCCAGCAAGCTCCTGCTGGCCAAGACAAACTTGACGGCGAGACGCTGTTTGCGACCACCTGCGGGTGGTGTCATGCCGATGGCGGACGCGAGGCCGGTAAAGGCCCGAAACTTGCCAACAGCCAACGGACCGACGATTTCATCGCCCAAAGGATCAAACATGGCAAAGAGGGTGCCATGCCGGCGTTTGGGGGCACCTACAATGACGAGCAGATTGCTGAGATCATCAGATACATACGTGGCCTGAAGGACGACGCGGGATGAACTGGCGGACACGACTGCCGGTCCTTCTTCTGATCGGCATGGCACTTTCTGGCGGGGCCGTCGCGGCCCGCTCCTTGGAACAAGTCCGCGAAAGTGGCAGCGTCGTCCTGTGCGCGCATCCCAACTCCCTGCCATTCGCCAGCAGAACCGCCGAAACACCGGGATTTCAGGTGGAACTCGCCCGAGCGCTTGCGGGCCAGCTCGGCGTGTCGCTCGGGCAGGAGTGGATCGTCAGCCCCTCGCAGGTTTTCCGCTCCAATTGCGACATTGTGCTGGACGTCATCGGTAATCAGGACGCGCAGTCCGAGTCGGGGCTGCAGGTTTCCAAGCCTTACTACCGTGGCGGAGTAGCATTGGCCGTGCCACGCGGGAGCCCAGTGCATCGTTTTGCGGACCTAGACGAGCATACCAAGGTCGGGGTGCAGGTGGGCTCGACCACGGCGATGCGGTTGAACCAGCGCCACGTTCCCGTCTCTATGTTTGCCTTCGAGGACGACATGATGGAAGCTCTGGCCGCCCGCGAGATTGAGGCTGCGACGGTTACGGCCACTGTGGCTGGCTACTTCAATGCCCTGCATCCTGACCAGGTGGTCACCATCATTCCGCCGGATGACACACAGGCGGACATGGCCTGGAACTTGGCCGTCGGACTCCGTCGTCCCGACGCCAAGCTGCGCGAAGCGGTCGATGCCGCCCTCGACCGTCTTCGCAACGACGGTACCATCGTAGCCATCTATGCTCGTTACGGTGTAAACATTCTGCCACCGCAGTGAGCGTGTTGAGCCGTGTTGCATGGAGCAGACGTGTGGGCGCAGTTGCCCCAGCCCCGCTTGGGGGTCAGGCGACGCGGACGGAGATCGGGCGTCCCAACTCCAGCATGCGGTTGAGGGCATGGACGGCGACGTCCACCTCGGTCGTCCGGCGCCCGTCCGTGCGCGAACGCAGCCCGTCGCCGATCACCTGCTTGAACCGGCTGATGGCCGCCTCGGCGCGAGCCCGCTTCGTGTAGCCGGACGCCTTCTGCCAGGCCGCGCGTCCGTGCTCGGCGATGCCATGCAGATGGCGGTCGCGCTGCGTGGGTGCGGTCTCGGCCGTCTCGCTCGGCACGGCCGAGGAACGCGGCGGCACGATGATCGCCGCTTCGGGATGGCGCTCGGCGACCGCAGCGGACACGCCCTCCTGGTCGTACGCGCCGTCAGCGGTGAACGACGCCACGGGTCCTGGCACCTGGTCGAGCAAGGGGCCGACGGCGGCACCGTCGTCGACGTCTTTCGTGGTCAGCGCCGCTGCGACGATCTGGCCGGTGTCGGCATCCAAGCCGATGTGCAGCTTGCGCCAGGACCGGCGCGTCTTGGTTCCGTGCTTCTTAAGCAGCCACTCGCCTGCGCCGCAGAGCTTCAGGCCGGTGCTGTCCACCAGCAGGTGCAGGGGCTCGCCGTCCCTACGCGGTCGCGGGCGCGGCACCTCCAGCGCTTCTGCCCGGCGGCACAGGGTAGAGTGGTCCGGCACCGCCAGATCGAGCCCGAGCAGGCCGATGACGGAGCCGATCAGGCCCTCCGTTTGGCGCAGCGCCAGGCGGAACACCGTCCGAAGCGTGAGTGCCGTCAGGATCGCCAGGGACGAATACCAGGCTTGCCCGCCCGGGGTCGTGCGCGGCTCCGCCCGCCAGCCCTCGATGGCCTCGTCCGTGAACCAGACCGTAAGGCTGCCGCGCTGGCGCAAGCTGGCGTCATACTCGCGCCAGTTCATGAGCGTGTGCTTCTGCTTGGGAATGTGGCGACGGCGGTGCTGGTTCAGCTTGAACGGCAAGGTGGGCTTCCAAGGTCAGGTCAGGATCGAGCTTCCTACGCTGAGCCAGTTCCAGGCACCACCGGGCGGCTCCGTGCAACAAGGTC
>CALMVT010000092.1 GCA_937873175.1 uncultured Acetobacteraceae bacterium | reverse complement strand
GTCCGGCACGGGCTTGCGCGCACGGCCCGTGGGCGGGACGAGTTGCACGTCCTTGAACCGCCCCGGGTTTCCCGGAGGCTCCAACCTGTGAGAGGACGGAGCCATGACACAGAAGACGGCAAAGCAGTTTTCGCCCGAGCTGCGTGAGCGGGCGGTGCGGATGGTGCAGGACCGCGAGCGCGAGGGCGGGACGCAGTGGGAGTCAGTTGGCGCCATTGCGGCCAAGATTGGCTGTTCGCGCGAGACGCTGAGGCGTTGGGTCAGGCAGGGCGAGCGGGACAAAGGGCAGCGGCCCGGGCCGGCCACCGAGGAACGCGAGCGCATCAGGGTGTTGGAGCGGGAAGTGCGCGAGCTGCGCCAGGCCAACGAGATCCTGCGCAAGGCCAGCGCTTATTTTGCCATGGCGGAGCTCGACCGCCGGTCGCGGACATGATCGCGTTCATTGACGATCACCGGCAGGCATACGGGGTCGAGCCGATCTGCAGGGTGCTGCCGATCGCCCCGTCCACCTATCACGCCCACGTGGCGCGGCGTGCCGATCTCGGTAGGCTGCCGGCACGGGCCCGGAGCGACGCGGCCTTGATGGTCGAGATCCGGCGCGTGTTCGAGGCCAACTTCCAGGTCTATGGCGTGCGCAAGCTCTGGCGGCAGCTCGCCCGGGACGGGATCGTGGCCGCCCGCTGCACGGTGGCGCGGCTGATGGGCCTGCAAGGGGCGGTGCGGGGCAAGAAGATCCGCACCACCATCCCCGACCCGGCCGCGGCCTGCCCGCTCGACCGCGTGAACCGCCAGTTCAAGGCTCCGCGGCCGAATGCGCTGTGGGTCAGCGATTTCACCTATGTCGCGACGTGGTCCGGGTTCGTCTACGTGGCCTTCGTCATTGACGCCTATGCCCGGCGCATCGTCGGCTGGCGGGTCTCCCGGACCGCTCATGCGAGCTTCGTGCTGGATGCTTTGGAACAGGCTTTGCACGAGCGTCGCCCTGCCCAGGGCGGCGGGCTCGTGCACCATTCGGACCGCGGGTCGCAATACCTCGCGCTGCGCTACACGGAACGGCTCGCCGAGGCCGGCGTCGCGCCCTCGGTCGGCAGCGTCGGCGACTCCTACGACAATGCTCTCGCCGAGACGATCAACGGCCTGTTCAAGGCCGAGGTGATCTACCGCCGCGGGCCGTGGCGCAGCGCGGAGGCCGTCGAGTTCGCCACGCTGGAATGGGTGGACTGGTTCAACAACCGCCGCCTGCTGGAGCCCATCGGCAACATCCCGCCGGCCGAGGCCGAGGATGCCTACCACGCCGCGCTTGAGGACACGCCGATCGCCGCGTAACACACACCAAATCGCCTCCGGCAAACCCGGCGCGGTTCACCTTGCCATAAACCTTCTGGTTGCGGGCAATGCCGACCGCCCACAACAGCCCTCGTTCGTCGAGGCCGTGCCGAAAAAAAATGCGATAGCGTCCGCGCACGTGGTGGAAATTCGTGGTGGGGTTGGGTGGCCATCGGA
>CALMVT010000091.1 GCA_937873175.1 uncultured Acetobacteraceae bacterium | reverse complement strand
AAGGAAAGCTGAGTTCTGAACATGGAACCTGGGGTATTTTCAAGCGTGCCGCGCCAGCGGATCTTCCGAGCAATGGTTTGGGAGGACGGCATGACGGCGAAGGGCTTCGCGAAGGGGCTGGCGAACTACGGAGATGCGGAGTTCTCGCTGTTCCTCCGCAAGGCTTTTGTGAAGGGGGCGGGGTACAGCCGCGCTGCACTGGACCGACCGGTGATCGGCGTGGTCAACACTGGAAGCGCCTACAACCCGTGCCACGGCAACATGGTGCCTCTGATTGAGGCGGTGAAGCGCGGCATCTTCATGGGCGGCGGGCTGCCGATGGAGTTCCCGACCATCTCCATCGGCGAAACCTTCGCCAACCCGACCAGCATGTATCTGCGCAACCTCATGGCGATGGACACGGAGGAGATGATCCACGCTCAACCGATGGACGCCGTGGTGCTGATCGGCGGCTGCGACAAGACCGTCCCGGCTCAGGTGATGGGCGCCATCTCCGCCGGGGTGCCGGCCGTGCAGCTCGTCACCGGGCCAATGCTGACCGGCTCGCACGGCGGGGAGCGGGTCGGCGCCTGCACGGATTGTCGCCGCTACTGGGGCCGCCACCGCGCGGGGGAGATCGACGCGGCGGGCATCGAGGCGGTCAACGACCGGCTGGTCGCCAGCGTCGGCAGCTGCGGCGTGATGGGCACCGCCTCGACCATGGCCTGCATCGTGGAAGCGCTGGGCCTCGCGGTTTCCGGATCGGCAACGCCGCCCGCGGTGACGGCGGACCGCATGCGCGCAGCGGAACAGAGCGGGCTGTGCGCCATAGGCGTCGCGCACGCCGGACTCACGCCGCAAGCGATGCTGACGGCGGACTCCATCCGCAACGCGCTGCGCGTGCTGCTGGCGATCGGCGGATCGACCAACGGGATCGTGCACCTCACCGCCATCGCGGGCCGCCTCGGCCTGCCCGTGCACCTGGCCGAGCTGGACCGTATGGGACGCGAAACGCCGGTGCTGATCGACCTCAAGCCGTCCGGCCAGCACTACATGGAGGACTTCCACCGGGCCGGGGGCCTCCCCACCCTGCTGCGGGAGCTGAAGCCGCTCCTGCACCTCGACGCCATGACGGTGACCGGCCGGACCCTGGGAGAGGAGATCGACGCAGCCGGGCCGGGCTTCCCGCAGGACGTGGTGCGGCCCTTCGGCGCGCCAATCTTTCCGGAAGGCGGGATCGCGGTGCTGCGCGGCAACCTCGCGCCGGGCGGGGCAATCATCAAGCAGTCGGCCGCCAGCCCCGACATGATGGAACACGAAGGCCGGGCGGTGGTGTTCGACGGGCTGGAAGACCTCGCCGCCCGCATCGACGCCGAGGACCTCGACGTTGGGCCGAGCGACGTGCTGGTGCTGAAGAACATCGGGCCCACCGGCGGCCCCGGCATGCCGGAAGCCGGCTACATCCCGATCCCGAAGAAGCTGGCGCGGGCGGGCGTGCGGGACATGGTGCGCCTTTCGGACGGGCGGATGAGCGGCACGGCCGCGGGTACGATCATCCTGCACATCACGCCGGAAGCCGCCATCGGCGGCCCGCTCGCCTTCGTGGAGAACGGCGATCGCATCCGGCTCAGCGTCGGGAACCGCGGCCTCGACCTGCTGGTGGATGAAGCCGAGTTGCGGCGCCGCGCGGAGGCGGCCCCGCGCCGCCGGCCTACGGCGGATCGCGGCTACCGGAAGCTGTTTCTGGACAGCGTGCTGCAAGCCGACCAGGGCGTTGACTTCGATTTCCTGCGCGGCAAGGAGGCCGATGCCGCGGGGGCGGGCTGAGGCGCCGCCCGGACCCCCCCGGGCGAGACGCAACGAAAGAAGAACACGAGGAAACCCCGATGAACGAGCTGCCACGCCCGGGCCCGCCGCACGGATTGGCCCCCGTCGAGGAGGCCGTGTTCCAAAAGCTGATCTGGCGGGTGCTGCCGGTCCTCTTCATCTGCTACTTCGTCGCCTATCTGGACCGGGTGAACGTGTCCTTTGCCAAGCTGCAGATGCTGGGCGACCTACGGTTGAGCGACGCGGCGTATGGTGTCGGCGCTGGCATTTTCTTCCTGGGCTACTGCGTGTTCGAGCTTCCCAGCAACATGATCATGCATCAGGTCGGCGCCCGCATCTGGATCACGCGCATCATGCTGACCTGGGGCGTGCTTTCGGTCGCGATGGCCTTCGCGGAGGGCGAGAAGAGCTTCTACGTCCTCCGTTTTCTGCTGGGCGTGGCGGAAGCGGGATTTTATCCCGGCGTGCTGCTCTACCTGTCACAATGGTTCCCCGCGTCCCGGCGCGGGCGCATCACGGCCCTGTTCATGGTGGGCAACCCGATGTCGGGCATCGTCGGCGGGCCATTGTCCGGCCTGGTGATGCACGGCCTGAACGGCGTGGGCAGCCTGGCCTCCTGGCAATGGCTGTTCATCGTGGAAGGCGTTCCCGCCCTGGTCATGGCGGTTGTCGTGTTCCTGACGCTGGACGACAGGGTGGAGGATGCGCGGTGGCTGCCTCCGGCCGAGCGGGACGTGGTGCAGCGCGCCCTGGCCGGGGACGCGGGAACGAAGACGCACAGGTCGTTCCGCTCTGCCTTTGCCAGCCCGCGCGTTTGGTTGCTTTGCTTGGTCTATTTCGGAATCAGCATCGGCTCCAACACGCTGGGCTTCTGGCAACCCACGATCATCAAGGGTTCAGGGAGCAGCGACCCGTTCATGATCGGCCTGCTGTCTTCCGTCCCTTACGCGATAGCGCTGGTCGCGGTGCTCCTGGCTGGATGGAGCGCAGACCGGCTCCGGGAACGCCGGTGGCACGTCGTGGTGCCGATCGTCGCCACCGCGCTCGGCCTGTTCCTGTGCGCGCCGTTCAAGGCGGAGATCGTTCCCGCCCTGGCTGCCCTGTGCCTGGCGGCCGCCGGAAGCGTGACGGCCATCACGATGTTCTGGGCCCTGCCTACCACCTTCCTGGGCGGGGCAGCGGCGGCGGCCGGAATCGCGCTGATCAACTCGGTCGGCAACATGGGCGGGTTTGTGAGCCCGACAGTGA
>CALMVT010000090.1 GCA_937873175.1 uncultured Acetobacteraceae bacterium | reverse complement strand
GATCGGCCGCACCCGAGAGGACGCGCCGGCACGGGCCGGGGCCGCTTTCGGGAAAAATGAGCGGGACGTGACAGATGAGCAACGGATACCTGAACAAAGTCCAGATCATCGGCAACCTGGGACGCGACCCGGAACTGCGGGCCACCCAGAACGGCAGCAGCATCGCCGCCCTGAGCGTCGCCACGAGCGAGAGCTGGAAAGACAAAAACAGTGGGGAGCGCGTCGAGCGGACGGAATGGCACCGCGTCGTCATCCTGAACAACGACGGCCTTTGCAAGCTTGTGGAGCGCTGCCTCGCCCGGGGATCGAAGGTCTACGTCGAGGGCCAAATCCGGACACGCAAGTGGACCGACAGGGAGGGCGTGGAGCGTTACGCGACCGAGATCCACGTGACGCCCTACGGCGGTGCGGTCATCTTCCTGGACGGCAAGCGCGACAACGACGAGCGCACGCCGTCACGGCGACCGACGACGGCCGAGGGCAGCGCCGGCGCCGACCTCGACGACGATGACGGGTTCACCGACCCGTCCTGGCGGTGACGCCTGCCTGACCCCTTCCACCGAGCGCGCCCAGGGCCGGCCCAAGTGCCGGCCCTGCATGACCATACCTGCCCTGGAGCCGATCATGCACGACCGCACCACCGAAACAATGAGCGAGGAGCGGCGCGCCCGTGGGATCGCGTTGTGCCGCGGGGAGGCCGAGCGATGGCGCCGGGAGGCCGGCAACGTCCGCAACCACGCTGCCCTGCCGCACCTCGACGCCGCAGCCCGTGCCACCCTGCTGCGCAGCGCCGACCGTTGTGACGACGAGGCGGCCTTCTGGGAAGCCGGCGCGCGGGACTGCAAGGCGCAGGACGCGGCGGCACCCTGACGCTTCCATTCCAGCCCTGGTGCGGCGGGGCAGCCCAGCCTTTTGCGTCAGCGAGGGGCGAGCGCTTAGCCGACAGGCTGGGCCGGGCTGCTCCACCGCACCAGGGCAACGCTGAACCCCCATCCGGAACGCCCGCGTGCCGGCGTGCAGGCGAGCGACAGGGCGCCCCGACGATGCCCAATGCCCGGACCCTGATGCCCAGGATCTCGGGAACACCCCAGGAAAGGAGCCTGAACATGGGATGCGACATCCACGCGGTGGTTGAGCGCCACACCGCCAACGGAACATGGGTCGCGGTCAACACGCTGACCTGGTTCCACGCCCAGCGGCAAGAGGATGGCGAAAGCAAGTTCGCCGTCCCGGTAGCCCTTTGCCGGAACCACGAGCGATTTGCTGCGCTGGGCGGCGTTCGCGGCGACGGGCCAAGTCCCCGGGGCATACCGGCCGACGTGTCCGAGACGGCCCGCTTCCTGATCGGCCAGCAGGGCAGCGACGGGCACAGTCACGGCTGGCTGACCATGGCGGAAGCCGCAAGGGCCTTCGCCGACACGGAACGCTGGCCGGAGACGGACGGCGACCCGCAATCCTACCCGCGGCAGTTCCCGGCGCATTTCTTCTTCGGTGTGGAACGCGATGCCATCGACAAGCACCGGCTGGTTTTCTAGTTCGACAGCTGAGGCCATCGCCCCGGCCAGGAGAGACACAATGAGCGATGCCGGCGAGGAACTGAACGAGTTCGCGACCGAGTTGGAGCGGCACGCGCTGAAGCTGCCCAGACCGCTCGCGGCCATGGTCCTGGCGGTGGCTGCCGCCCGGATCGCGGGCGATGCGCCCGAGGCCGAACGGGAGCGCATCCTCGCGCACCACAAGCGCGGGTGGGACGGGACGATGGCCGGCTACGGCCATGAGATCGGTGCGGCTGTGAACCCGGCGAACAGCACGAACCCCCGAGGAGGCGACAGTGGGTGAAGCAGCGGAGGACATCCTGGACGGCACCGTTTGCGAGTGCTGCGGCCAGTTCTTCGACGACATCATCAACGGCGACGAGCCGCCCGGCTTTCCGCGGCGCTGCAAGTCCTGCGAGCCGCCCCGCAGACACAAAGCGCGCAAACGGCAACGCAGACGCCGATATGAGACAGCCATGACCACCAGGACGAAGGCGCAGCGGCAAGCGGAAAGTCGGGCCGCCGAGTTGGACAGGCCCCGCCGTGAAGCGGGACGTGCCGCTCGCAAAGCCGACGATCATGCGCGCGACCACAGCGCCGTGACGGAAGCGTTGAAGCGCGCAAGGATCAACCCCGACCGGCTGCACAGTTGGCTTTCGAGTCCTTTCCGCTGACCCCGTTCGCAGGCGGCCTGCGCGAGCCGGGCTGACCCGCTTCGCGGCAGCGCCGCAGCCTGGCAGGACGGCGCCTTTCTCCTCCCCATTCCCGGATGCCCCCCTTAGGCCCGCCTCGCGCGGGCCTTCGCTTGTCTGGAGGCCCGCCATGGACGCAGACCCTGCCGCCGCGCCTGCGACGGGCGGCCCCGACCTTTGGGCCGCTTGCGAGGAACGCGCCGTCGTGCGCCTCACCTTGGCATCCGGCCAAGTGCTTACCGGTCACTACACCAGCCGCGTCGGCCTGCATTTCCTGCACCGCACCGGCCGCGACCTGCCAC
>CALMVT010000089.1 GCA_937873175.1 uncultured Acetobacteraceae bacterium | reverse complement strand
CGAATTGACGCCCCGCCCTTCCATTTGCCGCTGTTCCCGCCGCGGACCGCTGTTAAGCTCCGGCGAACGAGCCAGCAGGGAGTGGTCCACATGGCAGAAGCGCCCCAGCCCCGGCGGCGGGACATCCTCAGCGCGACCGCGCTGGTCGGGGCCGCCCTTCTCACCGGCGCCGCGGCGGACCTGCCGCTTCCCGAGGCGTCGCCCGGCCTTTGGGCCGCCAGATATTGGGCCACCAAGCGCCGTGACGGCCAGGACATCCGCCTCGCCATGTATCGCAAGCGCGCGGGCGTTCCCGCGCCGGGCGACGCGCCCCGCCCTGTCCTGCTGCTCGTCCACGGCTCCTCGCCCGCGGCGCTGGCGAGCTTCGACCTTTCGGTGCCGGGCCACGACGATTATTCGCTGATGACCGTGTTCGCCCGCTTCGGCTACGACGTTTGGGCCTTGGACCACGAGGGCTACGGCCGTTCCACCCGGACCGACGCCAATTCGGACATCGCCAGCGGCGTGCATGACCTGATCGCCGCCACCGACCTCATCCGCAACGAGACCGGGCAGCCCACCGCCCACCTGCTCGGCGAGTCTTCCGGCGCCATCCGCGCCGCCGCCTTCGCGACGGAGAAGCCCGGCCGGGTGGGCCGCTTGGTGCTCGCTGCCTTCACCTACACCGGCGCCGGGTCCCCCACGCTCGCGAAGCGCGCCGAGCAGACGGAGTATTTCCGCACCCACAACCACCGCCCCCGCGACCGCGCCATGCTGGAAAGCATCTTCACGCGGGACCGCCCGGGCACGACCGATCCCGAGGTCGTCCGCGCCTTTGTGGACAAGGAGATGGTCAACGGCGACACCGTGCCCACCGGCACCTACCTCGACATGACCGCCCACCTCCCGCTCGTCGATCCGGCCCGCGTGCTTTGCCCGGTGCTGCTGGCCAAGGGTGAGCATGACGGCATCTCGACGCTTGAGGACCTGCAGGCCTTCTTTGCCAAGCTGCCGAACGGCGACCGCCAACTGTCCGTCATCAAGGGCGCGGCTCATTCGGTGATCATCAGCCGCAGCCACAAGGCGTTTCAGCACGTCGTCCAGGCGTTCTTGTCCATGCCGGACACCCCCGCCACCGGCTGATCCGCCCGGCCGCATTATCCGCTCCACGAAGGAGGGACCGCCATGCCCCGCACAGTTCGCCGCACGCCCTGGTCGGCCACAATCCTTGCCGGCGCTCTGGCGGCGCTCCTGCCCGCCCGTGCCCAGGCCAGCGCGCCGCCCTCCATCGGCACGGCTGACATCGGCGGCACCGTGGCCAGCCCGCAAGGCCCGGAGGCCGGCGTTTGGGTCATTGCCGAAACGACGGACCTGCCGACCAAGTTCGCGAAGATCGTCGTGACCGACGATGCCGGCCGCTACGTCATCCCCGATTTGCCAAAGGCACGCTACAAGGTTTGGGTCCGCGGCTACGGCCTGGTCGATTCCCCCCACGTCGATGGCGAGCCTGGCAAGACGCTCGACCTTTCCGCTATCCCGGCGCCGACGCCGGCGGCGGCCGCGAAATACTACCCGGGCATGTACTGGTATTCGATGCTCCGCATCCCCGCGGCCGACCAGTTCCCGGGCACCGGCGACCGCGGCAACGGCATCCCGACTTTCATGAAGACCCAGGCCGCCTGGATCGACACCGTGAAGAACTCCTGCCAGTCCTGCCATGCTTTAGGCAGCGAGAACATCCGCTCGCCCAAGGTGAAGCTGCTTGGCGGCACCAACTCGACCGAGATGTGGACGCGTCGCATCCAGTCCGGCCAGGCCATGACCGGCATGGCAACCTCCATCGCCCGCCTCGGCCCGGAGAAGGGCTTGTCGCTTTACGCCGACTGGACCGACCGCATCGCCGCGGGCGAACTGCCGGCGTCCAAGCCGCTGCGGCCCGCCGGGCCGGAGCGCAACATGGTGGTCAGCGTGTGGGATTGGAGCAAGCCCACCGCCTACCTGCACGACGCCATTTCCACCGACAAGCGCCACCCCACGGTCAATGCCCACGGCTTCATCTACGGCTCCCCGGAAGAGTCGACCGACGACGTGCCGGTGCTCGATCCCATCGCCAACAGGACCTGGACGGTGAAGCACCCCTACCTCCCGGGCACGCCGAGCGCCGCCGACGAACCCCTGGGTCCCTCCGTGTTCTGGGGCGAGGAGCCGATCTGGGACGGCCACACCAGCAACCACAACCTGATCCTGGACGAGCAGGGCCGGGTCTGGTTCGCCGCGCGCAGCCGGGCGGCCGAGAACCCCGCCTACTGCAAGGCAGGCTCTGGCCTGCCATCCGCCGAGGTCACGCCGCTCGACACCTCCGGGCGGCAGTTGTCGCTTTACGACCCCAAAACCGAGAAGTTCACGCTGATCGACACCTGCTTCGGCACGCATCACCTTTACTTCGGCCATGATGCCAGCAACACGCTGTGGACCAGCTACGGCCCGCCCACCGGTCCCGCCATCGGCTGGCTGGACACCAAGAAGTTCCTCGAAACCGGCGACGCCAAGACGGCCCAGGGCTGGGCGCCGATGGTCGTGGACGTGCCCGGCTGGGGCAAGCGGGGCGACTACGCCGAGCTTGGCCAGCCCACGGACCCCGCCCGGCAGAAGCGCGTCCTGGCCGGGCTTTACGGCGTCCAGCCCAGCCCCATCGACGACACCGTTTGGGGCCAGTCCATGGATGTCGGCTTTTCCCGGTTGGATCAGCCCAGCTTCCTCGTCCACTTCATCCCCGGTCCCGACCCCACCCGCACCGGCCTCACGGAGCTGTTCCAGCCGCCTGAAGGCGCGTTCGGCGCCCGCGGCATCGACGTGGACAGCAAGGGCCTCGTTTGGACCGCCCTGTCGAGCGGCCACCTGGCCAGCTTCGACCGCGCGAAATGCTGGGAGCCTCTCAAGGGCCTGAACGCCGTGACCGGCCAGCAGTGCACGGAAGGCTGGACGCTCTACCGCTTCCCCGGCCCGCAGTTCGGGGGCGTCGATGAGCGCGGCAGCGCCAACCATGCTTATTACGTTTGGGTGGACCGCTTCAACACGTTCGGCCTCGGCGAAAACGTGCCCATGGCCATGACGAACGGCGGCGAGGCGATCACCGCCCTGGTCGATGGCCGGTTCCTGACCTTCCACGTGCCCTACCCCGCCGGGTTCTTCACCAAGAACGTCGATGGCCGGATCGACGACCCGAATGCCGGGTGGAAGGGCCGCGGCCTTTGGACCACCTCCGGCACCCGCGCGATGTTCCACAACGAAACCGGCAAGGGCGAAAGCCCCCGCGTTTACAAAATCCAGCTCCGCCCCGACCCGCTGGCGCGTTGACGGAAGGTCTTCAAGCGCCATCAGCTCCTTCATCCGCTTGCGCGGGATCTGGGCCGCATACCAATTAATCGTCGTCCGTTCGCGTCGGGCATCGTTCTATGGAAGGAGCAAGACCGTCGCGACGGCAGCAGGCGACCCGGCAAAACCTAACGTGACCGCGTGGGGCGGCCATGTTTCCTTGCGGGAATTGTGAACAGTTTCAGAACTGCCATGTCCTCCGCCGCCGTTTCCACGCGCCCGGATGCCACCCGCTCCGGTAAGGCAGGGCGGTGCGCCGGGATCGCCAGGCTTCCTGCCGTCCCGGAACAGGGCACCACCCATGGCTGACCTCCGCGTGTTCCGGAGCCGCGAGCGGATTGAGCAGCTCCGCAAGGCGGCCGAGCCGCGCTACGAACGGCGGCTTTCCGATCAGATCACCGTCGCCTTTTATGAAGCGTGCAGGATCGGCAACCTCCATGCGGCCGAACACCTGATGCGGGCGCTGGAATGGGAGGTCGCACGCGCAACGCTGCTGGCCACGGCCGACCAGCGCGAGGACGGCAACGACGCCGCGGCGGTGCGCGCGCGCTACGAGCTTGAGGTCAGCAGGAGGCAGCGCGACGCGGCGGAAACGGACGGCTGAACGGATTGGGTTTCTGGCCGCGCCGGTCAGCGCAGCGCGGCGACTGCCTTCCCGATGCGCGAGCAGCCATCCTGAAGCAGCTCCAGCGATGTCGCGATCGACAAGCGGAAATACGGCGACAGGCCGTAAGCGGCACCGGCCACCACGGCCACCCCGGCGCTTTCGAGCAGAAACAGCACCACGGCCTCGTCATCGTCCAGTCGAAGGCCGTCCGGCGTGACCTTCCCGATCAGCCCGCCGCAGTTCACGTAAACGTAGAACGCGCCGTCCGGCGGCGCGCAGCTCAGCCCCGGGATGGCGTTGATGCGGGCCAGGGTGGCGTCGCGACGCTCGCGGTAAACCTGCACGCTGCCCGCCACGAAGGCCTGGTCGCCATTCAGTGCCGCCGCGGCGGCAGCCTGGCTGATCGAGCAGCAATTGCCGCTTGATTGCGAGAGCATCGTGTTCATGGCGCCGACGAGATCGGCAGGTCCCGCCGCCCAGCCGATGCGCCATCCGGTCATCGCATAGGTTTTCGAAACGCCGTTGACGGCCAGCGTGCGGTCACGGAGGGCCGGCACCGCGTTGAGCAGATGCGGCGCCGAGGCGTCGTTGAAGCGGATATGCTCGTAGATGTCATCCGTCATGACCAAGACGTGCTCGTGCGCCAGCAGCACCTCGCCCAAGGCCCGGTACTCCGCCTCGGAATACGTCGCGCCTGTGGGATTGCTGGGGGAGTTGATAAGCAGCCAGCGCGTGCGCGGCGTGACCGCAGCCTGCAAGGCGTCCGGCGTCAGCTTGAAGCCGCTCGCTTCCGGGCAGGGCACGGCCACCGGAACGCCGTCCGAGGCGAGCACCATGTCGGGGTAGGACACCCAGTAAGGCGCGGGGATGATGACCTCGTCGCCGGGTTCGAGCGTCACCGCCAAGGCGGTGTAGATGGCGCTCTTGGCCCCGCTGGTGGCGATGATCTCGTCCAGGCCGTATTCCAGGCCGTTTTCCCGCAGCAGCTTCGTCGCAATTGCCCGGCGCAGCTCCATGGTTCCCGCCATGGGCGTGTAGCGGGTGGCGCCCCGGTCCATCGCCGCCGCGGCGGCGGCGCGGATGTGGGCCGGAGTGTCGAAATCAGGCTCGCCCACCACAAGGCTGACGATTGGCCGCCCGGCCTGCCGCAGGCTGTTGGCCCGGTCCGCCGCGGCCGTGCTGGGTGACGGCTTGATCCGCCGCACGCGGGACGCGACGCGTGACGCGGTGTGGGGGCGGGGCGCAATGTCGTTCATGGCCCGACGCTAACGCCCGGAACCCGGCACAGTCCAAGACGAGTTGGCTCTGCCCGGAAAGGCTTTGCTTATAGCTGCCGGGGCCGCATCGTCCTAACCTGGCCGGGGACGGGCAGGGATGAACTTCAAACGGTTGCGCTACTTCGCCAAGATCATCGACGTCGGCAGCCTGACCCAGGCCGCCGACCTGCTCCACATCGCCCAGCCCGCGCTCAGCCAGCAGATCGCGACGCTGGAGGCCGAGGTGCGGCAGCAGCTCCTGGTCCGCACCAAGCGCGGCGTGATCCCCACGGAGGCCGGCAAAACCCTGTATCGCCACGCGCAGCTCATCCTGCGCCAATGCGAGCAGGCCCGGCTGGACATGGCGGCAGACAGCCTGGGCGTGGCGGGTCCGGTCTCGATCGGGCTGGCACCGGGCACGGCGGCGTCCATGCTGGCGGTGCCGCTGATCCGAACCGTGCGCTCCTCGCATCCCGGCATCCTGCTTTACCTGAACGAGAACTACGGCACGGCGCTGTCCGAGCTGATCATGAATGGGCGCATGGACCTGGCGGTGCTGTATGGCAACCGTGCCGTCCATGGGCTGACGTTCCTGCCGCTGCTGCAGGAAGAATTGTTCCTCGTCGGCCCATCCAACGCCGCAGGCCCGGTGGCCTTGTCCGAGTTGGCCGGCGTGGAGCTGTTCCTGCCCAGGCAGTACAACGTCGTCCGCAAGCTGGTGGATGACGCCCTTGCCCGGGTGGGTGTCGTGCCCCGCGTCGGCGCGGAGGTGGAATCGGCCATCACGCTGAAGGCGCTCGTGCAGGCCGGCCTGGGCGCCACCGTCCTCCCGGCGTCCATGGCGCGGGAAGTGGCGGGGGACAACACGGGCTGGTGCCGGCGCATCGTCGAGCCGGTGATCGAAGCGCCGCTGACATTGTGCCAATCGGATCACCTGCCGTTGTCGGAGCCTGCGGAGGTCGTGCGGACGGTCGTGCTGAACCTCGTCGCGGAACTGGCCGCGAACCGAAGCTGGCTCCCGGACGGTGGCGGCCCGGCGGCGCCATAAGCCGTTCCTATCGGGGCACAGCCAAACCGTCTTGGCGCGCGGCCGCCCCTACCCGCTAGCGTCGCGCCGCCGATGGACAACGACCTCATCAAGACGCTGATCGACGCGCTGGAAGCGTCATCGCTGACCGAGCTGGAATACAGCAAAGGCGGAGCGACCCTGCGCTTGGTCAAGTGGACAGGGGCGCTTCCCACGCACCCGGCGGCGGCCGCGCCCGCCGTGAAGCGCACTGAACCGGCTGCTCCTTGGCGCCCGTTCTCCACCGTCAACGCGCCCGTGTTCGGCGTCGTGCACCTGCAGCGCAGTCCCGGCGCGCCGCCCTTGGTGACAACCGGCGAAGCGGTCTCAGCCGGTCAGGTGCTTTGCATGATCGAAGCGATGAAGATCTTTACCGAGCTGCGGGCGGAGGGGGACGGCACGGTGGCAGCGGTCCTCGTCCAGTCCGGGCAGGAGGTCGAAGCCGGGCAAGCCCTGTTCCGGATGGAGAGGAGCCGGTGATCGACACCGTGCTCATCGCCAACCGCGGCGAGATCGCGCTCCGCATCCAGCGGGCTTGCCGCGGCCTCGGCCTGCGCACGGTGGCTGTTTACTCGGAAGCCGATGCAGACGCCGCATACGTGCGCCAGGCGGACACCGCGCTGTGCATCGGCCCGGCCCCGGCGGCGCGAAGCTACCTCGACCAGGCTGCCATCCTGTTCGCCGCGCAAACGTCAGGGGCGGGCGCCATCCACCCCGGCTACGGCTTCCTTGCGGAAAACGCCGCGTTCGCCGAACGGGTGGAGCGGGCCGGGCTGGTTTTCGTCGGGCCAAGCGCCGCCTGCATCCGCGCCATGGGCGACAAGGTAGCCGCCAAGCGTGCCATGCGCCGGGCGGGCGTTCCCTGCGTGCCCGGGCCAGACGAGCCGCTGCCGGCCGACCCCGCGGCGCTCCGCGCCGTCGCGGACGGCATCGGCTACCCCGTAATCGTCAAGGCCGCAGGCGGCGGCGGCGGCCGCGGCATGCGCGTGGTCGAGGATCCGGCCCGGCTGCTCGACACGCTGGCGCTGACGCAGGAGGAGGCGCGCGGCGCGTTCGGCAGCGCCGCCGTTTACATTGAGAAGTTCCTCGCCCACCCGCGCCACGTCGAGATCCAGGTGATCGCCGACCGGCACGGCCACGCGCTCTGGCTCGGCAGCCGCGATTGTTCCCTGCAGCGGCGCAACCAGAAGGTCATCGAGGAAGCGCCCGCCCACGGCATCCCGGACGCCGACGTGGCCGCCCTGGGCGAGCGGTGCGCCGAAGCGTGCCGCCAGATCGGCTACAGCGGGGCGGGCACCTTCGAGTTCTTGTACGACGCCGGCGCGTTCCATTTCATCGAGATGAATACCCGCATCCAGGTCGAGCATCCCGTGACCGAGGAAACAACCGGGATCGACATCGTGCAGCTTCAGCTCCGCGTCGCCCGGGGGGAGGCCCTGCCGCTGACCCAGGACCAGGTGGCGTGCCGCGGACACGCGCTGGAATGCCGCATCAACGCGGAGGACCCCGACAGCTTCGCCCCATCTCCGGGACGGATCGACGACTGGGCGGTGCCCGGCGGTTTCGGCGTGCGGGTCGATACCCACGCCGGGCCGGGCTACCGCGTGCCGCCTTACTACGATTCCATGGTGGCCAAGCTCATCGTCCGCGGCAGCGACCGGGCGGACGCGGTGGAGCGCATGCGCTTGGCGCTGTCCGAAATGCGCGTCGGCGGCATCCGCACCAACCTGCCCTTGCATCGCGCGCTGCTGGACGACCCGGGCGTCCGGAAAGGCGGCGTGGACATCCATTACCTCCAGCGCTGGCTGGCGCGGCGGGCGGCATGACCCCGGCCATCAGCCTGCTCGGCACGACGGCGCTGCTGTTCGAGGCGCCCGGCCACTGCGAGCTGGCGAGCCAGCAGCGCATCTGGGCGCTCGCCCGCGTGGCCGAACGCTGGCCGGAGGTGCGGGAAGCCGTGCCCGGCATGAACAACCTGATGCTGGTCTTTGCCGCGCCCCCGCGCGACCTGGCGGGGTTCGAGGCCCGGCTTCGCGCCGCCTGGGATGGAGCGGAGCCGCTGCCGCTTGAGGGACGGGTGGTGGAGCTGCCCGTCACCTATGGCGGCGAAACCGGGCCGCACCTGCAGGACGTGCTCGACCACACCGGCCTGTGCCTGGACGAGCTGGTCGAGCGGCACACGGCCCCGCTGTATCCGGTGTTCGCCCTCGGCAGCCATCCCGGCTACTGCTACCTCGGCGGCATGGACGCGCGACTCGCCACGCCGCGCCGCGCAGTGCCGGTGCTGCGCATCCCGGGCGGCGCGGTGTCGATCGGCGGCGCGCAGACCGGCGTTTCGGCGTCCGACGGACCCAGCGGCTGGAACACCATCGGCCATACCTCAATCCGGTTCTTCGACCCGGGGCGCTCGCCCCCTGCCCTGCTGGCGCCCGGCGACTCCATCCGGTTCCGCGTCCAGGCGGTGACGCGGTGATGGAGGTGCTGTCCACCCCGGGCCTCGCGACCGTTCAGGATTTCGGGCGCTTCGGCAGCCTCCGGTTCGGCGTCGGCACGGCGGGCGCGATGGACCACCTTGCCCTCGCTGCCGGCAACCTGCTGCTGGGCAACGAGGACGGGGCGGCCGCCATCGAGGTGCCGCTGTTCCCTTTCAAGGCTCGCTTCGACGCCGATAACAGCTTCGCGCTCACCGGCGGGGGATGCGGTGCGCGCCTGGGCGGGCGGGCGCTGCTGCCCTGGTCCGTCCATGCGGCGCGGGCCGGGGAGGAGCTGCTGCTTTCCCCCGCACCGGGCGTGCCGGGCAGCCGCGCCTACCTGGCGTTGCCGGGCGGGGTGGACGTGCCGGAGGTGCTCGGCTCCCGCAGCACGCAGTTGCGGGGCGTGTTCGGCGGCCAATGCGGGCGGGCGCTGCAGGCCGGCGACAAGCTGGCCGCGCGCGGGGCGTCGCCGGGTCTGGCGGGATACGGGCTGGAACCGCCGGGCGTTGCACTCCCCCTTCTTGCGGACGGCACGCCCGGCGTCCGCGTCATCCCTGCCGCCGAGTACGAGCGTTTCACGGAAGCGTCCCGTGCCGCGTTTTGGGCCGGCGAGTGGAAGATCACCGCGCAAAGCGACCGCTACGGCTACCGCCTCGCCGGGGCGGCGCTCGCGTTCGAGGCGCCGGTCGAGATGCTGTCGCACGGCATCGTGCCCGGCGTGATCCAGGTGCCGCCCAACGGCCAGCCGATCATCCAAATGCGCGACGCCCAGCCGTCCGGCGGCTACCCAAAGTTCGGGACCGTCATCGAGGCCGACCTTTGGCGGCTCGCCCAGGCCCCGGCCGGGAGCCGCATCCGCTTCGTCGAGACCGACTGGAACCGCGCCCTGGCCGCAGCGGAGGCGCTGCGGGGGTGGCTGGAGGAGGTCGGGCGCTTGTGCGACCTGATCCGCTGCTCCGCGCTGGGGCGGCGCCCATGACCGCCGCGGAGCGTGTCCGGGTGCTCAGCGAGACGCTGGAGGGAACCAGCATCGGCCTGCTGGAATTGACGACCCCGGAAGAAACGATCCGGCTGCGCCGTGGCGATACTTCCCATCCGCCGCCGCTTGCGGCGATCGAGCCGTCGATGCGTGCCCATCCACCGGGCCTGGTCACCGCCCCGTGCCCGGGCGTGTTCCGCACGGCGCACCCGGCACAGGACGGCCCGCTCGCCCAGGCGGAGCGGCATGTGGCGGCGGGGGAGGCCGTCGGCCTGGTGCAAGTCGGCCCGCTGCTGGTGCACATCGCAGCACCCGCCAGCGGCGTGGTGGGCGAGGTGCTGGCCGAAAACGGCGCCACCGTGGGCTACGGCACGCCCTTGCTTCGCTTGCAGGAGGAACGCGCATGAGCTGGATCGACCTCAACGCGGACATGGGAGAAGGCTTCGGCCCTTGGCGCATGGGCGAGGACGAGGCGCTGCTCGATGTCGTGTCCTCGGCCAACGTGGCCTGCGGCTTCCACGCCGGGGATCCGGCGATCATGGACCAGGTTGTCCGCGCCGCCGCGGCCCGCGGCGTGGACGTGGGCGCGCATGTAGGCTTCCCCGACCGGCAGGGCTTTGGCCGGCGGCCGATGCAGGTGGACACGCAGGAACTGGCGAGCATGGTCGTTTACCAGCTCGGCGCCCTGGCCGGGATCGCGCGCCGGGCCGGGTGCCGGATGACGCACATGAGCTTTCACGGCGCGCTGGGCAACATGGCGGCGGCGGACGCGTCGCTGGCGGCGCCGCTGGTCCGCGCCGTTGCCGAGTTCGACCCCGCGCTGACCGTTCTCACCTCCGCATCCCGCGCCATCGAGGACGCGGCGGCGGCGTCCGGCCTGCGCGCGGCGGTGTGCTTCCTGGCGGACCGCGCCTACGGCGACGACGGCCTGCTGGTTTCCCGCAAGGTGCCCGGCTCCGTGATCAAGGAGGAGGCTGCGGTCATGGCCCGGGTGACGCGGCTGCTGACCGAGGGCACCGTGGTCACCCATTCCGGCCGCGCGCTGCCGATGCGGGCCGCCTCGATCCTGCTGCACGGCGACACGCCGGGCGCGGTGGCTCTCGCCCAGGCCGTCCGTGCGGCGGCCGAGCGGTGCGGCGCCCGGATCGCTCCGCTGTCCCGTCAGGAGGCGTCCGCGACATAAAGCAGGCTTATCGGCCCAAAACTGAATTGTCTTGGCCGGCCGGGCGCGGATTGCGCCATGGTCCGGCGATCCACCGGATGAAAGGCGCCGCGGGATGCCGATGTCGGACTACAAAACGGCGCTGGTCACGGGCGCGTCTTCCGGCATCGGGGCGGCGGTGGTGGAGCGCCTGTGCCGCGAGGGGCTGCAGGTCCACGCCCTTGCCCGCCGGGCCGACGCGCTGGCTGACCTGGCGGCCCGCACCGGCTGCATCCCGCATGCCTTGGACGTGACCGATGGGCACGGCATCGCCCGCCTGGCGGGCGAGTTCGCGTTCGACATCCTGGTCAATAACGCCGGGGTGGACCGCCCGCGCTCGATCCTGAAGGCGGATGCCGAGGAGGTGGACCTGCTGGTCGATGTCAACCTGCGCGCGGTGCTGCACATGGCGCGGCTGATCGTGCCGGGCATGGCGGAGCGCAACCGCGGGCATGTCGTCAACATCGGCTCCATCGCGGGCGAGTACCATTTCGGCGGCAACGCCACCTACCACGCCACCAAGGCGGCCGTGCACATGCTGTCCCGCCAACTCCGCGTGGATTTGCTGGGCCGCATGGTGCGGGTGACGGAAATCTGCCCGGGCCGGGTCGCAACCGACATCTTCGCCCACGTGCACGGCGACAGCGCCGAAACGCGGGAACGCTTCATCGACGGCTTCCTGCTACCCCAAGCATCGGACATCGCCGACGCCATCGCTTTCGCCATTGCTGCCCCGGCCGCCGTCAACGTGGGGCACATCGAGATCATGCCGACGCTGCAGGTGCCAGGGGGCCTCACCACCCTGCGCGCCGCCGACGCCGCCTGACCCGGGAGAGGGGCCGTGTCCCATTTCGACCTTGCGGCCGTCCTGTCTAGCCCGGATTTCCGGGCGATGCTTTGGACCGGCATCCGGTTCACGGCGATTGTTTTCGCAGGCTCTTGGTTCCTGGGCATGGCGCTTGCCGCCGTGCTGCTGGTGATCCGCCTGACGCCATCAACCGTCGCGCAGCGCTTCGTCGCGGGCTACGTGTCCTACCACCGCAACGTGCCGACGCTGGTGCAGCTCATGCTCTGGTATTTCGGCATCTCGAACCTGCTTCCGGACGAGCTGCAGGCCTGGCTCGCGGACCACAAGGGCGAGGCCATCTTCGCCGTCATCTCCCTGGGCCTTTGCCAGGCCGCGTTCTTCAGCGAGGACATGCGCTCGGGCCTGCGCGGCGTGGCATCAGGCCAGGCGGAGGCGGCGCGGGCGCTGGGCCACAGCTATGTCGGCTCCATGCGCTACGTGATCCTGCCGCAGGCGATCCGCAACGCGGTCCCGGCGCTGGTGAACCACACCGTTTCCCTGTTCAAGAACAGCAGCCTCGCCATGGCGATCGGCGTGACCGAACTGACGCACGTGGTGCGGGAGATCGAAAGCCGGAGCTTCCGCACCTTCGAAGTCTACGCCGTGGGCACCGCGCTTTATCTGGCCGTGTCGCTGCTGCTGATGGCGCTCGGCGCCGCCTTGGCCCGGCATTACCGCTTGGCGGCCGCCCGCTGATGTGGAGCGTCGTCGACATTGTCCGGGACAACTGGCTGCTGCTGCTGATCGGCCAGTACCCGCACGGGCCGCTGGGCGGCATCGCCGCCACGCTGATCCTGTCCGTGTTCGGCATCCTGCTCGCCTTCCCCGTGAGCGTCGCGCTTGCCCTGGCCCGGCTGTCGCCCTGGCGGGTGCTGCGCTGGCCGGTGACGGGCCTGGTTTACGCGACGCGCGGCATCCCGCTGCTGATGATCATCCTGTGGACCTACTTCCTGCTGCCGGTCCTGACGGGGCACACCGTTTCCGGCTTCACCACCATGCTGTGCACGCTGGTACTTTACGAGGGCTGCTACCTGTCCGAGGTGGTGCGCGCCGGGATCGAGGCGCTGCCCAAAGGTCAGTCCGAGGCCGCGAAGTCGCTGGGGCACGGCTACTACGGCCGGATGCGCTACATCATCCTTCCGCAGGCGCTGTTCAACATGCTGCCCAGCATGCTGAGCCAGTTCATCTCGACGATCCAGGACACGACGCTCGGCTACGTCATCAACGTCCAGGAACTGACCTTCGCCGCAAACCAGGTGAACAACCAACTGCTGACGCAGCCGTTCCAGGTCTTCTTCATCCTGGCGATCACCTACTTCGTCGTGTGCTTCACGCTGACGCAGGCGACGCATTGGTTGGAGCGCCGCGTCGCAGCCCGGCGGCGGGGCATTCCGGCCGCGGTTCCCGTGACGCCCGCCGCCGACGGCCTGCCGCTGCCCACGGGGGAGGAACTGCCATGATCAGCTTCGTTGACGTGAACAAGTGGTATGGCGACTACCACGCGCTCTGCGACATCAACGCCGAGGTCGCGAAGGGTGAGGTGGTCGTGGTGTGCGGCCCCTCCGGCTCCGGCAAGTCCACCCTGATCCGCACCGTGAACCGGCTGGAGGAGATCAAGTCCGGCAAGCTCACGGTGGACGGCGCCGATATCCAGGGGCCGAGGGCCGCGCGCGACCTGAACCGCATGCGCAGCCGGATCGGCTTCGTGTTCCAAAGCTTCAACCTGTTCCCCCACCTTTCGGTGCTGGAGAACGTCACGCTGTCCCCCATGAAGGTGCGCGGCGTGAAGCGGGAAGACGCGCGCGCCACGGCGATGCGGCTGCTGACCCGCGTCGGCCTGGCCAACAAGGCCGGGTCCTTCCCCGCGCAGCTTTCGGGCGGCCAGCAGCAGCGCGTGGCGATTGCCCGGGCGCTGGCCATGGAGCCGCCCGCCATGCTGTTCGACGAGCCGACCTCGGCGCTCGACCCCGAGATGGTCGGCGAGGTGCTGAGCGTGATGCGCGGCCTGGCCGAGGACGGGATGACCATGATGTGCGTGACGCACGAGATGGGCTTCGCGCGGGAGGTCGCCGACCGCGTTTGGTTCATGGACGCGGGCCGCATCCTTGAGGTGGCCGACCCCGAAACGTTCTTCAGCAGCCCGCAGCATCCCCGCAGCCAACGTTTCCTGTCCGACCTGCGGGCGCACTGACCCTACCCGCGCAACCGAAGGAACCCCCACCATGAAGACCACACTGCTCGCCGCCGGGGTGATGCTCGCGGCGGCAACGCCCGCCTTTGCCGACCAGTGGCAGGACATCGTGGCGCGCAAGGAGCTGAAATGCGGCACCTTCGCCGACGTGCCCCCGTTTGCCGCGCCGGACCCGAAAACGCGCGAGATGGTCGGCTTCGACGTGGACATGCGCAAGGCGCTGGCAAAGCACCTGGGCGTTTCGGCCGCGGTCACGCCGCTTTCGGTGGAGGCGCGGGTGCCGGAGGTGCAGATGGGCCGGGTGGACGTGACCATCGCGAACCTGGCCTACACCACCAGCCGGGCCAACCAGATCCAGTTCAGCGACCCTTATTACGTCGCGAAGGAAATGCTGGCGGTCAAGGCGAGCAACCCGGCCGCCACCCCGGCCGATCTGAAGGGCAAGCGCATCAGCGCCGCCAAAGGCTCGACGTCCGAGTTGTCGATCAACCTCAACGGCTCCGACCCCGTGACCTTTCAGGACACCGGCTCCGCCTACATGGCGCTGCAGCAGAACAAGTCGGTCGGCATGGTCGCCAACACGATGACGATCACCAAGCTGGTCAACCAGTCCAAGACGAGTGGATCGCCCTTGAAGATGGTTGAAGCGCCGATGCTCCTGGAACCCGTCGGGATCGGCATGAAAAAGAACGAGCCGGAACTGCTGGCCAAGGTGAACGAGGCGCTTTACGCGCTCGACAAGTCCGGCGAGATCAACGCCATGTGGAACAAGTGGCTGGGGCCGGACACCGAGTTCAAGATGACGCGCGAGGAGCACGTCCAGCCGATCACGGCGATCCAATTCACGCCGATTCCGTAGGCCCGGGCTGACCGGTCAGCCCGGGACGATGAAGCGCCGCGCCTGGGCATCATAGTCGTCGTAGCCCAGGGTGGCGCGGAACTCGGCCGGGCTGAGCGCGGTCGCGGCTTCCGCCTGCCCGGCGCCGATCGCGGCAAGCCCGGCCTTGATCGCCGCTGCGACCGGGGACAGCAGCGCGGTCGGATACGTGCCGATCTTGAGGCCCAGCTCCGCGGCGCGCGCCTGCGCCGGCGTTTCGCGCGGGGCGCCGGGGGACAGCACGGCGAAGTGCGGCCGTCCGTCCCCCGCCGCCACCGCGCGGCGCACTTCATCCTCGTCGCCCGGCGAGTCAAGGAACATGATGTCGGCGCCCTCCTCGGCGAACATCCCGATCCGCGCCAGGGCCTCATCGATGCCCGCAGTCGGGCGGCAATCCGTCCGCGCCATGATCAGCACGCCGGATTCCCGGGCAGCCTCCACGGCGGCGCGGACCTTCATGCGGGCTTCTTCCCGGGGCAGGCAGGGCTTGCCCGCGGCGGTCAGCGCGCGCGGCGTGATCTTGTCCTCGATCAGCACCGCCGCCGCCCCCGCCCGGCCATAGGCGCGAACGGTGCGCTGCACGTTCATCGCGTTGCCATAGCCATGGTCGGCGTCGGCCAGCACCAGCGTGTCCGCCGCGGCCCCGCGCACCATGTTGAAGGAATCAAACATCTCCGCAAAGGAAAGCAGGTCGAGGTCGGGTCCGCCGAGGCGTCCTCCCGCGACGCAGGACCCTGACAAGAACGCCGTCTCGAACCCCGCCGCAGCGGCCAGCTTGGCGCTGAGTCCGTCCCAAACGGCGGGCATGACGATGAAGCCAGGCTCGGCCAGAAGCGTGCGGAGCCGTTCAGGTGGGGTCATGGTTGTCATCCTTGGCGGTCCTCAGAGGCCCCGGGCGAGCCGTCCTGCCGCCGGGACTGTGCACGCCGTTTGGCGCAGGGCCTGAACGATGAAGCCGAGCCGGCCGCAGCGCAAGGCGGGACGCCTACCGCCCGAAATGATGACGGCAGGGCCGCCAAACCTACGCGAGCGGCCCGGCCACACCTTCCAATGCCTGCCAAGCCTCGGCACCGAACTTGTCGCGCCAGGACTTGTAGAACCCGGCCTTGACCAGCGCGCCCTGGAACGCCGTCCTGTCCACGGGCATGAAGGTGAGGCCCTTGGCGGTCAGTTGCATTTTCAGCGTCGCGTCCAGCCGGGCCACGTCGCTTCGCTGCTCGATCGCGGCGCGGTCGAACTCGTGCCGCACGGTTTCCTGCAGGTTTGTCGGCAAGCGCGCGAACGAACGCCGGTTGCCGAGCAGCCAGAACGGGTCCCAGATGTGGCTGGTTTCCGCCACGTATTTCTGCACCTCGTACAGCTTTCCCGAATCGATCGCGACCAAGCCGTTTTCCTGCCCGTCAACCAGGTGGGTCTGCAGGGAGGTATAAAGCTCGTTGAAGTTGATCGACGTGGGGCTGGCCCCGAACGCGGTGAACAAGGACGTGAACATAGGCGATACCGGAACCCGGATGCGGTAGCCCTTCAGGTCCTCCGGCGTGGTGATCGCCTTGGACGCTGATGTGATCTGCCGGATGCCGTTGTCGGCCGCCTTGGCCACGACCAGCACCCCGGCCTTCTCGATCTGGGCGCGCAGGAACTGCCCGAGCGCACCGTCCATGCCCGGCCAGATCTGGTCGTAGCCGTTGAAGGCGAAGCCGATGTTGGTGATCGCCGCGACCGGCGCCACCGTGGACAGCACGGACCCGGCGATGTTCAGGAAGTCGATGCCGCCGCTCCGCACCTGCGACAACAGGTCGGTGTCGGAGCCGAGCTGGCTCGCCGGGAAGAACTTGATCTCAAGCCGCCCGTCCGTCGCTTCCTTGATGCGGCCCGCCGCCTGGTCCAGCCGCGCGTTGATCGGCTGGCTCAGCGTTTGGCCGGTCGCGAGCTTGAAGGTGAACTCCGCCGCACGGGCCGGGCGGGTGATGACCGCGGCAAGCGGCAGGGCCGCCGCCAGGACGGCGCGGCGGCGGACGACGATGCGGGTGCTGTCCATTGATTTTCTCTCCCTTCAGCTTGTTCTTGTTGCGGCAAGCCGCTTGGGGGAAAGCTCTAACCAAGGTCTGTCTTGCAGCACAATGCAGTTCACGTCACAGACTGCTTGGCGGGCCTGACAGTCGGGCCGGATTTTCTGAGTTGCCGGGACGGGCTGCTTCCGCAATTCTGCCGCGACAGGCGGCCATGGCGGGAAACGCCCGCGCAAAAAACAGTCCGGCCGCCATCGACCGCGGGGGACACGAGACATGAACCTTTCGTCATTGCTTCTGAGCCGCGCCGCAAAGGGCCGCCCCGTCCGCGTCGGCCTGATCGGCGCCGGCAAGTTCGGCTCCATGGTGTTGTCGCAGGCCCAGAAGATCGAGGGCCTGCACGTGGTCGCGGTCGCGGACCTTGCCGTATCGCGCGCCCGGGAGTCGATGCAGCGCGTCGGCTGGGCCGAGGAACGCTACGGCGCCCGCAGCGCCGGGGAAGCGGTCAAGAACGGCACCACCTTTGTCACCGACGACGTAGGTGCCCTGCTGTCCTGCCCGGAGCTCGAGTGCGTCATCGAGGCAACCGGCCATCCCATCGCCGGCGCCCGACACGCCCTCGCCTGCATCGAGCACGGCAAGCACATCGTCATGGTCAACGTGGAAGCGGACGTGATGGTGGGGCCGATCCTGGCGCAGAAAGCGCGGGCCAAGGGGCTGATCTATTCCATGGCCTATGGCGACCAGCCTGCGCTGATCTGCGAGCTGGTCGATTGGGTCCGCTCCTG
>CALMVT010000088.1 GCA_937873175.1 uncultured Acetobacteraceae bacterium | reverse complement strand
GCGACCCGGCTCACGATGCCCAGGCCCAGCATCAGCGACAGCATCTCCGCCCCGCGTGCCGGGCCGTAGCCGAGGTCGCCGCAATAGGCGACGATGTGCACCTGGGGCATCGCCATCGCGACGCAGCAACCAAGGCCCGCGACCACCAGCAAAGCCAGCAGTAGCCCCGGCGACAAGCCGAGGCGCATGCGCGACGTGGCAAGGGCCGGGCCGGCCGCCCCGGCTTCGGCCTGCGCCGGCGGGCGGGCACGCAGGAACCACGTGAGCGGCAAGATGGTGAGCAGCATGACCACGCCGATGCCAAGCTCCGTGGCACGCCAGCCATAGGCTTGCGTCGTGGCCGCCACGACCGGCGGCCAGACTGCGCCCGCGACGTAGTTGCCCGACGCTGCCACCGCCACCGCCAGCCCGCGCCGACGCCGGAACCAGAGCGAAGCGTCGGCCATCACTGGCCCGAACAGCGCGCCCGCGCCGAACATCCCGATCAGCACGCCATGGACCAGCGCGTAGGCGAGCAGGTCATGCGTGCGGCTGGCAAGCACGTAGCCGGCGGCGAGCATCACGCCCGCGACGGCCACGGTGCGCGCGATGCCGAACCGGTCCGCGGCCCATCCCATGACCACGCCGCCGGCCGCGAAGCCCAGCATGGTGGCCGTGTAGGGCAGCGCCGCCCCGGCGCGCGCCGCGCCGAACTCCGCCTGCACCGCGGGCAGGGTCACCACCACCGACCACATGCCGACGGCGCCGATGGAACTGACGAGCAGCAGCACAGCAAGGCGCGCCCAGGACGCACGGCTGTCCAGCATGGGTTCTCCCCGGGTCACGCGAGGCCAGTGTCGTTGCACATGATTGATCTCGATGTCGGCGCCGGCGCGCGAGGTTGGGATGGGCGGCCGCCGTCGCGGGTCCGCTTGCTGGTGCGATCCCCGGCGGAACGGTTCAGCGCCCCTCCCGTTCTCCGCGCTGCCCGTCCTACCCCGGCGCGGCGCCCTGGGTCCCGACATACACGGCATACAGCGACTGGCTGCCTGCCATGAACAGCCGGTTCCGCTTCGGGCCGCCGAAGGTGAGATTGCCGACGACCTCCGGGATGCGGATGCGGCCGAGCAGCTTGCCATCCGGGTTCCAGCAGGTCACGCCGCTGTAGCCGACGCTGCGCCCGGCGTTGCTGGACAGCCAAACGTTGCCTTCCACGTCGCAGCGCACGCCGTCGGGGGCGCACTTCACGCCGTCCACCATGCAGTCCGCGAACAAGCGCTGGCCCGACAGCTTGTTGTCCGCGCCCACCTCGAACACGTGCACGTCGCCCTTGCCCCCGGCGCCCCCGTCGCCCGGCCCTTTGCCGGTGCTGGCCACGTAAAGCCGCTTGTAGTCGGCGGAAAAGGCCAAGCCGTTCGGGTCCGGCACCTGGCTTTCCGCCACAACAAGGTCGAGCCGCCCGCTCGGGTCCCAGCGATACACGTTGGTCGGCAGTTCCCGCCGGCCCGGCACGAAGCCGGCAGGCTGGCCAAGCGTGGGCTTGAGCCGGCCGCCGGCGTTCGACGGGCCGCCCGCGACATCCGGCTCGCCCTCATAAAGCTGGCCGCCATAGGGCGGGTCGGTGAACCAGACGCTGCCGTCGGGGTGGGGCACGGCGTCGTTGGGGGAGTTGAGGCGCTTGCCCTCGAACCGGTCGGCCAGCACGGTGGCGGAGCCGTCCAGCTCGTAGCGCACCACGCGCCGGGTCAGGTGCTCGCAACTGATCTGCCGTCCCTGGAAGTCGAAGGTGTTGCCGTTGCTGTTGTTGCTGGGGCTGCGGAACACGCTAACGTGGCCGTCGTCCTCAAGCCAGCGCATCTGCCGGTTGTTGGGGATGTCGCTCCACAGCAGGTAGCGGCCTTCTGCGCACCAGGCCGGGCCTTCCATCCACAGCGCGCCGGTCCAGAGCCGTTGGATTGTGGTGTTGCCTTGGATCAGGCCATCAAAGGCCGGGTCCACCGACAAAACGTCCGGGTCGGTGAAGTAGGTCGTGGGCGCACCCTCGGGGCCGAAGTCGCGCGGCGGCGTGGTGATCGTGGTGGGCGGCGCGGCCGGGCGCGGCTGCGCCAGGGCGCCGGTGCCCGTGACCGCAAGCGCGGCGACAAGGGTTCGGCGGGACAGGGCTTTGGCGGGCTGATTTTGCATGATGCTCGTTTCCCCGGCTTCGGCCCATTTTGGCCGTTTCTTTCCTGCCGACCATGCGCCACCAGGTTTCTTGCGGCACACGTCAACCAGGCGGAACCGGTTTAGCATGGCGGCTTGGCGGTGCGTCAATCTGCGAAACCGGCATCATTCCCCTCCATGCGTCGGCTCCATCGCCGTCTCTCCAGGCTGAGCATGCGGCGGCACCAGAATAGTTGGCCGGCTCGGGTCGGGTCAGCGCCATGCCGTACCACATCGGCTTGCTTGCGGCCTGCCATCCCGGATCAAGCGTTTCTCTGCGGTTTTCGTGCTTGAAGGGGTCTGTCGAGGCGTTAACCTCCCGCCCCATGCAGGAATGTAGGTGGCACAGCGGCTACGCGAACCTGATCGCAAACCTCGGCGAGTATGTCTTGCGCGGACGCTGGACGTTCTGCGGCCTCGGCGTTTGCGTGGACGCGGTGCTGTCGGTGCACGACGCGGTGGGCGTGCTGCTTGCCTCCGCCGAGCCTCCGGCGCGGACGCTGGGCCAAACCCTGGCGTGCCGCGCGGCGGCCGGCATTGGCGGGGAAATCCGCGTGGATTGGGACGCCGGGCCAGCCTGGCTGGACGCCGCCCTGCCGCCGCGCCGGGTCCTGGGCGGCACTGGCGCGCACGCCGCCCGGGTCTTGACGCTGCTCGGGGCGCCGGCCCTGCTGGCCCTGGGCCACCGCGATGCCGAGCAGATGGCGTGCCTCGACGGCGGCATCTGCCTGGCAGAAGGGGGCCGGCCAGTGCCGGCGCGGGAGGTCGCGCCGTGCGGCGTGCCGCGGCCCAAGATCTACATCTTCGAGTTCACGGCCGGGCGGCCGGTCGGAAACGCCGTGGCGCCGCGGTCGTCCCGCATCATCGTCCGCTTCACCGATCCGGGGCTGGAGAACGATCCGGAGTTCGAGGCGCTCAGCACAGCGCTGGCGCCGGAAGCCGGGGCGGGCGTGCTGTCGGGCTTCAGCGCGGTGGGCGGGGGCGACCTGGACGGGGCGGTCGCGCGGGCACGGTCCCTGGGGCTGCGCTGGCGCGCCGCCGGCGTGCCCGTCGTGCACCTTGAAATGGCCGGGTTCGACACGCCCGGGCTGCGCGACCGCACGGTGGCCGGGCTGCGCGGCGCGTTCAGCTCGGTCGGGTTCAGCCAGTCTGAGTACCGGGCCTTCGTGCCCGGCGACGCCCCCGAGGCGGCGAGCATCGTGGCAACTGCCGAGCGCCTGGGCGTTGACCGACTGTGCATCCATGCCGACGCTTGGGCCATCGCCGCCACCCGCGGCGACCCAGATCGGGAGCGGGCGGCGCTGATGATGGGCTGCCTGCTCGCCGGCACCCGCGCGGCCCAGGGCCGGCCGGCGCGGCCGGCGGCGCTCGACCCGGCCGCCCAGTTCGAGGCGCCGCAGGACGAGTCACGGGTGGGGCCTTGGAGCATCGTCGCGTGCGCCGCGCCCTTTCTGCCGCAGCCCGCGACGACGCTTGGGCTGGGCGACACGTTCATGGCCGGGTGCCTGCTGGTGCTCGGCCAGCCGCGTCGTCCCGGCGCGGCATGAAGCGAGCCGGCAAACAGGGGATCGCGACATGTATTCCGAGAAATTCCGGCTGGACGGCAAAACGGCATTCATCACCGGCGGCGGGCGCGGGATTGGGCTGTGCGCCGCGCAGGCGCTCGCCGAGGCGGGCGCGCGGGTCGTCATCTCCGACGTGCAGCCGGAGATGCTGGAAGCGGGCCGGGCCGAGATGGCCGGGCTGGGCCATGCGGTCGAGACCGTGGCGCTGGACGTGACCCGTCCGGACGACGTGACGCAGGTGGCGGACGACCTCAACGCCCGATACGGCGCCATCGACGTGCTGGTGGCCAATGCCGGCATCGCCTGGCCGGACACCGGCGGCGAGGACATGCCCGACGCGGCATGGCTCAAGGTCGTCGATGTGGACCTGAACGGCGTGTTCTGGTGCTGCCGCGGCTTCGGCCGGCACATGCTGAACCGCGGGCGCGGCGCGATCGTGACGGTTGGCTCGATGTCGGGCCTGATCTCCAACCGGCCGCAGCGCCAGGCGCATTACAACGCGGCCAAGGCGGGCGTGCACCAACTGACCCGATCGCTCGCCGGCGAATGGGCGGCGCGCGGCGTGCGGGTGAACGCCGTTGCCCCCGGCTACATCGACACGGCGATGTCCGGCCCGGCGCTGCGGCAGGAGATCGGCCAGGGGTGGCTCCGCGACACGCCGATGAAACGCGCCGGGCGTCCGGAGGAGGTCGCGTCGGTGATCCTGTTCCTTGCCAGCGAGGCATCAAGCCTGCTGACCGGCTCCATCGTGGTGGCCGACGCCGGCTTCACCATCTGGTGATCCACCGCCGGGTGCGGCCGGCATGTCCGTCTGTGACAGAACAGGAAGGCAAACCCTATGAAGCGCCTTGACGAGAAGCTGCAACGCATCCGTGCCGGCCATTACTCGAAATCCGATTTCATCATCGCCGACGCCAAGGACGGCGACATGGGATCGGGCTGCACCACCCCGGCGCCGCCGCGCGGAAAGGACGGCACCCCCCTGCCCGGCCCGCGCCGCCTGCGCAGCTACCTCGACCAGATCACCGCGGTCGTGCAGCAGGACATCGTGGACATTATGCTGCTGTCCGCCTCCAACCTGGAGCGGATGGTCGAGGAGGGCGTGTTCCGCGGCAGCGCCGTGCAGCCCGCCATACGCGCCAACGAGGCAACGGATTGCTGGGGCGGGCTGCGCGGCGGGCGCTACACGCACCACCCTTCCCGCCCGTTCCGCACGGCGAAACTGCCGCGCGTCATGCACGGCGCGCTGCATCCGGTGCCAGGCACGCCGATCACCGGCACCGACTTGGGCCTTTACTCCGTTACCTTCAACAACGACCTGGACGCCGACCTCGCCTCCTTGCAAGCCTTCGCCGAGTTCCGCGAGGAAGCGGCGGCGTGCGGTTTCCGCTACTTCCTGGAAGTGTTCAACCCGAACGCGCCGCGCGACCTTGACCCGGCAAACGTGCCGAAGTTCGTCAACGACCACATCCTGCGCACGCTCGCGGGCGTGATGCGCGCGGACCGCCCGCAGTTCCTGAAGATCCCGTTCAACGGCCCGGCGGCGCTGGAGGAGCTGGCCGCCTATGATCCGTCCCTGGTCGTGGGCGTCCTGGGCGGCGGGGCCGGCACCACGCGCGACACGTTTGAGCTGCTGCACCAGGCGGAACGGCATGGCGCCCGCCTCGCCTTGTTCGGACGCAAGATCAACCTGGCCGACTCGCCGCTCGACATCATCAGGTTCATGCGCGAGGTCGCCAACGGCACGATCAGCCCGAAGGAGGCCGTGAAAGCCTACCATGGAACGCTGCAAGCGCAGGGCCTCAAGCCCAGCCGCCCGCTGGAAAACGACAGCGCCATCACGGAGGCGGTGTTGAAGCAGGGATAGAGGGACGATGCCGGCTCAGCTCGGCAAGGGCTGGGTAGGATGGCCTTGCAAGTGAGAATGAGACGCAGTAGCGAAGGGGCGACACGGGCGTGCCGGGACTGCCTTGTGCATCCGGTCTCGCCCTCCCTTCGCCGAGGTCCCCATGAAGCCACGTTTCTCAACCGTCATCGGCCTCCTCGCGTTGGCCGTTGCCTGGGTCGGCGGTCCCGTCCGCGCCCATGCGCAGGGCGCCCCCGCGTCCTCAGCCGGCGAGGCCATCACCGTTTACAATGCCCAGCATACCAGCCTGACCAAGGCTTGGGCGGATGCGTTCACGGGCGAGACCGGGATCAAGGTGACGCTGCGCAACGGCAGCGATACTGAGCTGGGCAACCAGATCGTCCAGGAGGGCGCGGCCTCGCCGGCCGACGTGTTCCTGACCGAGAACTCGCCGGCCATGGCGCTGGTTGACAACGCCGAACTGTTCGCCCCGTTGCCCGCCGACCTTCTTGAACGAGTGCCCGCCGCGTTCCGCCCGTCGAGCGGCCATTGGGTCGGCATCGCGGCCCGCAGCACCGTGTTTGTTTACAACAAGGCCAAGCTCGCGCCTGAGCAGTTGCCGGCGTCGATCCTGGACCTGGCCGGCCCGGCTTGGAAGGGCCGCTGGGGCGCGTCGCCGGCCGGCGCTGACTTCCAGGCGATCGTCAGCGCGATGCTTGAATTGAAGGGCGAGGCCGCAACCCTGGCGTGGCTCAAGGCCATGAAGGCGAACTCGGTCGCATACCGCGGCAACGGCACCGTGCTGAAGGCAGTCAACGCAGGCCAGTCCGATGGCGGGGTCATCTACCATTATTACTACTTCGGCGATCAGGCCAAGACCGGCGAGAACAGCGGCAACGCCGCCCTGCATTACTTCCGCGGCGAGGACCCCGGCGCGTTTGTCAGCATCTCCGGCGGCGGCGTGCTGGCCACGAGCCGGCACAAGGAGCAGGCGCTCGCGTTCCTGAAATGGATCGTCGGCAAGGGCGGCCAGGACATCCTGCGCGCCGGCGACTCTTTCGAGTATGCGGTCGGAACCGGGGCCGCATCCAACCCGGCGCTGGTCCCCCTGTCCGAGCTGCAGGCACCGAAGGTGGATGCGGCCAAGCTGAACAGCAAGAAGGTGACGGAGCTGATGACGCGGGCCGGGCTGCTGTAAGGAAGCGGCTAGCCGGTACTTCACGGCTGGCCACGCAAGCATCCGAGATGCGTTCAACACCATCGCCGCGCGGCATCTGGACGGTCCCGGGCACCGCGATCACGGTTGCGGCCGCCCTGGTCTCGCTGTTCAGCCTCGTCCCGCTGGGCTTCGTGGCTGTTGTCACGGTGCAGACGGGGTGGCCGACGGTGGCCGCCCTTGTATTCCGCCCGCGGGTCGGCGAGCTGCTGCTCAACACGGTTCTGCTGGTCGCGTGCACCGTGCCGCTCTGCATCGGCCTGGCGGTCGCGCTCGCCTGGTTGACGGAGCGGAGCGACCTGCCGGGGTCGCGCCTTTGGGCCTGGCTCGCCGTGGCGCCGCTGTCGGTGCCGGCGTTCGTGCACAGCTATGCCTGGACCACGCTGGTTCCCGGCCTGCACGGCTTGCCGGCCGGCGTGCTGATCTCGGTCGCCGCCTACTTTGCGTTTCTCTACCTTCCCATCGCAGCCGCGATGCGCAGGCTTGATCCGGCCCTTGAAGACGCCGCGGCGTCGCTGGGCCTGCCGCCGTGGCGCGTGTTCGGGCGCGTGGTGCTGCCGCAGCTCCGGCTGGCGATCTGCGGCGGCTCGCTGCTGGTCGGGCTGCACCTGCTGGCTGAGTACGGCCTGTACGGCATGGTCCGCTTCGACACCTTCACCACGGCCATCGTTGACCAGTTCCAGTCGTCCTACAACGGACCCGCGGCCAACATGCTGGCCGGCGTCCTGGTGGCGTGCTGCCTCGGCCTGCTTGCACTGGAAACCTGGGTGCGGGGCGGCGCGCGTTATGCCCGGGTCGGCAGCGGCGCGGCGCGTGCGCCCGCACGGTTCCGCCTGGGCAGGGCCACGACCGCCTGCCTGCTGTTGCCGGCCCTGGTCGCGGCGGTCACGCTGGGCGTGCCGCTGGTGACCCTGGCCCGCTGGCTGGTCCGGGGCGGCGCGGGGGTGTGGCGGGCCAGCGAGATCGGCCCCGCACTTGGCCAAACGCTGCTGCTCGCGACCGCGGGCGGGGTGCTGACCACCCTGGCGTCCATCCCGATGGCCTGGCTGTCGGTGCGCGCCCCGGGACGGCTGCAGCGGGCCGTGGAAGCGGAAAACTACGTCGTCGGGTCCTTGCCCGGCGTGGTGGTGGCCTTGGCGCTGGTAACGGTCACCGTGCGCGTCGCGATGCCGATCTACCAAACAATTGTCACCATCCTCCTCGCCTACGCCCTGCTGTTCCTGCCGCGCGCGATGCTCAGCCTGCGCGCCAGCATCGCCCAGGCTCCTGTTGAATTGGAGCAGGCCGCCGCCGCCCTTGGACGCCCGCCAGGCCGGGCGTTGTGGGCGACCACCATTCGGCTGGGGGCGCCGGGCGCGGCGGCGGGCTTGGCGCTGGTTTCGCTCGGCATCACCAACGAGCTGACCGCGACGATGATGCTGGCGCCGAACGGCACGCAAACGCTGGCCACCATGTTCTGGTCCTACAGCGCCGAGATCGACTATGCCGCCGCGGCACCCTATGCGGCCATCATGGTGCTGTTCGCGTTGCCGCTCACCTGGTTGCTCCATGCCCAATCGAAGCGCGTCGCCGGCCGGTGACGTTCCTGGTGCTCCAGTCGGTCAGCAAGCGCTTCGGCGCGGTCACCGCGCTCGACGACATACGGCTCAGCGTCCCGCAAGGCAGCCGGATCGCGATCCTGGGGCCGTCCGGTTCCGGCAAGACGACGCTGCTGCGGGTCGTGGCCGGGTTCGAGCCGCCCGACGCCGGGTGCATCACCCTGGCGGGGGACGTGCTTGCCGATGGCCGCGCCGCCATGCCCGCCCATCGCCGCGGCGTGGGCGTCGTCGCGCAGGACGGCGCGCTGTTCCCCCATCTGAGCGTGCGCGACAACATCGGCTTCGGGCTGCAGAACGGCGACGCCGGGCGAGGCGGCCGTGTCGCGGAGCTGATGCGCCTGGTGGAGCTGGACGGCGCCATGCTCGACCGCCGCCCCGACGAGCTGTCCGGCGGCCAACAGCAGCGGGTGGCGCTGGCCCGGGCCATGGCCCGGCAGCCGCGGCTCATGCTGCTCGATGAGCCGTTCTCGGCGCTCGACACCGCCCTGCGCGCCAGCACGCGCCGGGCGGTGTCAAACGTGCTGCGCCATGCCGGCATTACCACCGTGCTGGTCACGCATGACCAGGCGGAGGCGCTGTCGTTCGCCGACCAGGTCGCGGTGATGCGTGACGGGCGGCTGCTCCAGGTCGGCACGCCGCAGGACGTGTACTTCCGCCCGGTGAACCGCGAGGTGGCGGAGTTCCTGGGCGACGCCATCATCACGGCGGCGGAGCTGGCGAACGGCACGGCGGCGTGCGCGCTCGGCCCCATCCCCATGGACAGCGGCCATCAGGTCGGACCCGGGACGGTCATGCTGCGACCGGAGCAGATTCACCTGGCCGCCATTGCGGGGGAGCCTGGCGTGCCATCCTGTTCGCGGCCCTGCGTCGGCGAGATCCTTGAGGCGGAGTTCGCAGGCGCCGTTTGTACCTACGTCGTGCGCATGCTCCACCCCGGACCCGGCCCGGCCGGCCCGCTGGTGATCCGGCAGCCGAGCAATAGGCTCCTGGATGTCGGCACAACCGTTCGCGTGACGGTCACGGGAAAGGCTCACGTGTTCGCCGGACCGGATTGAACGCCCGGCTGAGCGCCGCGGCGCCCTGCGGCTATTCTCGGCTCGGCCACCGCCAGTCGCGGACCTCGGGCAGGTCCTCGCCATAGGTCTGCACGTAGTGGCGGTGCTCGACCAGCTTGTCGCGCAGGTGCTGCTGCAGGTGCGCCGCCACGTTCATCAGCCGGGGTACCCGCTCGATTACGTCCATCGCGAGGTGGAACCGGTCGAGGCCGTTCAGCACCGTCATGTCGAACGGCGTGGTCGTGGTGCCCTCCTCGTTGAAGCCGCGCACATGGAAGTTGTCGTGGTTGGCCCGGCGATACGTCAGCCGGTGGATCAGCCAAGGATAGCCGTGATAGGCGAAGATCACCGGCGTGCCCGCCGTGAACATTGAATCGAACTCGAAATCGGACAGGCCGTGCGGGTGGGCCGACTTCGGCTGCAGGCACATCAGGTCCACGACGTTCACCACCCGGATGCGCAGCTCCGGCAAGTGGGTGCGCAGCAGGTCCACCGCCGCCAGCGTTTCCAGAGTCGGCACGTCGCCGGCGCAGCCCATCACCACGTCCGGCTCGGCGCCCGCGTCGTTGCTGGCCCAGGTCCAGATGCCGCCGCCCACCGTGCAGTGGCGGACCGCCGCCTCCATGTCCAGCCATTGCGGCGCCGGCTGCTTGCCCGCAACGATCACGTTCACGTAGTTGCGGCTGCGCAGGCAATGGTCGGCGACCGACAGCAGCGTGTTGGCGTCCGGCGGCAGGTAAACCCGCACGATGTCGGCCTTCTTGTTCATCACGTGGTCGATGAAGCCCGGGTCCTGGTGGCTGAACCCGTTATGGTCCTGGCGCCAGACATGGCTGGTGAGCAGGTAGTTCAGCGAGGCGATCGGGCGGCGCCACGGGATGTGCCGGGTGACCTTCAGCCACTTGGCATGCTGGTTGAACATCGAATCAACGATGTGGATGAACGCTTCGTAGCACGAGAAGAAGCCGTGCCGCCCGGTCAGCAGGTAGCCTTCCAGCCAGCCCTGGCACAGGTGCTCGCTCAGCACCTCCATCACCCGGCCATCGCGAGACACGTGGTCGTCGCCCTCCAGGATCGTGGCCTCCGACGTGCGGCCGGTGACCTCGAACAGCGCGCCCAGGCGGTTCGAGGCGGTCTCGTCCGGGCCAAACACGCGGAAGTTGTTGTAGGCGGCGTTGGCGGCCATGATGTCGCGCAGGAACAGGCCCAGGACGCGGGTGGCCTCTGCGTCCACGCCGCCCGGCGCCGGCACGGCCACCGCGTGGTCGCGGAAGTCCGGCAGGACCAGGTCGCGCAGCAGCAGGCCGCCGTTCGCGTGCGGGTTGGCGCCCATGCGCCGCGCGCCTTCCGGCGCCAAGGCTGCCAGCTCGGGCCGGAGGCGCCCGTCCGCGTCGAACAGTTCCTCCGGCCGGTAGCTCCGCATCCAGTCTTGCAGCAGCTTGAGGTGCCCGGGGTTGCCCCGAACCTCGGCAAAGGGCACCTGATGCGCACGGAACGTGCCCTCGACGGGCTTGCCGTCCACCGTTTTCGGCCCGGTCCAGCCCTTTGGCGACCGCAGCACGATCATCGGCCAGTGCGGGCGCGCCGTGTCGCCACGGGAGCGCGCGCGGTCCTGGATGGCGCGGATCTCCGCCAGCACGGTGTCCAGCGTGGCGGCCATCAGGCGGTGCATCGCCTCGGGATCGTCGCCGGCCACGACGTGAGGCTTGTAGCCGTATCCCGTCAGCAGCGCTTCCAGCTCGTTTTCGTCGATGCGCGCCAGCACGGTCGGCCCGGCGATCTTGTAGCCGTTGAGGTGCAGGATCGGCAGCACCGCGCCGTCGCGCGCCGGATTCAGGAACTTGTTGGAGTGCCAGCTCGCGGCCAAAGGCCCGGTTTCCGCTTCCCCGTCGCCGACCACGCAGCAGGCCAGCAGGTCCGGGTTGTCATACACCGCGCCATAAGCGTGCAGCAGCGAGTAGCCCAGTTCGCCCCCTTCGTGGATCGACCCCGGGGTTTCCGGGGCGACATGGCTTGGAATGCCGCCCGGGAAGGAGAATTGGGTGAACAGCTGCTTCATCCCCGCCTCGGTTTGCGGGACGGCCTGGTAAACCTCGCTGTAGGTGCCCTCAAGGTAAGTGTTGGCGACCAGGCCGGGACCGCCATGGCCGGGGCCGGCGACATAGATGACATTGAGGCCGTCGCGCTTGATGACCCGGTTCAGGTGCACATAGATGAAGTTGAGGCCGGGCGTGGTGCCCCAATGGCCGAGCAGGCGGGGCTTGACGTGCTGCGGCTCAAGCGGCTCCCGCAGCAGCGGGTTGTCCATCAGGTAGATCTGGCCCACCGACAGGTAGTTGGCCGCCCGCCAGTAGGCGTTCATGCGCCGGACCTCGTCGTCCGAGACCGCCTGGCCGCCTCCGGCGCTCATGCTCTGCTCGTTCATGGCTGTGTCTCCTGTTGCCGGGTCATGCAAGGGTGTTGATGACGGTCAGGGTGTGCCGGGCGATCATCAGTTCCTCGTTTGTCGGGATCACCCACGCCGCGACCCGGCTGCCGGGCTGGCTGATGCAGGCGTCGCCGCGCCCGTTCGCCGCGTCGTCGATCGCGACGCCCAGCCAGGCCAGGCGCTCGCAAACCCGGCGCCGCACGGGCGCGACGTGCTCGCCGATGCCCGCGGTGAACACCACGCCGTCCAGCCCGCCGAGCGTCATCGCCATGGCGCCGGCTTCGCGGGCGACGCGGAAGGCGAACAGCTCGATCGCTTCCGCGGCGCGCGGGTCGCGGCTGTCCATCAGCGCCCGCATGTCACCGCTGACGCCGGACACGCCGAGCAGGCCGGACTCCGAGTAAAGCAGGTGCTCCACCGCATCCACGGCCATGCCGCGCGCCTGCATCAGATACAGCACGACGCCCGGGTCCAGCGCGCCGCAGCGCGTGCCCATCACCAGGCCGTCCAGGGCGGTGAAGCCCATCGTGGTGTCCACGCTCCGGCCCGCATGAAGCGCGCACAGGCTGGCGCCGTTGCCGAGATGCGCCACGACCACCTTGCCGAATGCCAAGGCGGGCGCCGTGTCCGGAAGCCGGGAGGCGATGTACTCGTAGGACAACCCATGGAAGCCGTAGCGCTCGATCCCGTCCTCGGTCAGCGCGCGGGGCAGCGCGACATGCCGCGCCGCCGCGCCCATGGTCCGGTGGAACGCCGTGTCGAAGCAGGCGACCTGCGGCAGCGCCGGGCGGAGCGCCGATATCGCCCGGATCGCGCTGAGGCTGTGCGGCTGGTGCAGCGGCGCAAGCGGGACCAGGCTGTCCAGCTCTGCCATGGTGTCCCCGGTGATCCGGGCCGGCGCCGCGAGCCGGCGTCCGCCGTGCACCACCCGATGCCCGGCCGCGACCACGCGCGCGCCGTAGAGGTGCGCGTCGATCCAGCGCAGGAGTTCGGTGAAAGCCGCCTCGTGGGTGACGGCCGCGCCTTCGCTCCAGCGGCGCTCCGCGAGGACCGCGCCCGCCCGGTCGCGCGCCAGGAAATGCGGCGCGGTGCCAAGCCCCTCGATCTGCCCGTGACTGAGCAGGCGGGGGTCGCCCGCCGGCGCGATCTCGAACAGGGCGAACTTCATGCTCGATGACCCCGCATTGATCGTCAGAAGCGCGTCCGTCATGTCCGTTGCATTCCCGCCCGGATGAACTGGTGTGCCACATCGCCGATGTTTACCACACCGCGTTCTTCCCGAAACATGACAACGGCTGACCGCGCGTGAACACGATCTGCAGAATGATGCTCAGCGCGGCCAGCCGCGTTTCGCGCCGTGCCGGCGTCATTGCGCCGGTTTGAGGACGGGATCGCCGCTGTTCTTCAACAAGACGACCAGGAACTTGGCCGCCTCCGTTTCGCTGGCGTTGTGCCCGATGGTATGCACGCCGTCGGGATCTTCGTAGAAGGTCTGGCCCGGCGTCAGCGTGACCGGTTGGCCGCCGCGCATGCCCATCACGATCGAGCCTTCCAGCACGTAAATGAAGGCATGCGCATCGTGGCGATGCACGGGGTCCACCGCGCCCGGCGGATAATCGACCGTGAGCACCAACACCTCCTTGCCCGGATAATCGGCCAGCGTCTTGGTTATCAAGGGCGTGACGACCGCCTCCGGCGGGGGCTGCTGTGCGTTGGCGGCGCCTGCTGCCAGGAGCAGCGCGGCGACGGTTCTGAACATGGCCATGGCTCGTTCCCCATTGCTGAACCGCGAACTCATGGCCGCACCGATGCGTGGCTGAGCCAATCCCCGAACCGCGTCGGCCCGATGCGCGGGTTGTCGCCCGGGGTCAGTGATTGGTCGTTCAACGCCAGGCCGAAGTAGCGCGCGTGAACGTCGGCGATCACCCGGCGACGGTCGCCGTTCGTGGCCACAACCTTTCGAGCAAGCGTGTCGAGCGGAAACGGCTCAGGACCAGCAATCTCGACAATGCGGTTCACCGGCGGCCCGACCGCAAGGTCGGCCAATGCGGCGGCGACGTCATCCGAGGCGATCGGCTGCACAAGGGCAGGCGACAAGCGGATCACGTTTCCCTCGGTGCCGGCCTCGATGATGCCATCGACGAACTCGAAGAACTGCGTCGAACGAAGGATCGTGTATGGAATCTTGGCGGCCCTGATCAGGTCCTCCTGGACCTTTTTCGCACGGAAATAGCCGCTTTCCTGAAGGCGGTCAGTGCCGACCACCGAAAGCGCCACATGGTGGCGCACGCCAGCGGCCGTTTCTGCGGCAAGCAGGTTGCGCCCTGACGTTTGGAAGAACTCCAGGGCCGGCTTGTCCTCGAACGATGGCGAGTTCGCGACGTCGATGACCACCTGGGCGCCTGCAAGCGCTTCCGCCAATCCCTCGCCGGTGACCGTGTTGACGCCCGAGTTGGGCGACGCCGCCACGACCGCGTGACCCTGCCGGCGTAGCCTGTTGACGACATTCGATCCGATGCGGCCGCTGCCGCCGATGACCACGATTTTCATTTCATCCTCCGGCCCTACCGACCGCATCCATTGCGGTCCACGGCGCGGAGAATGCCTGCGGGTCGGCAGCGAGTCCTTGCGGCGGCCTTGAGTTGCTGTTGGGTTTACCTTGGTTATTCGTCCAAGACGGCAGCGATGCAGCGTCCTGTGCCCGGCGGCGGCGGCCGTGCTATCGATGGCATGCCGGGGCACTCGGCCCACTCGGCCCGGCGACGCGCGCACGGGATCATGGAGCGCCGACGTGTCGTACGCATTCGAGAATTATGTGCTTGACCCTGAACGTCGGGAGCTCACGCGGGGCTTCGAGGCGATCTCGGTCGGCCCGCAAGTCTTCGACCTGCTGGTCCATCTGGTGCAGAACCGCGAGCGCGTCGTCAGCAAGGACGGCCTTCTCGACGCGGTGTGGAATGGCCGCATCGTCTCCGAATCGACCCTGGCCAGCCATGTCAATGCGGTGCGCAAGGCGATCGGCGACACCGGCGAGCAACAACGCCTGATCCGCACGGTTTCCCGCAAAGGGTTCCGCTTCGTTGGCGAGGTCAGGGAAGCACCTTCGTTCGATGGCGTCCGTTCCCTGAAAACCGAGTCCGCAGCGCCGGGTGAACCCGCACAAACGCTGCCCCTTCCCGGCAAACCCTCCATTGCGGTCTTGCCGTTCCAGAACCTGAGTGGCGATCCCGAACAGGAATACTTCGCCGACGGCATGGTGGAGGACATCATCGCGGCCTTGTCGCGCGTCCGCTGGCTATTCGTCATCGCGCGCAACTCAAGCTTCACCTTCAAGGGCCGGGCGGTGGACGTGAAGCAGGTGGGCCATGAGCTGGGCGTCCGCTACGTGCTGGAAGGCAGCGTGCGCAAGGCAGCGAACCGGGTGCGCATCACGGGGCAACTCGTCGATGCTGCAACCGGGGTGGATCTCTGGGCAGAGCGTTTCGAGGGTACTCTCGACGACATCTTCGAGCTGCAGGATCAGGTGGCCGCGAGCGTCGTCGGCGCCATCGCGCCGCAACTGGAGCGGGCGGAAATCGAACGCGCGAAGCGCAAGCCGACCGAAAGCCTCGATGCCTACGACCATTATCTGCGCGGAATGGCGAACATGCAGGGGGGAACCAGGGAGGGCATCAACGAGGCGTTGCCGTTGTTCCGCACGGCGATGCGGCTCGATCCGGATTTCGCGTCGGCCTACGGCATGGCGGCGTGGTGCCATTTCTGGCGTAAGGTCAACGGTTGGATGACCGATCGCCCCCGGGAGGTTGCCGAGGGGGTTCGATTGGCCCGCCGGGCTGTGAAGCTGGGCCAGTACGACGCGGTTGCCCTCGCCAGGAGCGGCCATGCGCTCGGCCATCTCGCCGGCGACCTTGATGGCGGCATCGCGCTGCTCGACAGGGCGTTGGTGCTCGATCCGAACCTGGCGTCCGCTTGGTTCCTCGGCGGCTTCCTGCGGGCCTGGCGCGGTGAGCCGGGCGCGGCGATCGAGCACTTCGAGCGGGCAATGCGCCTAAGCCCATTGGACCCGGAACTGTATCGGATGCAAGCCGGGATGGCGCTGGCATACCTGTTGGCGGGGCGTTCCGGCGCCGCGTCATCCTGGGCCGAGAAGGCATTCAGGGACTTGCCGAGCTTTCTGATGGTGGTCGGCATCATCGCGGCGAGCCATGCGCTTGCCGGCCGGGTGGACGAAGGGCGGCGGGCGATGCGCCATTTGCGCCAGCTCGATCCCGCCCTGCGCATCTCCAACCTCAAGAACTGGCTCCCGCTCCGCCGGCCGGAGGACGTTTCCACCTTTGCGGAAGGCTTGCGGAAAGCAGGGCTGCCGGAATGACCTCTGGATGCCGGCTGCTCACGCCGACCGGCTCGCCCTCATCCAGGGCTGACCGGCAATCTCTGGAGCGTTCCGTAGCCCGCACCCGTGCGGCGTGCTTCACCGACAGCAGCGGCAGAAGGCCATGCATAGCCATTTAGTTTTCCGAAACCGGCTTGGATTGGAAATCTGGTTTGCATGGGAACCGGCCTCCTCGGATCATCGGCCTCCACCTGGATAGAGCGCCATGAGCCGCGTTAGGTCTATACTTGACGACAGCCATGCTCACGCAAGGCATGGGGCCGCACCGCAAGCACCGTCCTGGAACCCGTGAGCGGCAGAGCCGCCCACGTCCGGCCGGGCATCTTCTACGGCTGGGTCGTCGTTGCCGCGGCATTCGCGGTCATGTTCGTGGGATTCGGCAGCGCCTACACGTTCAGCACATTCCTCAAGCCCTTGCAGGCGGAGTTCGCGGCGTCGCGCGGTTCGGTGTCCCTGGTGTTCTCGTTGGCGGGCTTCCTGTATTTCGGCTTTGGCGTCGTCAGCGGCCCGCTTGCGGACCGTTGGGGCGCTCGGCGCTTGGCGGTGGCGGGAATGCTGATGACGGGCTTGGGCCTGGCGGCAGCCGGCGCGGCGCGCACGCTGCCGGAGGTTTGCTTGGCCTACGGGCTAGGGGTCGGGCTTGGCATCGGCACCTCCTATGTGCCCGCAATCGGCGCGGTGCAGCGCTGGTTCACCCGTCGGCGGGGCCTCGCGTCGGGCCTCGCGGTCAGCGGCATCGGGGTTGGCACGCTTGTCATGCCGCCCTGCGCCGCGGCCTTGATCGAAGCGCTGGGATGGCGCGAAGCCTACCTTGCCCTGGGCGCCTTTGCCGCGATCATCGGGGCTGGGATGGCGTTCCTGATCATCGATGACCCGCACAGCCGCGGCTTGGCGCCGGATGGCGATCCTCCCGCGCCGCGCGCCCAGCCGGGGGTGGCGCAACGCGCGGCGGGGATGACGGTCCGCGACGCCGTGCGGACCCGGCAGTTCCTCGGTTTGTACGCCGCCTGCCTGGCCTGCTCGTTCGGCGTGTTCATGCCGTTCGTCCACCTCGTCCCGTACGCCCTGGATCACGGCGTCCCGCAACCGTCGGCTGTTATGCTGCTGGGCGTGATCGGCATCGGCAGCACTGCGGGACGCTTCGCGATTGGCGGCTTGGCGGATCGGATGGGCCGCCTGCAATCCCTGTTGCTGATGTTCGTGGGGATGGCGCTGACCCTGGCCGCTTGGGCGGCCTTGGACGAGGCATGGGAGCTGGCCGCCTTCGCATTCGCCTTTGGCGTGTTCTACGGCGGGTGGGTCGCCGTGCTGCCCGCGGTGGTCATGGATTGTTTTGGCGGACGCAACATCGGCGCCCTCATCGGCCTGCTTTACACGAGCGTGGCGGTCGGCACGTTGATCGGCCCAAGCGCCGCGGGTTTCGCCTACGACATTGGCGGCAGCTACACCCTGCCGGTCCTCGCGAGCGCCGGCGCGAACCTTCTTGCCGCAACGATCCTGGCCGCCGCCTCACGCGCCCGGCCGGATGCCCCCCAACCCGCAGCAAAGGCTTGATGCAGCATGAGCGACGCCGCAAGGTTTGCAGACCGGCAAGCAGTGGGCCTGCCCGGCCTGCTCGGGTTCGAGTGGACGGACGCGCCGCCGGGTCTGGCGCGGGGCCGGTTCGAGCTCCAGGCGCACCACCTGGCCGCGAACGGCTATCTCCACGCGGCCACGGTTGTCGCGCTGGCCGACACCGCTTGCGGCTTCGGCTGCTTGGCGGCGCTGCCGCCGGGCGCTACCAGCTTCACCACGGCCGAGCTGAAGGCCAACTTCATCGGCACCGCCCGGCAAGGTGGCGTGTCATGCGAAGCGCGGCTGCTGCACGGTGGGCGCACGACGCAGGTTTGGGACGCAACGGTTCGCAACGAGGCCACCGGCAAGTCCATCGCGCTGTTCCGGTGCACCCAGATCATCCTTTATCCCATCCCCTGATGGACGGGGCGCCCCGACGAGGAGAAGCTGCCATGCAGGCAACCGGGTTCCTGCGCGACATCTGGACCGGGCTGGGCGGTTCCAGCGACGCGCTGGCCGATGTGGCGTTCGAGGGCGAGGGCAGCCTGCCCTCGGTGTTTGCCGTCAGCGACCTCGCCGCGGCCTCAGTCGGTGCCGCGGCGCTGGCCGTGGCGAACATGGCCGGGTCGCGGCGGCCAAAGGTGCGGGTGGACCGGCGGCTTGCCTCGTTTTGGTTCGGGACCTCGTTCAAGCCTGATGGCTGGGCCGCGCCGCCGGCCTGGGACCCAGTTGCCGGCGACTACCAGGCAGCGGACGGGTGGATACGGCTGCACACCAACGCGCCCCGGCACCGCGCGGCCGCGCTTGCGGCGCTCGGCGTCGAACCGGACCGCGATGCCGTGCAGGGCGCCGTGCGGGCTTGGAAGGCGGATGCGCTGGAAGCGGAGGTGGTGGCGCGCGGGGGCTGCGCGGCGGCCATGCGCTCGCTCGCCGATTGGCGCGCGCATGCGCAGGGCCGGGCCGTGACGACCGAGCCGCTTGCCTGGACGGAGATCACCGGCGGCGGCGGCCGTTCCCGCGTACCCCAGGACCCGTCGCGCCCGCTGGCCGGCGTCCGCGTGCTGGACCTGACCCGCGTGCTGGCTGGACCCACCGCGACGCGGTTCCTGGCCGGGTTCGGGGCGGAGGTGCTTCGGATCGACCCGCCGGATTGGGACGAGCCGGCCCTTGAGCCGGATGTCACGCTCGGCAAGGCTTGCGCCAGGCTCGACCTGAAGGGTCCGTCCGGTCGGGAGCGCTTGCTTGCGCTGTTGGCGGAAACGGATGTCCTGGTCCATGGCTACCGTCCCGGCGCGCTGGACGGGTTGGGCCTGGACCCGGCCACGCGACGCCGGGTGCGGCCCGGCTTGGTGGACGTATGCCTGGACGCCTATGGCTGGACCGGACCCTGGGCCGGCCGCCGCGGGTTTGACAGCCTGGTGCAGATGAGCGCCGGGATCGCGCACCGGGGCATGGTGCAAGCCGGCGCAGACCGGCCGGTGCCGTTGCCGGTGCAGGCGCTGGACCATGCGACCGGCTACACGGTGGCCGCCGCGGTTGCGCTCGGGCTGGCACGCGACCGCGGCTCGCAAACCCGCGTGTCCCTGGCGCGCACCGCGGCGCTGCTGGCCGGGAGCGCCGCCGATGCCGGGGAGGACGGCGGCGGGGCACTCGGCAAGCCGGGGGACGCCGATTACGCCGAAGGGCGTGAGGCGACGGTTTGGGGGCCGCTGATGCGATTGCGGCCGCCCGCCTCCGTGGGGGCCGCGGTGATGCGTTGGGACCGTGCGGCGGGGCCATTGGGGGCGTCCCTTCCAGCCTGGCCGGGCAGCGCTTGACACGGCTGGAAGCCGCCGGCCCATCTGGTCATCAGCGGCCCCGCGCCGTTTTCAGCATCCAAGCCGCGCGCCGCACCCACAGCGGCAGCTTGCGGCCCAAGACCGCATGCTTCGCGCGGCGTGCAAGCTGGACCAGCCGCCGGGGCCGGGCGCGCACGATGCCGGACGCGCACGGGGCCGGGTCGGCCGCACCAGCAAACGTCCGCACGACCGCCGGGTCGAACCGCACCCGTCCGCGTGGCGCCGCGGGCGGCACCAGCCCATGCGCCCGCAATGCGGCAAGCAGGCTGAGGTAGCTCGCCGCGTGGCTGTGCCGCGCTTCGAGCGCGATCCGCCCCCAGGCCCCGAGCGCATGCCGCGCGCCCGCGTCGTCCACCAGCCGCGCGATCTCCTGTGCGCACGCCGCCGGGTTTGGATCGACCAGGGACCCGGACACGCCGTCGATCACGGCCGTGGACAGCCCGGTCTGGCGGTATGCAACGGTCGGCGTGCCGCAAAGCCCCGCCTCGATCGGCGTCATGCCGAGCGTTTCATAGCGGCTGGTGGTCACATGCAGGTCGCAGGCGGCGAACCACAGCGCCAGCCGCCCTTCATTGGCGATGGGGCCGGGGGCGAACAGGTTGGGCAGGTCGAGCCGTTCCGGATGGTCGATCCGGCCGATCACGACGAAACCGACGCCGGGACGGGCAACCGCGTGCAGGCTGGGCAGCATGTCCAGGAACCCTTTGCGCGGATCATCCGCGTTGGCGGCGGCGAACATGATCAGCACGTCATCCTTGGGCAGGCCGAGCGCCGCACGCGCTTCCGCGCGATCGTGGGGCCGGAACACCTGGGTCGGGAACGCGAGGTCGATCCGCCGCACGATCGCGCCGAGCGCGGACCCGACCACCGTGCGGATGAATGCCGCCGCCCAATGGGAGTTGGCGAGCAGCAGCGGCGGCGGGTCCGACCGCAGGAACGCGCGCTTGCCTTCCCACGCCGCCTCGATCCGGTTCGGCGCCAAATAAGGGTAGTGGGTGGGCGTGGGGCAGGCGCTCGTGCAGCGGTCGTGGATCAGCGCGCAATCGAACGGCATGTCGCAGCGGCCGGTCAGCAGGAACAGGTCATGGGTGATGGCGGCGACCGGGGCATGGGCGTGCATGCGCGCGAGCACATCCGCGCGCCGGGTCGCGCCGTGGATGTTGCCGGCCAGCACCAGGTCGAAGCCGCCGGCAGCGATCGCGGCCTCGGCGGCGGGAAATTCGTCCACCCACTCGGCGGTGACAACCGAAGCGCCGCGCGTCAAGGGGACGACGCGCACCTGGTGGCCCGCCAGCCGCAGCGCGTCGGTCAAGCGCCGGTCCGCGATGCTCGCCCCCCCGCCGGCGCCGCCATCCGTCAGCGCGGCAACCGACAGCGCCATCCCCGGCAGTCCGGCAGTCTCAGGCTCGGGCTGCAGCGCCATGGGCCGGCCCATCACCGACAAGCGCAGGGGGGCGTCGCCCGCCGCGGCGTCGCCCAGGACGTGCCGCTCGAACACGGTGTGCGCCATCAACAGGTCGGGACCCGGCAGCGCCTGGGGGTTGAGCCATTCCGGTGCGCAAGCGTCGATCACGTCAACGGTGCTGACCCCCGACGGGCCGAAGCCGATGCGCATCCCGGCCACCGCTGTCGCGCCGTCCGTGGACTGGATCAGGCACGCAGCGGCCAGCCCGCCGGGCGCCAGCATCTCGCCATCCGCGAGCAGGACCACGAACGCCCCCCGTGCGGCCACGCTAGCACGGCGCAACGCTGAACGGGGCTGCTCGCCCGCTTCAAGCGTGACGGTGATGGGGTCCAGGTTCGGATAGGCTTGATGGCGGACGGACAGTCGCGTCCGCTCGGCCGCGTTTGCCTGGTGGGTCAACGTGATGACGGACACACAGGGCCATGCGGTTCCGTCCGGACGCGATTGGGGCAACTTCGGGCCGCACACGGCTTCCCATGGCCAATCCTTGAAGCCGAATTCAGAAAAGGGTTTTGAACGCTCCGGCTCGTTGGAAACCGTTGTGGCCGGCCACGGCACGGGGATGTCGAGCTTTTTGTGTTTGGAGATCACCTGCCCCCACAACAGCTATCCGCCATCTCGATGCTGCGGGACCGTCACACACACGGTTTCATGCGGCAAGTATAAAAATTGACATTGACATACCAGAATTAGCTTGCGGACCTTGTTTTGTGTCCGGTCAGGTGAGCTGTGGAGGCACCTGGATGTAAGTGGCATGATCCTGCCCCTGATCTCACCCTCAACGAGTCGGAAGAATGGCTCAGGACCGCCGAGGCTTGCCGGTCATAAGCCCCGCCGGAGGGGGTATGATGATGGCTTGTGGCGTCCGACGCGGGCATTGGGGCTTCGTGACCGCTGCCCGGAGCCGTCACGGCGCGGCATCGCTGGAAGGGCACTCAGTCAGGCGTGAAGCCAGCGCCCTGAACGCGAAGCGCAGAGTGTCGAGCGGGCGCGGCAGACGGAGCGGCTAGGCCGCGGGTTGCCGACGGCGCCGGAGCAGGATGCTTCGCCTACCCTTCATCAAACGGGTTCTTCACCGCCCCCCGTTTTTTCGGCGGCGGGATCGTGTCCGGAAGGCTCCTGTCGCCTTCCAACGCCTGCACCACGGCGGCCAGCACGGCCTGCAGTTGCCGGGCCAGCGCCAGCCCGGCCTTGTCCCGCGTCAGGTCCAGGCTGCCATAGCAGGCGATGCGGTCGCGCCCGTTCTCCAGCTTGAGGTCGCCGATCTCGACCGCCGCGCTGTCGTTGGCAAAAGGGGTCATGTCAGGCATCACGGCATCCTGCTGCGTTTAGGGTAGGACTGGCCGCCGGCATAGCCGTGCGGCGTCGGCTCCGGCAAGCGCAGGGTGGCATTGCGCCCGCCCGGCGTAAGCGCCGGGAACACGTTGATGCCGATGAGGCGGGTCAGTTGCGCGATGCTGATCGCCGTCCACGCCGCGTTCTCGGTGTTCTCCGCCACGTAGGCGGCGGCGCTGCGGCTGCGCGGGTCCAGCACGGCCTTGAACACGTAGGTCGGCACGACGACGTGGCCGACCGTTGCAAGTTCGCCGCCCCGGAAGACCGGGCCGGTCACGACATACAGCTCGCCCCGGCGCTGCGCCAGGGTGCGGACGGCGCTCTCGATCCCTTCCCACACGCCGCGGTTCAGCTTCGGCGCCTGGGGGACCATGTTGGCGAGGGTGAAGCTTTCCTGCTGCGCATCCGGGTCCGGCATGTCGCCGCTGGGCGCCAGGTGGCCGCGGTCGAAGCCGCTGCGGGCGTAGTCGGACAGCTCCGCGCGTTCATCGGGCGGCAGGGCCGGGTCCGGGTGGAAGTCGCCGCTGCGCGGGGTGGCGCGGGCGGCCTCGATGCGCTCCGCGGTCAGGTGCTCGGCCGAATACAGCGCGGTGCGCGTGAGAGGGGAATGCAGCAGGGCGAAGGCCTGGTAGCACAAGGCGCGCGTGCCGGGCGCGAGCCGCGGGTTGACCAGTTCGGGCGCTTGCCCGGCGGCGAAGTGTTCGGGGCACGCCGTCGCCGCGGCGTGGGCGCCCCAAGCGGGGAGCAGCAGGGCCGCGGCCCAGATGACGGCACGGCTTGTAAGTCTCACGGCGGCGTTCCCAGAATTCGACTCGGCGGGCAGTTCGCACCATAGCGGCCCCGCCGCCCGATGTCGCCGCGCCGCGCGGCTTGCGCTATCGTGCTCAGGTGAGCACCCAAGCCCTTGCGCCCGTTGGCCTCGCCATCGACGGCCCCATCGCCACCGTGACCATGCAGGACCCGGCCAAGCGCAACGCCCTTGGCGGCGCCATGCTGGACGGGCTGACCCGCGCGTTCCGCGGCTTTGTCGGCCAGGACATTCGCGCCGTGGTGCTGCGGGCGCGGCCCGAGGACCGGGTGTGGTGCGCCGGCTTCGACATCGGCGACCTGGCGCCGGATTTCGACCCCTTGGCGCCCCACGGCCCGCTGCAAGCCCTGTTCCGCTGCGTGGCCGAGTGCCCGGCGCCGGTGATCGCCATGCTGCACGGCTCGGCCTGGGGCGGCGGCACCGACCTCGCTTTGCGCTGCGACATCGCGGTGGCGGACCCGACCTGCAGCCTGGCCTTCACCCCGGCGCGGCTTGGCCTGCCGTACGACCCGGACGGCCTGCTCAACGTGCTGCTGCGCGCCGGGCCGCACATCGCTGCCGAGATGTTCGCCACCGCCGACCCGGTGCCGGCGGAGCGCGCGCTGGCGCTGCGCCTGCTGAACCACCTGGTCCCGGAACCGGAGCTGGAAGCGTTCACCTATGCCCTGGCCGCCCGCATCGCCGCCAACGCGCCGCTTTCCGTGGCCAGCGCCAAGCAGCAGTTGCGGGCGCTGGCGCAGGCGATGCCGCTCCCCTCCGCCACGGCACAGCAACTGCAGGAGGGCCGCCGCCGGGCGCTGCGCAGCGAGGACTACCGCGACGGCCTGGCGGCGTTCCGTGCCCGGCGCCCGCCGGTGTTCCGCGGCCAATAGGCTCAAGCCGCCGGACGCTGGGCCGCGATGAAACGCCATACGTCGTCCAGCACGGGGGCCCGCCAGCGGAACAGCGGAGTGAAGGCGGTCACGATGCCGATATGCCCTAGCCCCGGATAGATCCGGCTTTGCACGGGGCCGCCCGCCGCCGCCACCCGCGCTGCGAGCGACCGCGTGTTGCGCGGGCGCACCCTTTGGTCCGCGTCCCCGGCCAGCAGCAGCAAGGGCGGGTTGCGGCCATCGACGTAAGTGACAGGCTGGCTCGCCGGCCCATCACCCACCGGGGCAAATACCGGGATGATGTCGGGATCGGTGATCGGCAGGAAGTCGTAGGGTCCGGCCAGCCCCACCATGCCCGTGATCTGCGCCCGGTCCAGCCCCGCCTGCGCCAACCAGCGCCCGTCAAGCGCCAGCATCGCCGCGTTGTAGGCGCCTGCGGAGTGGCCGACGATGAACACACGCTGCGGGTCGGCGCCGAGCGCGCCCGCATGGGCCACGGCCCAGGCGATGGCCTGCGCGTTGTCCTGCAGGAAGCCGGGAAAGGCAGTCTCGGGATACAGCCGGTAGTCCGGCACCACGACCACGGCGCCGCGGGCGGCCAGCGGCATGGCCACGAAGCCGTAGGTTTCGCGGTTTCCAGTGCGCCAGCTTCCGCCATACAGGAACACGACCAGCGGGTGCGGCCCGGCCGCGCCGCCCGGCCGGTAGATGTCGAGCACCCGCCGCGGCCCGTCGCCGTAGGCGATGCCGTGCTCAACCGTCACGCCGTTCCGCTGCACGGTCGCGTTCAGCAGGCCGGCCGCGGAGCAGCCCGCGAGCAAGACGGTGCACAGCGCGGCGACGAGTGACGACAGCTTGGGGGGCGGCACCCGGGACAGGATCATGCCCGGCCCAGCACCCAGCCACCCCACACCGCCAGCAGGCAGGCCAGCACCGAGCCACCCACGTAGCCCAGCGCCGGGCCGGTCCGCCCGGCTTGCAGCAGCTCAAGGGATTGCAGGCTGAACGAGGAAAAGGTGGTGAAGCCGCCGCACAGCCCGACCATCACAAAGGCGCGCAGGTCCACGAAATCCAGGAACTGCCCGTTATGGCCCAGCGCGTCGCTGAACAGCCCGCGCTCCCCAAGCGCCGCGGCAAACAGCCCGATGACGAAGCTGCCGAGCACGTTGATCAGCAGGGTGCCCCAGGGAAAGCTCGGCCCGGTCCAGGCTGCGACCCAGGCACCGAGCCAGTAGCGCGCCAAACCGCCCAGCGCGCTTCCCAGCACAACCCACAATGATGCCACACGCCCTCCCCCGTCCGCTTCAACATAAAACAGCAAATCTCCGGAACCACAAAGGTTGACGACGCGCAGTCATGACGTGAATATTCAATCAAAAGTTGAGGACGGTTCAACGCTGCCATGTCCAAGCCGCAGGAAACACCCTCCGCGCCGCACCGCATCGACGCCGGCGACCTGTTGATCCTGCAACGGTCGGGTTTGTTCGTGCAGGACTGGTTCCTGAAACGCAACACCGACCTGGACGAGGCCGGCCTCGACCCGCTGGTGCATTACTTCCGCTACGGCTGGCGGGAAGGCCGCTGGCCCAACCCGTATTTCGACCCGGCCTGGTACCTGCGGCGCAACCGTGACGTGCGGAACAGCGGGGCGGAGCCGCTGCTGCACTACATCGAGCACGGCGAGGCGGAAGGCCGCCAGCCCGTCGCCTGGTTCGAGCCGGAATGGTACCGGGTCACGCACGGCATCCCCGCGGGGCAGCTTTGCTTGGCGCATTTCCTGCAGCACCGGCACGGCGGCCTGGTCAGCCCGATCCCGGAGTTCGATGCGGCGCACTACCTCCTGCGCTCGCCCGACGTGCGCGCGGCGCGGATGGACCCGTTCGAGCATTACCTGCTGCAAGGCGCCAAGGAGGACCGGGAAGCGGCGCCGGGCTTCGATGGCCGGTTCTACCGCGAGCGCTACCTGCGCGACCTGCCTGACGCCAACCCGCTGCTGCATTACCGCGCGCACCGGCACGAACCCAGCGTGTTCCCGACCCGCCCCGCCGCCGAGGCCGACATCCCCTCCGAGGTGCGGCGCAACACGCAGCCGGGGCCGTTGTTCGAGGAGGTGCAGCCCTTGCCGCCCGGCGCCCCTCGGCGTGCGACCGTGCTGGCATTCTACCTGCCGCAGTTCCATCCCGTGCCGGAAAACGATGCCTGGTGGGGCCGCGGCTTTACCGAATGGACCAACGTGGCCCGCGGCTTGCCGCGCTTTGCCGGGCATTATCAGCCGCGCATCCCGCGGGACCTCGGCCATTACCGGCTGCACGGCACGGACACGCTGCGGCAGCAGGCGGAGCTGGCGCGCGGCGCCGGGGTGCATGGCTTCGTGTTCTACTTCTACTGGTTTAACGGCCGTCGCCTGCTCCATACGCCGCTTGATGCGTTGCTGGCCGACCCCACGGTAGATCTGCCGTTCTGCTTGATGTGGGCCAACGAGAATTGGTCCCGCCGTTGGGACGGGTCGGAGCACGAGGTGCTGATCTCCCAGGACTACCACCGGGCCGACGAGCCGGCGCTGGCGGCGGAGCTGCTGCGGCATTTTCGGGACCCGCGCTACATCCGGCTCGGCGGGCGGCCGGTGCTGATGGTGTATCGTGCCGGGCTGATCCCGAAGTGCGCCGCCGCGGTGGACCGGTGGCGCGCGCTGTTCCGCCGGCATGGCGAGGACCCGGTGTTCGTCATGGCGCAAAGCTTTGACGACCGCGACCCCCGCCCTTTCGGCATGGACGCCGCCGTGGAGTTCCCGCCGCACAAGCTGTGCAACGACTTGCAGCCGCTGAATGGCACCTTGCGCATGCTGGACCACGCGGCGACGGCACGGGTGTACTCGTATGAGGACGCCGCGGCGGCGTCGGACCTGTCTGCGCCGCCGTATTCGCTGATCCGCACGGCCGTGCCGAGCTGGGACAACGACGCGCGGCGGCAGGGCGCGGGCATGGTGCTGCACGGATCGACGCCGGCGGCTTATCAGGCCTGGCTCGACCGGCTGGTCACGGCCGCGGTCGCGCAGCCGGTCCAAGGCGAGGCGATCGTTTGCGTGAACGCCTGGAACGAGTGGGCGGAGGGCGCATACCTAGAACCCGACATGCATTTCGGCGCCGCCTACCTAAACGCCACCGGGCGCGCGGTGGCCGGAATGGCGGCGGAGGCGGGGCGCCGACGGCTGCTGCTGGTGGGGCATGACGCCTGGCCTTCCGGGGCGCAGATGCTGCTGCTGCACCTTGGCCGCCACCTGCGGCAAATTCGGGGGGTCGAGGTCGCGTTCCTGCTGCTGGGCGGCGGCGCGTTGGAAGCGGAGTACCGGGCGGTGGGGCCGGTCACGATCCTGGCCGGCGCGCAGGACCTGCCGCGCCAGGCGCAGGCGGCGGCGGCCCGGGGCTACGGCCGCGCGGTCGTCAACACCTCCGCCGCGGCGCACACCTGCGAGGCGCTGTCGCAGGCCGGCATCGCCTGCACCATGCTGGTGCACGAGCTGCCGCGCCTGCTGCGGGAGCGCGGCCTGGTTGATGGGGCGAGGACCGGGGCGGCGGCGGCGGAGCATGTGGTGTTCGCGTCACCTTATGTGCGCGACCGGTTCCATGAGCTGGTCGCGGTGCCGCCGGGCCGGGCGGCGGTGCTGCCGCAAGGGCTGTATCGCCCCGTAACCATTGCCCCAGCCACGGCGGCGGCGATGCGGACCCGGCTCGGGCTGCTCGACGGCGCGCTGCTCGCGGTAGGCCTGGGCTACGCCGATCTGCGCAAGGGCTTCGACCTGTTCCTGCAAGCGTGGCGCTTGGCGCGGGCCGCGGACCCCGGTATCCACCTGCTCTGGGTCGGCGACATCGACCCGCAGATGCTGGCCTACCTGGGCGCGGAGATCGCGGCGGCGGAAACGGCTGGCAGCTTCCACCACATCCCGTATTGCGCGGAGGGGGCGGACTGGCTGGCCTGCGCCGACGTGTTCCTGCTGACCTCCCGGGAGGACCCGTTCCCTTCCGTGGTGCTGGAAGCCATGTCCGCCGGCGTTCCTACCGTGGCGTTCGAGGAAAGCGGCGGCACGCCGGACCTGCTGCGCGAGTTCCGCGCCGGCGTTGCGGTGCCGCTGGGCGACGCGGCGGAGATGGTGCGGCAGATGCGGGCGCTCGCCCTGCAAGCCCGGCCGGGCGACCGCGAGCGCCTGGCCCAGACGGCGCGGCGGTGCTTCAGTTGGGACGGCTACGCCGACCGCCTGCTGCGGCTGGCGGACCCCGGCACGCCGGAGGTCTCGGTCGTGGTGCCGAACTACAACTACGCGCGGTATCTGGGACAGCGCCTGGGCAGCGTGTTCGCGCAAACCCATCCGGTGTCCGAGGTGATCGTGCTGGATGATGCCTCGACGGACAACAGCGCGGCGGTGGTGGGCGATGCCGCCGCGGCGGCCGGGCGCATCGTGCGGTGGCTGGCGGGCGGCAGCAACTCCGGCTCCGTGTTCAAGCAGTGGCGCCGGGCGGCGGACCTCGCGCGGGGCGAGTGGCTTTGGATCGCGGAAGCGGACGACGCGGCGGACCCAGGCTTCCTTGCGGCCCTGTGCCAGGCGCTGGCGGATGCGCCGGACGCGGTGCTGGCATTCAGCGACAGCCGCGCGGTGGACGCGGGCGGCGCGGCGCTGTGGCCAAACCACCAGGGCTACTACGCGGAAGCCGAGGCGCCGATGCTGGCGCGGGACGGCGTGTTCCCGGCGGGCGAGTTCATGCGCGATTGCCTGGGGGCGCGCAACCTGATCCTGAACGCCAGCGCCGTCCTGTGGCGCCGGGCGGCCTTGCAGGGGGCGCTGCGGCGCTGCGGTGCGGACCTCGCGGAGTTCGCCATGGCCGGCGACTGGCGCCTTTACGCGGAGGCGCTGTCCCAGGGCGGCAGCGTCGCTTACGTCGCCCGTCCGCTCAACGCGCACCGCCGCCACGCCGCGAGCGTCACCCATCGCCTGCCCGTCGCCCGGCACCTGGACGAGGTGTCGCGGATGCACCGGCACATGCAGTCCGTGCTCGGCGCCGATCCTGACTTGGTGCGGCGGCAGCACCGGGCGATGGCGGAAGCGCGGGCGGCGCTGCGGCAGGCCGCCGCGGCGTCCCCGTCAGATGCCGCCCTTCGGCCGCCGGTCGATGACCCGGCGCGCCTTGCCGAGGCTGCGCTCGATGCCGCCGGGGGGTAGCACCTCGACCCGGGCGGACACGCCGACCCGCTCCTTCACCGCCAGCGCCAAGGCAGGGCCGGCGTCGGTGGCGCCAAACCCCTCGGGCCGTGCTTCCACGCGAATGAGCATCTCGTCCATCCGGCCCGTCCGGGCCAGCTCGATCTGGTAGTGGCCGGACAGCTCGTCGCGTTCCAGCACCAACTCCTCGATCTGCGTCGGGAACACGTTGACGCCGCGCACGATCAGCATGTCGTCGCTGCGGCCCGTCACCTTTTCCATGCGGCGCATCGCGCGGGCGGTGCCGGGCAGCAGGCGCGTGAGGTCGCGGGTGCGGTAGCGGATCACCGGGGTGGCCTGCTTGGTCAAGGAGGTGAACACCAGCTCGCCAGCCACGCCGTCCGGCAGCACGGCGCCGGTCTCGAGGTCGATGACCTCGGGGTAGAAATGATCCTCCCAAACGTGCAGGCCGTCCTTGGTTTCCACGCACTCGTTGGCGACGCCGGGTCCCATGACTTCCGACAGGCCGTAGATATCAACGGCATGCATGTCGAAGTCTCGCTCGATCTCCGCCCGCATGGCATTGGTCCACGGCTCCGCGCCGAAGATGCCGGCGAGCAAAGAGGTGCCGCGCGGATCGACGCCGGCGGCGCGGAAGCCGTCGAGCAGGGCCAGCATGTAGCTCGGCGTGACCATGATGATCTCGGGGGCGAAGTCCTGGATCAGTTGCACCTGGCGCTCGGTCTGCCCGCCGCTCATGGGTATCACCGTGCAGCCCAAGCGCTCCGCCCCGTAATGCGCGCCGAGGCCGCCGGTGAACAGGCCGTAGCCGTAAGCGACGTGCACCCGCATGCCGGGCCGCCCGCCGCCGGCGCGGATCGACCGCGCCATGACCTCCGCCCACACATGGAGGTCGGCCTGGGTGTAGCCGACCACGGTGGGCTTGCCCGTGGTGCCGCTGCTGGCGTGGATGCGCGCGACCTGCTCCCGCGGCACGGCGAACATGCCGAACGGGTAGCTGGCGCGGAGGTCCGCCTTGGTGGTGAACGGGAACCGGGCCAAATCGGGCAGGTCGCGGAAATCGTCGGGATGCACCCCGGCGGCGTCGAACGCCCGGCGGTAATGCGGCACGTTCGCATAGGCGTGGCGCAGCGTTTCGGCCATGCGGCGGCGCTGCAGGGCGGCGATCTCGTCGCGCGACGCGGTTTCGATGGGGTCGAGGTCGCCGGGGCGCGGGGACAGGTCACGGAGCATCGGCGCCCTCCAGCAGCCGGGCGCCGGTGGTGCGGGAATAACCGCGGAACTCGGCCACCACCTCGCCGCCCGCGGTGACGCGCACGTCGTAGATGCCGCTGCGCCCGGCGCGGTGGCGCTCGGCGGCGGTGGCGACCAGGTGTTCGCCCAAGGCAGCCGGGCGCAGGAAGTTGACGGAGCAATGGCTCGCGACCGATACCGCGCCGTGGGTGTTGCAGGCAAAGGCAAAGGCGCTGTCGGCCAGGGCAAAGATGAAGCCGCCATGGCAGGTGCCGAAGCCGTTCACCATGCGCGGCGCGACCTCCATGGACAGGCGGGCGGCGCCGGGTGCCACGTGCTCGATCACCATGCCGAGGTCCTGGCTGGCCTGGTCCGCCCGCCACATGGCGGCGGCGCAGGCTTCGGCGAGGTCCGCGCCCGTCGTCACGCCGGCCGGCCGAACCGGGCGGGCCGCTTGTCCAGGAACGCCTGGACGCCTTCGCGGAAGTCGGCCGACGCGCCGCATTCCCGTTGCAGGTCGCGCTCCAGGTCGAGCTGCCGGTCCAGCGTATTGGCCCCGGCGGCATCCAACGCCCGCTTGATCCGCGCGACTGCCTCCGCGGGCTGGGCCGCAAGGTAGGCGGCAATGCGCTCCGCTTCCGGCAGCAGCTCGTCGTCGGGCAGGGCGCGCCAGACCAGGCCCCAAGCCTCGGCCTGCGCGCCGCTCACGGGTTCGCCCAGCAGCGCCATGCCGCGGGCGCGGGCGTCGCCAGCCAGGCGGGGCAAGGCATGGGTGCCACCCCCGTCCGGAATCAGGCCGATGCGGACAAAGGATTGGATGAACCGGGCGGACTGCGCCGCGAGCACGACGTCGCAGGCGAAGGCCAGGCTGGCCCCGGCCCCGGCAGCAACGCCCCCCACCGCGCATACCACCGGCAGCCGTGATGCGCGGAGCGCGCGGATCACCGGGTTGAGCCGATACTCCAGCACGTCGCCCAGGTCCTGGCCCGGCGAAACCTCCGCCAAGTCCTGCCCGGCGCAGAAGCCGCGGCCGGCGCCCAGCAGCAGCACCGCCCGGACGGTGGGATCAGCCTCCGCCTCCGCCAGCACAGCGCCCAAAGCCGCGCATAACGGAGCGGTCAGCGCGTTCAGCCGGTCGGGGCGGTTCAGCGTCAACGCCATGACGCCCTGCCTGCGCGCCACCTGCAAGCTGTCGTCCATCCGGCCCTCCGCCCTTGTTTCTTGGGCGTACGATGCGCCGCGGCCGGCTGCTGTCAAGCCACGTCGCGTTGCGGCTCCTCGATTACCTCGCCCAGCCGCTTGCTCAGGAAGCGCGTCACCGCCAGTTCCCGCGCGGACAGCCCGGCGCCGTCGTGCTCCAGGAGTTCGTCGGCCCGGGCCTTGAGGCCTTCCGCCAGGCTGCCGTCCAGGTAGCCCTCGAACACCGCCGGGTGGATGTAGCACTTGCGGCAGATCGCCGGCGTGTTGCCGAGCCGCTTGGCGACGCTTTCCACCGCTTCCACCAGTGCGCGCTTGGCCTTGGTCTTGGTGTCGTGCACCTCCGCCGCCGCCAATGCCTCCGCGGCCAAGTTGGTCGCGGCCCAGGTGCGGAAATCCTTGGCGGTGACGTCCTCCCCCGAAATCTCGTGCAAGTACTCGTTCACGTCGTCGGAGCCGACCCCGTGGGTTTCCCCGTCCCCGTCCACGAACTGGAACAGGTCCTGTCCCGGCAGGTCGCGGCAACGCTCCACGATCCGGGCCAGGCGGCGGTCCTGCAGGTCGATGTGGTGCTCGACGCCGTGCTTGCCGCGGAAGTCGAAGGTCAGGTGCCCGCCCTTCACCTTTGCGTGCCGGTCGCGCAGCGTGGTCAGGCCGAAGCTCTTGTTCTGCTTGGCGTACTCCTCGTTGCCGACCCGCATCATGGTTTTTTCCAGCAGCGACACGATAGCGGCCAGCACCTTGCGCTTCGGCAGGCCGGGGAGCGCCATGTCGCGCCGTGCCTGGGCGCGGATGGTCGGCAGCACGCGGCCGAAGGTCAGCATCTTGCCGTATTTCGCCTCGTCCCGGACCTCGCGCCAGCGGGCATGGTAGCGATATTGCTTGCGGCCCCGCGCGTCGCGGCCCACGGCCTGCAGGTGGCCCCGCGGGTCGCGGCAGATCCACACCTCCGTGTAGGCCGGCGGGATCGCGAGCTTGCGGATGCGGTCCAGCGTCCGCTCGTCGGTGATGCGGCTGCCGTCCGTGTCGAAGTAGGCGAAGCCCTCGCCGTCCACGGCGCGGCGGATGCCGGGCTTGCGGTCCGACACGTAGCGCAGGCGGGCGGCGCGCGCCGCGGCGGCGGGGTCGTTCGGGCTGTCGTCGTCAGCGTCCGGCATGCTTCTCGTCCCGTTGGTCCGGCGGAACGGCCGGGCAGGGCACAAACTCCGGGGCGGCGCGCGGGTTTCGCGGAAAGCGGATGCGAACGAACCCGGTCCGCAATCCCACGTTGGGGCTGCTCGATCGATATAAGGAAGCGGGATGCAGGAGTCCGGACAGGACGTGCGACGGTTCTTGACGGCCGGGGACCGGCAAACGCTTCTGTGCTTTTCGCACCTTCGCTGGGCTTTCGTGTTCCAGCGCCCGCAACACCTGCTGACCCGCGCCGCGGCCGCCCTGCGGGTCGTGTACTGGGAAGAGCCGGTTTGGGTCGAAAAGGGAACGCCCGGCTTCCAAGCGCGCTTGTCGCCCGAGGGCGTGCTGATCGTGCAGCCTCATTTGCCTTGGGGCTGCGATCCCGACGCGGCGCAGCGCCGCCTGCTCGACGCCATGCTGCAGGAGCAGAGGATCGCCGATCCGATCCTCTGGTACTACACGCCGCAGGCGCTGGCGTTCTCCGACCACCTACACGGGCGCGTCACGGTGTACGACTGCATGGACGAGCTGTCGGCCTTTGCCGGCGCCGACCCGGCCCTGCTGGCGCGCGAGCGGGCGCTGCTGCGCCGGGCCGACCTCGTGTTCACCGGCGGGCGGAGCCTGTTCGACGCGAAGCGCCGCGACCACGGCAACGTGCACCTGTTCCCAAGCGGCGTGGACGCGGCGCATTTTCAGCCGGCGCGAAACGGCCTGGCGGACCCGGACGACCAGCGCCGGGTTCCGCATCCCCGCGTCGGCTTCTACGGCGTGCTGGATGAGCGTTTGGACGCCGGCCTGCTCGCCGCCGTGGCGGACCTCCGCCCCGGCGTGCAATTCGTGCTGATCGGCCCCACGGCGAAGATCGACCCCGCCGCCCTGCCGGCACGGGCCAACCTGCGTTACCTTGGCGCCAAGCCCTATGCCGCCTTGCCGGGCTACGCCGCGAACTGGCAGGCGGCGATGATGCCGTTCGCGATGGTCGAGGCGACGCGGTTCATCAGCCCGACCAAGACGCCGGAATTCCTCGCCGCCGGCCTGCCGGTGGTGTCCACGCCGATCGCGGATGTGGTGCGGCAATACGGCGACTGCCCCGGCGTGCAGGTCGCTGGCACGCCGCACGCCTTCGCCGCCTGCATCGACCAGGCGCTGGCGCTCCGGCCCGCCTCATGGCAGCCGGCGGCTGATGCCCTGCTCGCCGGCATGTCGTGGGACGGCATCTGGACCGCCATGGCGGCGCTGATCGTCCGCGCGCTGGCGGAAGCGCCGCCGCCCGCGGCCGCCATGCCCGTCTGACTCGGGCACAGTCAGCCCCGGCCGTCTGACCCGTTTGGTCAGCCTCGCCCAATGAACGGCATCCGCGTCGCCATCACGGTGACGAACTGGACGTTCGCGTCGAGCGGCAGGCCCGCCATGTGCACCACCATGTCGGCGACGTGGCGCACGTCCATGCGCGGCTCGACCATCATGGAGCCGTTCGCCTGCGGCACGCCGGCGGCCATGCGCTCCGTCATCTCGGTCGCCGCGTTGCCGATGTCGATCTGGCTGCAGGCGATGTTGAACGGCCGCCCGTCCAGCGACAGCGACTTGGTGAGCCCGGTGATCGCGTGCTTGGTGGAGGTGTAGGCGACCGAGCCGGGCCGCGGCGCGTAGGCGGAGATCGAGCCGTTGTTGATGATCCGCCCACCCCCCGGAGCCTGCCGCCGCATCAAAGCAAAGGCGCTGCGGGCGCACAGGAACGACCCCGTCAGGTTCACGCCCACCACCGCCATCCATTGCTCGACCGAAAGCTCGTCGATGGGCACCGCCGGGGTGCCCATGCCGGCGTTGTTGAACAGAAGGTCCAACCGGCCATGGGCTTGCTCCACCGCAGCGAACGCCGCATCGACCGCCGCGGGCTGCGACACGTCGGCGGGCAGCACCATGGACCGGCCCGCCTCGCCCTCCATCGCCGCGGCTTCCAGCGCGTCCGCCCGGCGCCCGACCAGCGCCACGGTCCAGCCCGCCCGCATCAGCGCCACCGCTGCGGCCCGCCCCACGCCGCTGCCGGCGCCCGTCACCAGCGCAATCTTCTCTGTCATGACCGAAGCCTCCCTCCCCGTCCGATGGCGCCCAGCCTGTCACGAAGCCGGGCGCGCGGCCAGTGTCGGACGGCGCATCCCGGCGCGCTGGCCCGGACGCCCTCCCCGCCGTAGGCTGCGGTCCCGGAAGGATGGCCCCATGACGATCGACCTGCGCGACCCCACCCTGGACGCTGCCGCCGCGCGCGAGGCGCTCGGCCTGTCGCCCCACCCGGAAGGCGGACACTACCGCGAGGTGTGGCGCGACCACCCGGCTGCGGGCAGGCGCGGCGCGGGCACGTGCATCCTGTTCCTGCTGGCGGCGGGCGAGCGGTCGCATTGGCACCGGGTTGACGCCGCCGAGATCTGGCTTTGGCAGGCGGGCGCGCCGTTGCTGCTCGGCATGGACGCCGGGGCGGGCCAGGAGGCCGTGCGGCTCGGGCCTGACCTGGCCGGCGGCGAGGCGCTGCAGGCCGTGGTGCCGGCGCACGCCTGGCAGGACGCGCGCAGCCTCGGCGCTTGGAGCCTGGTCAGTTGCGTCGTCGCCCCGGCCTTTGAATTCTCGGGTTTCGAGATGGCGCCCCCGGGGTGGTCGCCGCCCGCCGGCTAGGACCCGCCCTTCCCGCCGGCCCGGCGGCGCGGCGCCTGGGCGGCTGCAAGGGCAGGATGAGGCTGGGCGGTCCGGTCAGTGCGGAAGCGCCGGGCCTGGCCGGGAGCAGCCGCAAGCATGCGCGATGCCGGCGCCGGCGGCCCGTAGAAGTAGCCCTGCGCCTCGTCGCAGCCATGCGCGGCGAGAAAGGCCGCCTGCGCCTCGGTTTCCACCCCCTCCGCCACCACGCCCAGGCCCAGCCCGCGCCCTAGCGCCAGCACCGCTTCCACGATTACCACGTCGCTCCGGTCGCTGCCGCTGCCCAGGGCGCCTTCGGTGCCAAGCTCGGACACGAAGCCGCGGTCGATCTTCAGCCGGCTCAGCGGGCAGCGCCGCAGCATCGAGAGCGAAGCGAAGCCGGTGCCGAAATCATCGAGCGCCACGCCCACCCCGTGCGCGTGCAGCGCGTGCAGCGGCGCGAGCAGCTCGTCGTCATGGCGCAGCGCGATGGTTTCGGTCAGTTCAAGCTCCAGGGCCGAGGCGGGCAGCACCCAGCGGTCCAGCGCCGCCCGGACCGTGGCTTCCAGGTTGCCCGCTCGGATCTGCTCGGCGAACAGGTTGACGCCGACCCGCAGCGCCAGGCCCTGCTCGCGCCAGGCCGCGGCCTGGCGGCAGCCTTCCTCGATCACCCAATCGCCCACCGCGCCCGCCATGGACCCGGCCTCCAGCGCATCCAGGAACGCGGCCGGCGGCAGCAGCCCGTGCTTGGGGTGACGCCAGCGCAGCAGGGCTTCCGCGCCGATCAACACACCGCGCCCGAGGCTGATCTGCGGTTGGAAATGCAGCTCGAACTCGCCGCCGCGGGCGGCCCGGCTGACCTCCTCCTCAAGGGCACGACGGGCGACGTAGCGTTCGCGCATCGCCAGGTCGAACAAGCGGCATTGCCGGCGGCCTTCGCTCTTGGCGCGGTAAAGCGCCAGGTCCGCGCTGGCCAGCAGGTGCCCGACCTCGGCCGGGGGCGCCACGGCGACGCCGGCGCTGGCGCCGACCCGGAACTCGCGCCCGGCGATGAGGAAAGGCGGATCAAGGCTTTCCTGCATCGCGTGCGCCAGGCCGCAGGCGGCATCCGCATCGTCCAGGCCGGGCAGCAGGGCCGCGAACTCGTCGCCGCCCAAGCGCCCCAGCGTGCCCCGGCCAGCCAGAGCGGCGGCCAGGCGACGCCCCACCTCGACCAGCAGCACATCGCCCGCCGCGTGGCCCAGCGTGTCGTTGACGTGCTTGAAGCTGTCGAGGTCGAGCAGCACCATCGCCGCCGGCCCATCCGTGGCCGCCGCCTCCGTCAGTTCCCCGAGCTTGGCGCGGTTGGCGCATCCGGTCAGCGGGTCGTTGTGCGCCAGGTAGCGCAGCCGGTTCTCGGCGCGGCGCAGCTCCATGCGGTCCATGACCAGGGCCGCCAGGCTGCTGAGCAGCCGCGTCCCCCGCTCGTCCAGCGGCGGGTGCGGAACGCGGTCCACGATGCAGAACGTGCCGATGCGGTGGCCATCGGCCGGGCTGGCCAACGGCGCTGCGGCGTAGAAGCGGAAGCCCAGCCCAGTGACCAACGGGTGATCGGCGAAGCGCGCATCCGCGGCCAGGTCGGGCACGATGAACACGCCGTCGCTCAGGATCGCGTAGGCGCAGAACGCGCCCTCGCGCGGGATGCTCTCGACGTGCAGCCCGGAGCGCCCTTTCACCGTCAGGTGCTGCTCGCCGACGAGGTTGATCAAGCTGATCGGCATTCCGAACAGGTCGGCCGCCATGGACGCGAACTGGTTGAAGTCGGCTTCGGACGACGTGCTGGCCAGGCCATAGGCGGCAAGCGTGCGCAGGCGTTCGGCTTCATCGCCCGGGGCGGCGTCCGCGCGGCCCTGCAGCAGCGCAGCCGTCACGAGGCCCATGCCGGCGTGGCCGCCCGGCGTTGGTATCGGTTGCTTGTCCAGCATGAGGACCCTTCAACTCGGCCGGAGCGCATTCAACTTAAAGTTGAAACCGTCGTCACAACTCCGGATAGTATGAACAAACAGGACTCGCCTAGCGTGCAAATGTTGATGCAATTGAACAACATTGTCCAGTGGGCAAAATTGCCGACCTCACTGGCAACGCTTGCTCAAGCGCTACTGAGGATACCCCACTCATGGCGGCAGCCTTAACAGACTGATGTTCAGAAACAAGAGGAGAGCTTCGTTTTCCGGCGACGCCGTGCATCAGCGAAGCATTGCAACCGTAAATTGCTGCCCTCAGCGCGGTCCCGACTGCGAACAAGCGGAAGCTTGGCAGGAGCAAGCCAGGACGTGCTCAAGGAAAACCGACGCCCTCCATCGTGGCGCAAGCGACCAGTCGGTTTCTGGAAAACGCCTGCCGGAACGCCCGGCTCAGGACCGGGCGAGGGCGAGCTCGAAGCGCAGGTGACCGGACTTCACCGATTGCAGCAAGGTGTCATACAGTTCCATGCCCGCGTACTCGTTGCTTGCCGTCAGCGTGATTTCCACGGCCGGGCCGTTGCGCCGCAGGGCGATGCGGTAGCCCGCCGCCTGCGGCGCGGCGCTTGAAGCCTCCGTGGGCCGAACCGGGCCAGGGCGTTCGCCGTTGTGCTGCGTCAATTGTGGTGTGCTCCAACTCCAGCCGGTGCGGGAAAGCCGCGCAGTCATAACAAGATTCAAATCTTCTTGCCAACAAAACCTGACGCTTCGGGCGGGCGGGCTTGACGGTGCCCGGGGAATGCCCGGAAGCTGGGCCATGGATGCCATCTGCATAGCACCCACCGGCGACCGTTGCGGCGAGGCCGTCACCTGGCACGCGGAGGAAAAGGCGGTTTATTGGACGGACATCAACCGATTCCTGATCCACCGTCTCGACGCGGCCAGCGGCGGCGTCCATAGCTGGCTGTTCGAGGAGCCGGTCGTGGCGCTGGCGCTGACCACCCGGCCGGGCACGCTGCTGGTGGCGCTCGGTTCCCGCCTGCTGCTGTGGCGGCCGGAAACGGACGCGCGGCAGGAGCATGGCTTCACCCTGCCGGGTTGGCCGCGGGTCCGGCTGAACGACGGCCGGGCTGACCCTGCCGGCAACTTCTGGGTCGGTTCCATGAAAAACAACGTCCTCTCCGACGGCGGGGAAGGCGAAGTCGGCCCCGGCGAGGGCACGCTGTTCCGCATCGCCCCCGATGGCGCCGTCACGGTCTGGCGGGAGCGCCTGGGCATCGCCAATACCCTGTGCTGGAGTCCGGACCGTACCCGCTTCTACTCCGCCGACACGCTGGAGAACGAGGTCCGGGTTTACGAGTACCATGCCGCGTCCGGCGCCATTGCGAACGAGCGCCCGTTCCTCCAAGCAGCCGGCGCCGGGTTCCCGGACGGCTCGGCCATGGACCGCGAAGGCTGGCTGTGGAATTGCCGCTACGGTGGCGGCTGCATCCTGCGCGCTTCGCCGGACGGCCAAACGGTACATCGGGTGGCGATGCCGGTGTCCAACGTCACCACGGCCGCGTTCGGCGGGGAAGCGCTGAGGACCCTGTACGTGTCCACCGCCCACCATCCCGGCGAGCGGCTGTCGGGCAGCCTGTTCAAGCTGGAAGTCGATGTGCCGGGCCTGCCGGAGAACCGCTTCCGGCTTTAGCGCCGTGCTTCACGCCGCAATCCTATGCCGCTTGGGGTTCCTCCTCCTTCAGCACCAGCTCGGTTTCCGGCGCTTCCAACTGCCAGGGCACCACCAGGACGGACACATTCGGGCCGCCATGGCGCAGCACCTGGGTGCGCAGCCGCTGGGCGCGGTGGGTGTGCAGCACGGCTTCCCACCAGCGCCCGCCGGCCAGCTCGCTCAGCACCACGACCACGGGGCGGCCGGGACAACGCCGCTGCATCTCCGTCACCTCCCGCAGCAAGGGCGCCAGCACGCTGCGATAGGGTGAAGGCTCGATCACCAGGCCCGGCGCGGGCAGGCCGGCGGCCAGCGCGGGCTGCTGCACGAAACAGGACCATTCCCCGCGCAGCCGCGTTTCGTGCTCCGCAGCGTCGGGGCCTTCAAGGTCGGTCAAATGCAGCGCCACCACGTCCGGGGACAGACTGGCGGCGACCTGCACGGCGCGCCGGGCCATGCGGTCCCAGCGTTCCAGCGGGATCACGGCGCAGGGCCGCGCGTGGTCGCGCAGGTCCATGCTGCGCTGGCTGCCGGCCAGCACTTGGCGCTCCAGGTCGCGGTAATAGCGCCGGGTCAGCCGCAGCAGCAGAAAGGTGAGCGGGATGATCAGCAGGGTCAGCCACGCGCCCTCGGTGAACTTCGCGACCAAGATGATGGCGAGCGCCGCGCCGGTGGACAGCGCCCCCAGCCCGTTGATCCCGAAGCGTGCCTGGTCGGCGTGCCCCCTACCCTCGCGGCGCCAATGCACCGCCATTCCGGCCTGGCTGAGCGTGAACGACAGAAACGCCCCCACCGCGAACAACGGGATCAGCCGGTCGGTGATGCCGCGGAACGCCGCCAGCAGCGCCCCGGCGCCGGCCGCAAGGAACAGCACCCCCACGGCGTACACCAGCCGCCGCCCCGGCAGGGCAAACGCTTTCGGCAGGTAGCCGTCATCCGCCACCTGCCGGCACAGCCGGGGGAAGCCGACAAAGCTGGTGTTGGCCGACAAGCACAGCACGGCCAGCACGCTGCCAATGGTGACGTAATACACCCAGCCCCGCCCCCACACCGCCGCGACCAACTGCGACAGGACGCTCTGGTAGCCCTCCGCCGTTTGGTCCATCGCCGTCACCCCGTAGCCGCGGGCCAGGTAGGCGATGCCGAGCAGCAGCAGCCCAAGCACCAGGCAGATCGCCGCAAGCGTGCCGCGGGCGTGCTTGACCGTTGGCTCCTTGAACGCGCCGACGCCGTTGCTGACCGCCTCCACCCCGGTCATCGCCGTGCACCCGGCGGCGAACGCGCGCAGCAGCAGCCACAAGGTGAGCGCCCCGGTTGCCTCCGCGTGGCCCGGCGGCGCCACCACGGGCTGCGGCTGCCCGCCGGCGGTCCAAGCGGCCCACGCGCCCGCGACGAGGATGAAGGCGAGGCTCGCGATGAACAGGTAGGTCGGCACCGCGAGCGCCAGGCCGGACTCCTTGGTGCCCCGCAGGTTGACGACGGTGATGGCCGCCAGCACGGCCAAGCACAAGGGAAGGGTATACGGGTGCAGGACCGGCACCGCGGAGGTGAGCGCGCCCACGCCCGCGGAGATCCCCACGGCGACGTTCAGCATGTAATCCACCATCAGCGCCGACGCCGCCAGCAGCCCGGCGTCGTGCCCCAGGTTCTCCCGCGCCACCGTGTACGACCCGCCGTTGTTCGGGTAGGCGGCGATGGTCTGCCAATACGACAGGAACAGGATGGCGAGCAGCGCCAGGATGACCCAGGTGATCGGCTGCACGGCGCCAAGCCCGGCGGCGCCGGTGACGGCCAGCACGGTCAGCATCGCCTCCGGCCCGTAGGACGCCGAGCTGAGGCCGTCCAAGCCCATCGCGGGCACGCCCTCGAACACGCCGATCTTGCGGCCTTGGGCCTCGCGGTTGGCCAGGCGGCGGCCGAGCAGCAGGCTGGTCAGGGACATGCAAGCCTCGCGGGACAGGTCGTTGCGACAATGTTCATGTATGGCGAACGCGCCAGCTCCCGCGTTGGTTGACCCCGATCCGTTCCGTCAGCCAATGCGCGCGTAATGGAGGCGCCGGGCCAGCCAGCAGCCGACCTCCACCCCCGCTGCACGGCCCGCCGTGTTCCGCCGGAACGCCACCGTCCAGTCGCCCGGCGGCGTGTGGTCCAGGGCGCGCGGGCAGGGCAGCGCCCAAACGTCCGGCCCGATGGGATCAAGCAGTTCCATGCGCCCCTGGCCCAGGAACCCCGAAAAGCCGCCATACAGCACGCCCCCGGCGTCGGCCACCGTCAGCTCCGCATCCAACTCGGCGCAGCGGTAGCGGCCGGCAGCATCGGCAAGGGGCGGGCCGTCGCAGGAGCACAGGCGGGAACTCTGGTTCTCCCCCGGGCGGTCCATCCACAGCCCGCCCTCGCCGGGCCGAAGCCGGGTGCCGCCGTTGCCCGCGGTGCCGTTCGGGTGGAGATCAAGCCGCTCGGCGGAATGGCCATAGCGCAGCCGCACCTGCCCGTCCGGCCCCGCGTCGATCCGCACGGCAAGCCCGGTTTCCGGTTCCATGTACGTGCCGAGCCAGTCGGGCATCGGCACCGCGGCGCCGGGCGGTGGCCGGTCCTCTCCCAGCGCGGCGGCCAGCGCGTCCAGTGCCGCGGCGCGGGCGTCCGACAGGTGGTTGAACATGACGACAACCGAGACGCGCTCCGACGGCACATACATGCGGTGGCTGCGCCAGCCCCGCAGCGCGCCGCCATGGCCGGTGACGGGACGGCCCCCTTCGGTGGACCGGCCCAGCCCGAAGCCGTAGGCGGCCGGGGTGCCGTCCGTAAAGGCGACCGGGGCGGACAGCCGGCGATAAAGCTCGCCCGCATCGTCCCGCGTCGCGTCGATAAATTGTTCCCAGGCGATCATGTCATCGAGGCAAGCGCCCAGCCCGGCGTCGCCGGTCCATAGGATGCGGTTCTCCGCCGGGCGGAAGCCGGTGGCCTGGGTGCCCTCGTAGCCTTCCGTGCCGTCCGGCATGGCGCGGGTGTCGGCGGCCAGGACCGCGCGCTCCATGCCGGACGGCTCGAAGATGCGGGTGCGCAGCAACTCCGCGAAGCCGCGGCCCGTGCGCTCCTGCAGGATGTCGGACAGGATGCGGAAGTTCTGGTTCACGTAGGAGTAGCGGAAGCCCGGCGCGAACTGCAGCGTCCGGGTGCCGGCGATCACCCGGGCGGCCTCCGTGTCGCCGAACGCGGACTCCGCCGGCGCGCCGTGCAGCATCGCCACCGCCCAGTAATCGCGCAGGCCCGACTGGTTGTGGCACAGGTGCAGCGCGCCGGGCGGCGCTCCTTCCAGCACCGGCAAGCGTGCCCGCACGTCGCTGTCCAGCGCGGACGGGTCGGGAAAAGCATCCAGCACCAGGGCGCAGGTGAACTGCTTGGTGACGGAGCACATGCGGAACAGCGTGTGCGGCGTGAAGGGGATGCGCCGCTCGGCGTTGGCCCAGCCCCATGCGTGCCGGGCCAACACCTCGCCCTCCCGCAGCACGGCCACCGCGCCGCCCGGCCCGGGATAGGCGCGCGGCAGGGTTTGGAGGAAGCGGTCGAGGCGGGCGCCGGGGGAGGTCGTCATGGCCGGCATCCTCACCCGGGGAACGGCAGGGCGTAAAGCGCGGCGCATTGCTGGCGTATTCCCTTCGCCCTACCATGGCCCGAACTGCCCCACCCACGCAGGGCCGATGGCCCGAGGGACCCAAACGATGCCCCCATTGCTTGCCGCAGCCCTGATCGCGCTCCTGTCCGCAGGCGTCGCCCGCGCCGCGGAGGTCGCGCCCGCCATCGTGTTCGACATGGGCGGCAAGTTCGACAAGTCGTTCAACGAGGGCGTGCACGACGGCGCGGAAGCCTTCACCCGGGCCAGCGGCATCGCCGTGCGGGAGTTCGAGCCGCAGAACGACACCCAGCGCGAGCAGGCGCTGCGCAACTTCGCGCGGCGCGGCCAAACCCCGATCATCGCGGTTGGCTTCAACCAGGCCACCGCGGTGAAAACCGTTTCGGCCGAGTTTCCGGCGCTGCGCTTCGTCATCATCGATTCCGTCGTCGAGGCCCCCAACGTGCAGTCGATCCTGTTCCGGGAAGAGCAGGGCAGCTACCTCGCCGGGATGCTGGCGGCCATGCGCAGCGCCACCGGCAAGATCGGCTTCGTCGGCGGCATGGACATCCCGCTGATCCGCAAGTTCGCCTGCGGCTACGCGGCGGGCGCCCGCGCCGTGAACCCACGGGTGGAGGTGCTGCAGAACATGACCGGCTCCACCCCCGCCGCCTGGGCCGACCCGGTACGCGGCGCGGAGCTGACGCGCTCGCAGATCGAGCGCGGCGCCGACGTGGTGTTCCACGCCGCGGGCGCCACGGGCCTCGGCGTGCTGCAGGCGGCGGCGGACGCCGGCAAGTTCGGCATCGGCGTCGATTCCAACCAGAATATGCTGCACCCCGGCCACGTGCTGACCAGCATGGTGAAGCGGGTCGATGTCGCCACCCGCGCGGCGTTGGAAGCCGCCCGCGCCGGCACCTGGCACCCGGGCACGCAGGTGCTGGGCCTCGGGGAAAACGGCGTGGGCCTGGCGTTCGACGAGAACAACGCGGGCGTGGTCACGCCCGCCATGCGCAGCCGGGTCGACGAGGCCAAGGCCGACATCGCCGCGGGCAAGATCACGGTGCACGACTACCTGAGCGACAACGCCTGCCCGAATTGATCTTGCCGCCCGAGGCCCCGCCCGCCATCGAGCTGCGCGGCATCGACAAGCGGTTCGGCGCAGTGCACGCCTGCCGGACGGTGGACCTGCGGGTGGAGGCCGGCACGATCCACGGCATCGTCGGCGAGAACGGCGCCGGCAAATCGACGCTGATGGCGATCATGCACGGCTTCTACCAGGCCGACGCCGGCGAGATTTTGGTGCGCGGCCAGCCCGCCGCGATCCGCGGCAGCCGCGATGCCATCCGGCTCGGCATCGACATGGTGCATCAGCACTTCATGCTGGTGGAGCGCCTGACGGTGCTGGAAAACGTCTTGCTGGGCGCGGAAGGGGGCGCGCGGCTGGCGCCCGGCGCGGCGCGCGCCCGGGCGGAGCTGGCCCGGCTGGGCGACGCCTACGGGCTGCGCGTCGATCCCCAGGCCCGCATCGAGGACCTGTCGGTGGGCGCGCAGCAGCGGGTGGAGATCCTGAAGGCGCTGCATCGCGGCGCGCAGATCCTGATCTTGGACGAGCCGACCGGCGTGCTCACGCCGCAGGAAGCGGATGACCTGTTCCGCGTGCTGCGGGCCCTGCGCACCCAAGGCTGCACCGTGCTGCTGATCACCCACAAGCTGCGCGAGATCATGGCCGTGACCGACCGCGTTTCGGTGATGCGCGCCGGGCAGATGGTGGCGCACCGGGACACCGCCGCGACCTCGGCCGCCGAGTTGGGCGAGCTGATGATCGGCCGCCGTTTGCTCCCGCCCCCGCCCCGCTCGGCGCCGCAGCCCGGCCCGGCGCTGCTGGAAGCGCGCGGCCTGGTGGTGCGGGATGCCGCCGGGGTGGAGCGGGTGCGCGGCATCGATTTGGCGCTGCGTGGCGGCGAGGTGCTCGGCATCATCGGCCTCGCCGGCAACGGCCAGGGCGAATTGCTGGAAACGCTGGCCGGCATGCGCGCGCCGGACGCGGGCGAAATCCGCCTCCGTGGGCGCGCGGTGTTCCCTGGACGCGATTTCAACGCGGCGGCGCTGCGCCGCCTGGGCCTCGGCCACGTGCCGGAGGACCGGCTGCGCAGCGGCCTGCTGAGCCGGGCCAGCGCTGCCGACACCGCCATCCTGGGCTACCAGGGCGACCCGGCGTATCGCGGGCGGCTTGGCCTGCTGTCGCCCGGGCGGATCGCGGGGCACGGCGCGCGGCTGATGCGCGGGCATGACGTGCGGCCCCCTGACCCGACGCTGCGCGCTGGCCTGTTGTCGGGCGGCAACCAGCAGAAGCTGATCCTGGCGCGGGAGATCGAGCGCGACCCCTCCGTGCTGCTGGTCGGCCAGCCGACGCGCGGCGTCGATATCGGCGGCATCGACGCCATCCACCGGCGCCTGCTGGCCTGCCGCGCCGCGGGCAAGGCGGTGCTGGTGGTGTCTGTAGAGCTTGACGAGATCCTGGCGCTAGCCGACCGCATCCTGGTCATGTTCGACGGCCGGGTGGTGGGCGAACTTCCCGCGGCGGAAGCGACCGAGGGACGCCTGGGCCTGCTGATGGCCGGCATCGGGCCGGAGCGCGCGTCCGCCGCGCCCGTCCCCGCATGAGCGGAGCGCCCGCCGCCGCCCTGCCCCACTGGGTCGATCTGGCGTTGCTGCCGCTGCTAAACCTGCTGCTGGCGTTGGCCATCACCGCCGGGCTGATGCTGCTCACCGGCAACGACCCGGTGGTGGCGTTGACCGCGCTCGCGATGGGCAGCCTCGGCTCCGCCGACGCGGTCGGTTACACCTTGTATTACGCGACCGACATGGCGTTTGCCGGGCTGGCTGTGGCGGTGGCGTTCCAGGGCGGGCTGTTCAACATCGGGGCGGAGGGCCAGGCCGTCCTGGCCGGCATCGGCGTGGCGCTCGCGGCATTGCACGGGGAGGCGCTGCCGGCGGCGCTGCTGCTGCCCTTGGCGGTGCTGGCCGGCGCGGCCTGCGGGGCCGCCTACGCCGCCGTGCCCGGTTGGCTGCAGGCGCGGCGGGGCAGCCACATCGTCATCACGACGATCATGTTCAACTTCCTCGCGGCGTCCTTGCTGGTGTACCTGGTCGTCAACGTGCTGATTGCGCCGGGGTCCATGTCGCCGGAAACCCGGCGCTTCGCCGCGGCGGCGGACCTGCCGTCGCTGTCCGCCCTGGGCTTTCCCAGCTCCGCCCCGGTCAACCTCGCCTTGCCGCTCGCCTTGCTGGCGGCGGGGGCGGTGTGGCTGCTGGTGTGGCGCACGCCTTGGGGCTACGCGCTGCGCGTGGCGGGGGAAAGCGCCGAGGTCGCGCGCTACGCCGGCATCGACCAGGCGCGGATGACGGTTCTCGTCATGGCGCTGTCCGGCGCGTTGGCCAGCGGGGTCGCAGTGAACGAACTGCTGGGCGCGCAGCACCGGCTACTGCTGGGCTTCACTGGCGGCTACGGCTTCACCGGCATCGCGGTGGCGCTGATGGGGCGCAATCATCCGGCGGGCGTGCTGCTGGCCGCCTTGCTGTTCGGCGCGCTGACCCAGGGCGGCGCGGAACTCGCCTTTGAAGCGCCGGACGTGCCGACCGAGATCGTGGTGCTGATTCAGGGCCTGGTGATCCTGCTCACCGGCGCCTTGGGCAACATGCTGCGCCCGGCGCTGCTGCGCGCGCTGCGCCGCCGGGGCGGCTGAGGCGGTGGAGGTCCTTGACGCTGCCCTGCCCGTGCTGGCCGCGACGCTGCGCCTCGCCACGCCGCTGCTGCTCGCCGCCCTGGCCGGCCTGGTGTCGGAGCGCGCCGGCATTGTCGATGTCGGGCTGGAAGGCAAGATGCTGGTCGGCGCCTTTGCCGCCGCCGCGGTGGCCGCGGTCACGGGCCAGGCTGTGCCGGGCCTGCTGGCGGGCATCGGGGCGGCGTGCCTGCTCGGGCTGGTGCACGCTTATGCCAGCATCGCGCTGAACGGCAGCCAGGTCGTGTCCGGCATGGCGATCAACATCATCGCCTCCGGCCTGACGGCGACGCTGGCGCTGATTTGGTTCCGCCAGGGCGGGCAAACGCCGCCGCTGCCGCCCGGCGCCCGCTTCCTGTCGGTCGTGCTGCCGGGGACGGAGGCGCTGGCCGGGGTTCCGGTGTTGGGGCGGGTTTACGCCACGCTGCTCGGCGGGCAGACGGCGCTGGCGTACCTGGCTTTCGCGCTGGTGCCGGTCAGCGCTTATGTCCTGGGCCGCACCCGCTTCGGCCTGCGGCTGCGCGCCTGCGGGGAGCATCCGGCCGCGGCCGACACCGCCGGGGTGTCCGTGGCGCGGCTCCGCTGCGCAGCGGTGCTGATCGCGTCCGTGCTGTGCGGGATCGCCGGGGCGTCCATTGCGACGGCGCAGGGGGCGGGGTTCCAGCGCGACATGGTATCCGGGCGCGGCTTCATCGCGCTGGCGGCGATGATCCTGGGCGGCTGGCGGCCCTGGCCGACCCTGCTGGCCTGTTTGGGATTCGGGCTGCTGGACGCGGCGGCGATCCGGCTGCAAGGCGTGGCAGTGCCGGGGATCGGCCAGTTCCCGGTGCAGGCGTTGCAGGCGCTGCCGTATGGGCTGACGGTGGTGCTGCTGGCCGGGTTCGTCGGGCGGACGGTGCCACCGCGGGCGAGCGGGGTGCCTTACGTGAAGGAGCGTTGATGGGGTTGTATCGACGGTCCTGTCGGCTGGCTGCATCCGGCACATGCTGTTGAGGACACTGGACACACAATTGGCCCGGCATGGGCCGCGTGGTCACGTAGTGGCCACAAATCCTGGTCGTGTTAGGCTGGCGTGCCAGCCGCCTTGAGCATGGGCATTACTGGGGGGACTTGCCGTGGAGCTTTCGATACGCGAGGCCAAAGCCCGCTTCGCCGAGGCCGCCGCGGCGGTCCGTGGCGAGCGCGTTGTTGTGACCAAACATGGCCGTCCCTTCGCTGAATTGATCCCGGTGCAGAGCGCGTCCGGCATGGATTTCGACAAAGCGGCCGCCATTTGCTGCGAACTCGGGCTTGATGGCCTCAAGGTGAGTTTGCCGCCGGATTTCGACGACCCCGATTTCAGCCGGCGCGTGCTTGGCCTGCCAGATTGAGGCTGCTGCTTGACACGCACATTGCCGTCTGGGCGGCGCTGGACCCCGATGGACGCCGAGCGCAAGCGAATGTCGGACGCCGACACGCAGTTCGCTTTCTCGGCCGTAGCTCCATGATACGGAATACTTGATGACCCTTTCATCGCCAGAAGCTGACCGGCATTACTCCCGCAAGGAGTTCAGGCAGTGGTGCGAAGCGCAATCCAGGGGCCGCTATGAACGGGTGGATGGCCGCATCGTGGCCATGGCGCCGGAATGCGGCGCGCATCTTCGGGCCAAGGTAGCCGTTTACAAGGCGCTGGAACGCGCAATCGCAACCGCTGGCGTTAGTTGCCAGGCATTGCCTGACGGCGCGACGGTGGAAACCGGCGACAGCGACTACGAACCGGACGCGCTGGTGAACTGCGGGGAGCCGATGGCCGATGATGCCATCGCGGCTCCAAACCCGGTGGTCATCGTGGAAGTGCTCTCGCCCGGCACGGCCTCGACGGACACTGGCGGCAAGCTGGCCGACTATTTTCGGGTGCCATCGATCGCGCATTACCTGAGTCCATCCCACCCGGCGGATCGTTACCCATCACCGCCGGGCTGGCGCCACCATCGACACGCTGGTCGTCGTGGGCGGCCCGATCGCGATGGACCCACCTGAAGTCGTCATCACGGTTGAAGAACTTTATGGTGGTGAGTAGGCCAGTTTGTCGTCGAACTGTCGCTCTCGATCCATTACAGGAAAGACCTGTCTCTAGCCACAGCTTGCAGGTTGCCGAGTCGCTTCGGATCAGAAAAACGACTTGGATCAGTAATCTCAGCGTGTAGTCTGCCGTGCATTAGAACGCTCTATGCGGCAACTCAATATGCATCTGCTCTACTGCGACGAGACCAACCTTGAGAAGCGCAAAGGAGATTTCCTGATCTATGGCGGTGTCGTTGTTGAGGCACAGCAGGCATTAGCCCTCTCCCACGCGATGGACAAACTCCGTGCTCGGCATTCCGTGCCGCGGGACTACTTATTGAAGTTTAATCCCGG
>CALMVT010000087.1 GCA_937873175.1 uncultured Acetobacteraceae bacterium | reverse complement strand
CGGCAGATCAGCGTCAGCCCGACGATCACCTGGCGCAGCCACGCCTTGGTCACCGCCAGCTCGAACAGCACCTCGTCGTCCGGCACGGCAGGCAAGAAGGCGCCGTCGAGCACAGCACGAGCTTTGTGCGTCTGCTGGTAGACGAACTTGCGGCTCACCCCGTGCCAGGCCGCCAGGTCACTGACCGTCTCCGATCGCGCCAGCGCCTGAATGGCCAGGTCCTTACGGTCGCTCCCGGGCAGCCTCGCTGCTGCGCCAACACACCGATCCATACGCTCACCACACCTGAAAACGGCAGGGTGCCATCATCCCTCCTGACAGCGCCAACCCAGCCTTACGTGTGACCCGGTTTTGAACCACGCCGGAGCCAGCAATACGCCAACGGTCAGTGTTGGCCTTCGCTCACAGCTCCCGGGCATAGTCGCGAAGTGCGAACTTCTGGATCTTGCCGGTCGAGGTCTTCGGCAGTGGGCCGAAGATCACCTTCTTGGGCACCTTGAAGCGCGCCATGTGCTGCCGGCAAAACCCGATGATCTCGGCCTCGCTGACCGTGCCGACGTTTGTCTTCAGCTCAATAAAAGCGCAAGGCGTCTCGCCCCAGGTCGGGTCGGGCCGAGCGACCACGGCGGCAATGAGTACGGCCGGGTGCTGCGACAGTACCTCCTCGACCTCAAGGCTCGAGATGTTCTCGCCACCGGAGATGATAATGTCCTTGGACCGGTCCTTGATCTCGACATAGCCATCGGGATGCCAGACGGCTAGGTCGCCCGAGAGATACCAATCCCCGGCCAAGGTCTTCGTCGTAGCGTCCGGGTTCTTGAGATAGCCTTTCATGATCGTGTTGCCGCGCTGCATGAGCTCGCCCACCGTTTCGCCGTCCTGTGGCACCGGCGCCATGGTCCTCGGGTCAGCCACCATGACGCCTTCAAGGGTGGGATAGGCTACGCCCTGCCGTGCCATGTTGGTGTAGCGCCGCTCCGTGGGAAGCTCGGCCCACTCGGCTTGGAAGACGCAGGAGGTGGACGGGCCGTAGGTCTCGGTGGCCCCGTAAAGATGGGTTACCTGAAAACCGATTTCCTCCATGGCGCGCAGGACGGACGATGGCGGCGCCGCCCCTCCGGTCGCGCAGCGTACGACGTGATCGAAGGCGACGTGCTGATCCGCCGGCGCGTGCGCGAGCATGGTCATGACGATCGGCGCGCCGCAGAGATGGGTAACCCGGTGCCGGGCGATAAGCTGGAAGATCGCGGCGGGGTCGACCTTGCGCAGGCAAACCTGGGTTCCCCCGACCGCGGCGACCGCCCACGGATAGGACCAACCGCTGCAATGGAACATCGGCAGCGTCCACAGATAGACACTGTCGTAGCTGAGCCCGAACATGAGCGCGTTGCCGAGCGCCTGAAGGTAGGCGCCGCGGTGGCTATACACGGCGCCCTTGGGGTCCCCGGTGGTCCCCGAGGTATAGAGCAGGCAAAGCGACTGCCACTCGTCCGCGGGTCCCGACCAGGCGAAGCGGGGATCGCCCCCGGCGAGGAATGCTTCATAGGCGATCGCTCGGGCCGGCGCGACATCGGGCGACCCGGAGTCGTCGATAGCGATCAGCAGCACGTCGTGGCCGACTTGGGGCAGCGCCGCGGCGACGAGGGCCGCATAATCGCGGTCGGCGATCAGCACCTTGGCGCCACCATGGCTGAGCGAGAAGGCGATCGCCGCCGCGTCGAGCCGGGTGTTCAGCGGGTTGAGCACGGCGCCCAGCATCGGCACCGCGAAATGCGCCTCGATCATTTCCGGCACGTTGGAGGCGAGGATGGCCACCGTGTCGAGGTGCCCGACGCCCCGCTGGGCGAGCGCGGAGCCGAGCCGGGTGCAGCGGTCGAGCAGCTCCGCGTAGGTGAACTGTCGCTCGCCGTCGATGACCGCGGTCTTGCCGGCGAAGGCGGACGCGGCCCGGGTCAAGAAGCTAGTTGGCGACAGCGGGACGAAGTTGGCGCCCGACCGGTCGAGCCCGGTTTCGAACGGGTGCTGCGCGGCGTGCATGCTCATGTGATCGTCCTTGTTTTCGGCAGGCCGGCCCGAAGGCTTGAGGCCATCAGAGGCTTGAGACCAGGTGGCCGCCATCGACTGCGATCACGCAACCCGTCGTGTAGGACCCCGCGGACGATGCCAGTAGCAGCAGCGCCCCATCAAGCTCGCCTGCCTTGCCCAGCCGTCGCTGGGGAATGCGTTTCACCAGTGCCTGCCCGGCGTCGCTGGCGAAGAAGTCGCTGTTGAGCTCCGTCTCGATATACCCAGGCGCCAGGGCATTGACCCTGATGTTGTGGCGCGCCCATTCGAGGGCGAGCGTCTTGGTCATCTGCACGACGCCAGCCTTGGAGACGGCATAAGGCGCTACGCCCCCAGCCACCCTGAGGCCAAGGATGGAGGCGATGTTGACGATGCTCCCGCCGGTGCCGTGGCGAACCATGCGCTGTGCCGCCGCCTGGGCTGCCAGCCAAACGCCCTTGAGGTTGGTGTCGATCACCTGGTCCCAACTGGCCTCGTCGAGCTGCAGCGCCACACCCGCCGCCGTCACGCCGGCGTTGTTGACCAGGACGGTCACGGGCCCGAAGCCCTCCTCGGCGCGGTCGAAAGCGCGCCCGATACTGCCGGCATCGGTGACGTCCATCACCACGCTTTGCGCCTGTCCGGCCTCCGCCCGGATCTCCTCGACGGTCCGGGTGAGCGCCGCCTCACGCCGGGCGGCGAGCGTGACCTTGGCACCGGCCCCTGCGAGGAAGCGCGCGAAATGCTGGCCGAGCCCGCTCGATGCGCCGGTCACCAGCGCATGGCTCACCCTGAGATTAAAAAGCTCGTTCACGGTTTTTTCCTCATGGCCTGGCCGGCCTCACACCAGCACGAGCAGCGCCAGCGCGTAAATGAGGCCGGTGACCACGAACGTCACCACGGTGTAGCCCATCACGCGCTGGATGCCGATGCCGGCCATCGCCACGACCGGCAGCGCCCAGAACGGCTGCAGCATGTTGGCCACCTGTTCGCCCATCGCCACCGCCATGGTGGACCCGGCCATCGAGGCGTGCAGGGTGGCGGCTGCCGGCACCACGAACGGCCCCTGCACCGCCCAGTGCCCGCCGCCGCTCGGCACGAAGAACGTGATGATCAGCGAGCAGATGTAGCTCCAGAACGGCAGGGTGTGGGCGCTCGACACCACGACGAACGCTTTCGAGATCGAGTCAGCGAGCCCGGTGCCCGACATGATGCCCATGATGCCGCCGTAGAACGGGTATTGCAGCATCATGCCGCCGGTCTGCTTGGCGGCGTTCTTCATCGCGGCCCCATATGCGACGGGCGTGCCGTGCAGCGCGATGCCGCCGATCAGGAAGATCAGGATGATCATGTTGACGTCGAAGGTGAGCGCGCCCTGCGACCACAGCACGCCCACCACGGCGAGGCCTGCCGCCAGCAGGAACAGGCTGCCGACCGGCGAGCGGTCCATGCGCCGGGCAATGGAGTTGGACAGGTCAGGCGCCGGCGGCGGCGGCTCGGCCTCGGGCACGAAGGGCACTACGTCGGCGTCTGCTGGGCGGATGGCGATGAACACGATCGGCATCACCAGCACGATCAGCAGCGTGGGAAGCCAGTTGAAGGTCGCGAACACGGTGTCGGACAAGGGCAGCATTTGGCCGGTGAGCTTCTCGACGATGTTCAGCGCGTTGCCATGCGTTGCCTGCGTGAGCGCGATCGAGCTGGAAATGCCGCTGGCCCAGACCGCGAAGCCGGAATAGGCGGCCGCGACCAGCCAGCCGAAGTCCACCCGCACCTGCCGGGCCACCTCGCGCCCCAGGATGGCGCCCACCACCAGGCCGAAGCCCCAGTTCAACAGGGATGCCGCCGCAGCCACCAGGAACGTGAGAACGACGGCCTGGTTGGGGGTGCGCGCCGTCGCGACCAGCCGGCGCAGCAGGCGTGCTATCACCGGCGCGTGGGCGAGCGCATGCCCGGTCGCCAGGATCAGGATCATCTGGAAAGCGAAGCCGAGGATCGCGAAGATCCCGGTATACCACGTCGTGACGATTATGGTCGGCGAGCCCTTGGGCGCGATCAGCAGGGCCAGCAGCGCAGTAAGCCCGGTCAATCCGATCGCCAGCACGAAGGGGTCGGGCATGTAGCGTTCGAACATGCCAACGAACATCGGCGCCAGCGACTGCAAGCCGCGGCGCCGGGGTTGCGGAAGGGCAACGCTCATTCGTGTGATCCTTTCTACTTTCGCCGGCTTTTAGCGACGGCTTCCAATCCCAGACTTCTGGCGTTTGGACACGACAGCTTGTCATGGGGATCGTTGCCGGAGCCCGGACCCATTCTTTACGCCTCCACGGCTGCCTCGGCGCAGGCCAGCGCCGTCATATTGATGATCCCGCGAACCGTGCTCGTCGGCGATAGAATGTGGACCGGCTTCGCGGCTCCCAGCAAGATCGGGCCGACGGTGACACCCTGACCAGCGACCACCCGAAGGCAAGAAAAGGTTATGTTCGCCGCGTCGAGGTTTGGCATGATGAGAAGGTTAGCCTCCCCAGACAGCCTGGACTCCGGGAAGACCCGGTCCAGCACAGCGCGGGAGAGGGCGGCATCGCCTTGCAACTCGCCTTCTACCTCCAGCTCGGGCGCGCGCTCGGCAAGCAACTCGGCGGCGGCCCGCATTTTCCGGGCGCCCGGCGTGTCCGCGCTTCCAAAGCTTGAGTGCGAAAGCATCGCTGCCCGCGGCACCAGACCGAAACGTCGCACCTCCGCCGCAGCGAGCAGCGTGATCTCGACGAGCTGCTCGGCCGTCGGATCGTCATTGATGTGGGTGTCGCACAGGAACACCGGTTGCTGCGGCAGCAGGAGCAGGTTCATCGCTGCGAAGGTTTTAGCGCCCGCCTGCAGCCCGATCACCTCCTGGATATGCCGCAGGTTCTCAGCGTAGCGTCCGGACGACGCGCCGCACAGCATCGCATCGGCTTTGCCTTGCCGCACCAGCATGGCCCCGATCAGCGTGCGGTTACGCCGCATCTCCAGTTGCGCATAGTCGCGGCTGATGCCGTGGCGGCGTTCTAGCTGATAGTAGGCCTCGGCCGCCTCGCCACGCGCCACATCGTCCTGGATGGCTTCGATCTCGTAATCCTGGCCGTCGCGGATGCGCAGGCCGAGTTCGCTCGCCCGTGCTCGGATCGTCTCCGGACGGCCAATAAGGATGGGTTTGGACAGGCGCTCATCCGCCACGATCTGCACCGCCCGCAGCACGCGTTCGTCCTCGCCATCGGCGAACACGACGCGCTTGGCAGCCGCGACGGCTGCGGCAAACAAAGGCTGCATGATCGTGCCGGAGCGGTACACGAAGCCGCCCAGACGTTCGCGGTAGGCTGTTATGTCAGCGAGCGGGCGGGTTGCAACACCGCTGCGCATAGCGGCCTCGGCAACGGCCGGCGCCACGGTGGTAATGAGGCGCGGGTCGAAGGGCCGTGGAATCAGGTGCTCGGGGCCGAACCGGTCCTCCACACCATAAGCCTGGGCGACGACGTCGGACTGCTCGGCTTGGGCAAGGTTGGCGATGGCGAGGGTCGCCGCGAGCTTCATCTCCTCGTTGATCGCAGTCGCGCCCACGTCGAGCGCGCCGCGGAAGATGAACGGGAAGCAGAGCACGTTGTTTACCTGGTTCGGGTAGTCGCTACGGCCCGTCGCGATCACGCAATCGGGGCGGACGCGCTTTGCATCCTCCGGGCTGATTTCGGGATCGGGATTGGCCAGTGCCAGGATGAGCGGGCGCTCAGCCATGGTCTCGGCCATCTCCGGTTTGAGCACGCCGGCCATAGACACACCGAGGAACACGTCTGCCCACGGCATGGCGTCGGCCAGCGTGCGGGCGTCGGTCTGTCGGGCGTAGCGCTGCTTGCTCGCGTCCAGGCCAACACGCCCTGAATGGATGACGCCCTTGCTGTCGACGACAAGGATGTTCTCTGGCTTCACGCCAAGGCCGACCAGCAGATCGAGGCAGGCGATGGCGGCGGCACCGGCGCCGGAGCAGACCAGGCGCACGGCCTCGATGCTTTTGCCCACGACCTTCAGGCCGTTGACGATGGCGGCGGCGGCGACGATCGCGGTGCCGTGCTGGTCGTCATGGAAGACAGGTATCTTCATGCGCGCACGGAGCTTCTGCTCGATTGTGAAGCACTCGGGCGCCTTGATGTCCTCCAGGTTAATGCCGCCGAATGTGGGTTCCAGCGCCGCCACGATCTCCACGATCTTGTCGGGGTCAGTTTCGGCGACCTCGATATCGAACACGTCGATGCCGGCAAACTTCTTGAACAAGCAGGCCTTGCCTTCCATGACGGGCTTGCTCGCGAGCGGACCGATATTGCCAAGGCCAAGGACGGCAGTGCCGTTGCTGACAACGGCCACAAGGTTGGCGCGAGATGTGTAGCGGCTGGCGAGCGCCTGGTCCGAGTGGATGGCCATGCAAGCCACGGCAACACCGGGCGAGTAGGCGAGTGCCAAGTCGCGCTGGTTACTCATGCTCTTAGTGGGCGTGACCGACACCTTACCCGGTTGAGGATACTCGTGGTAATCGAGCGCAGCCTTCGCGAGCGGGTCGTCAGCCCGCATGGTGTCGGTGCCCACAGCCTGATCCATGGAGTTCTCCCTTTGTGTGCGCTTCTTATTTGCGCCGCGGTGGCATGAGATCGGTGATCGTCCCCTCGAACATTTCCGCGGCCAGCCCGAACGTTTCAGAGAGCGTCGGATGGGGATGGATGGTGAGGCCGATGTCTGCGGCGTCCGCCCCCATCTCGATCGCCAGCGTAGCCTCTGCGATGAGCTCGCCGGCGTTGGGGCCGACAATGGCGCAGCCGATGATCCGGTCCGTCGCTTCATCGAACAGGACCTTGGTGACGCCCTCGTCGCGGCCGAGTGCGAGCGACCGGCCGCTCGCCGCCCAGGGGAACGCTCCCTTGCCATATTTCACGCCGCGCGCTTTGGCCTCGTTCTCGGTCAGCCCGACCCAGGCGACCTCCGGATCGGTATAGGCGACGGACGGGATCACCTTGGCATCGAAGTGGCTGTTTTTCCCCGCCGCTACCTCGGCTGCGACGTGGCCCTCGTGCACCGCCTTGTGGGCGAGCATCGGCTGTCCCACGATGTCGCCGATAGCGAAGATGTGCGGCACGTTGGTCCGCATCTGCTTGTCCACGGGAATATAGCCGCGCTCGTCGACTTGGATACCGGCGTTCTCCGCGCCGATCAACTTGCCGCTCGGGCGCCGGCCCACGGCGACGAGGACGCGATCGAAGCAGTCGCTAGGCGGCGCCTCGCCACCCTCGAAATGCGCGACCAGGCCGTCCGGCTTCGCCTCGACTTTCGTGACCTTGGTCTTGAGGTAGATCGCCTCGTAGCGCTTCTCGATCCGCTTCATCAGCGGGGCGACGATCTCCTTGTCGGCGCCGGGGATAATCTGGTCCATCAGTTCCACGACCGTCACCTTGGAGCCGAGGGCGTCATAAACGGTGGCCATCTCGAGGCCGATGATGCCGCCGCCAAGCACCAGGAGACGCTTGGGGATGTCCGCGAGTGCCAGCGCCCCCGTGGAGTCGATGACACGCGGGTCGCCATGCGGGATGAAAGGCAGCGTAACCGCCTCGGAGCCGGCCGCGATGATCGCCTGTCGAAGTTGATCGTCTTGATCCCGTCCTGGCCCTGCACCTCGATCTGATTGAGCGAGACGAAGCGGCCGGTGCCCTCGACGACGGTCACCTTTCGCTGCTTGGCGAGCCCGCCGAGGCCGCCAGTCAGGCGTTTGACCACCCCGTCCTTCCAGCCCCGGAGCTTGTCGATGTCCGTCTGCGGTGCTTGGAAACTCAGCCCATGCTCGGCCATCTCCTGCCCCTCGCAGACCACCTTGGCGGCGTGCAGCAGCGCCTTGGACGGGATGCAGCCGACATTGAGGCACACTCCTCCGAGCGTCGCCCAGCGCTCGATCAGGATCACCTGCTTGCCGAGGTCCGCGGCCCGAAAGGCGGCGCTGTAGCGGCGGTCCCGCTGCGCTCGTGCACGGACCAACGTCGAGCAATCGAGGTGGAGGTCGCCGTTTATGCCTTGAACAGCAGGTCGGAATTTGGATACCAATTCTTCGTCCGCACCGTCTGAGCCCAGGCGGGGTTGGGCTTGCTCCGGTCTTAACCCTGACCCATGCAACACGGCCGGGCAGGACCTGAAACTCCGCCGATATACGGAGACGTGCTACTCGGCATTCTCGTATTTAAATGACACTTTTACCTTTGCCCGGTAGAGTTCAACCTTTCCGTCCTTCAACTGCATGTCCTGCTCGGTGACCTCGGCTACCCGTAGATCGCGTAGCGACTCGCCAGCGCGCTCGACGGCGGCCTTGGCCGCTTTCTCCCAGGACTCTGTGCTGGTCCCGACGAGTTCGATTACCTTGTATACGCTCTCTGGCATTGTTTCCTCCTGTGCAGGCGGACCCTGGTTAAGGCTGTGGGCGACCGCGGTGCACCGACCACTACAAGCAGTTTTAAAAGCTTAAGCAACACTGAAAACGCGTTGGGGGGTCAAATTAGGGCTGGCCCGAAATTCAGGTAGGCCGTTCTATAGCTGATTCGGTTGAGGTCATGATGGATCGGGCTTTGGCCGTCCTGAGGCGGTTCACTGATCAGCGAGTTCCGACAGGAAGACGGCTGGGACGAACCGGCCAATCAACGTTCCAATCACGTCAAAGCGGTTCTTCCTCCTCGCTTGCGCCCTGCTTGATCACCGCTCCCGGGCGAGCGCAGTATTCACTCCGTCGCCACCGGGTGCAGCAGAGACATAGGCCATGAGCACTGCTCACGAGAAGCAGCCAGACGTAGGGAGGCCCGAAAGACTGACTGCCCCACCTTTTCCAGCCACCTCTGCCGAATTCATCAACACGCTGGCTCACTTTCACCGGGCCGAGATGGGCCGGATGGGACCGTGTTGCATGGATCTACAGTCCGCTTGCAACAAGACCTTGAAGCAATTTCAAAGGCATGTCGTCGATGTATGAGAAATGTAGATGATAAGACCTCGCAACTAGCGGCTAAAATCGCCGATACCGATACAATCTACGCCAGTTTGGAGCCTGAATGAACTTTCATTGCGGCTTAAGTTATTGAAAATACTTGTAGTGGATCCATGCAACACGGCCGCGCATGGCGTTCGACGGCACGGGCCGGCTGGAAAGAACCATGCTGCCCAGGGCCTCTGCCGGCCGATACAGGCTGGACACGGCCGAAGCGGCGCTCGCCCAAGTGCTCAAGCCGGAAACAACGGATTGCCAACGCTCCGTGCTGGAGCACGGCTTCTGCCCAGCACCGGCAAGCAGCCTTGATGGGGTAGGTTCAGCTCGCCTTTGCCTGGGCCGGACGGGCTGAGTTGGGCACGGCCCGTCATTGCCGCCTGCGCGCACGGCTACGTGGTGATCACCAACCGTCCGAGGCTGGAAGCCGCCGCCTGCGAACGCTACGGCATAGTTCGCTGCCGGTTCGAGCAGCTCGGCTCCGCATAAGGTTACATGCGGGTATTCTCAAGCGTGCTGCTCGAGCGAGGACGGCCGACGGCAAAGGCTTCCGTTGTTGAACTGACATGATTGTGACTGAATGACGTCACTTACCGATCCGCTTCAAGAACTCATGTCAGCAACGAAAGGCGCTCTGAGCTTCGGCCGGGTGGAGCGGCGTGTAGTTTGCGATGATGACGTCCATGGCTTCGGTCCGGCTGTTGTTTGTCGAAGACGATTACTTTACCCGCCTTGCAGCGGCAGAGATGTTGCACGATGAGGGTTTCAAGGTGGTTGAAGCACAGAACGGCACCGAGGCCGTTGGTTTGATCAACGGCCCGGACGGCTTCGACCTGCTCCTCACGGACGTGCAGATGCCCGGCCCGATCGACGGCATCCAGGTCGCCATCCATGCCCGGCGGCGGCACCCCGGCATCCCTGTTGTCGTGGCTTCTTCCCTTCCGCTCCACGCCGTGCGCCTCGACCGGCTGGAACCGCGCAAGACCTTTGTCGGCAAGCCCTACAGATCCCAGGCCTTGGTGACGACGCTGCGGCACATGCTGCAGGCTTAAGGTGGTCTGCCCTTCTCAAGCCGAGCATGTCGTCAAAGCAAGCTCGGCACGGTGTAGCAGACCTAATTTGCATCCTCGGGGCCTGTAATCCGAACTGTAACAGCCGTCGCACTCAGCGGGGCGCAAACGGGAGGATTTGTGCTCCCGTGCCGGCCTGCTGATTGAGGCATCTCGTTACGGCCTGGGCCAGCACCTCGAAACCAAAGGGCTTGAGAAGACGCTCCAGCTTGGGCGCCACAGCCTGCTGCAACTCCGCGTTGCCCGTAGCAAGCAGGACTGCCAGTTCGGGCCGCAGCTCTTGGAGCCTTCCGGCGAGTTCGACGCCCGTCATGCCAGGCATCGCGTAGTCCGTGATCACGAGGTTGACCTTTGCGCCACCTCGCAGGATCTGCACCGCTTCCTCGCCCGACGCGACGGCGATCGTGGCATGGCCGAGCTCCCTCAGCATCGCGACCGTGCTCGTCAGCACAGTGGGGTCGTCGTCGACTACCAGGATCGTGCGGGTGCCTGCCGGGCTCGCTTGGGCTGGCTCGGAAGCCGGCACGGAAGGAATGGCGGCGATCTCGGCGCGGGGAAGCCATAGCTCGGCGGTTGTGCCCGCGCCCTTGCGGCTGCGCAGCACAAGCTGGCCGCCAGACTGGGCAGCAAGGCCGTGCACCATCGACAGGCCCAGCCCGGTGCCCTTGCCAACCTCCTTGGTCGTGAAGAACGGTTCCATGGCGCGCGTCAGTGTGGCCTCGTCCATGCCCTCGCCCGTGTCCGTCACGCTGAGCACGACATACGATCCCAAGGGCAGGCTTGCTGCCATCCCAGGCCTTACCTGTTCTTCGCGCGCCGCAATCGTGAGCTCGCCGCCTTCCGGCATGGCATCGCGCGCATTCACGGCCAGGTTGAGCAACCCCAACTCCAGCTGGTTGGCGTCCACGTGGGCCGGAGCCAGGCCCATCGGAAAATGCGTCCCGATCCGGACGCCGGCGCCGAGCGAACTGCGCAGCAGGTCCGCCATGCCGTGCACCAAGGCTTGCACGTCGACAACTCCCGGTTCAAGCGTCTGGCGGCGGCCGAAGGCGAGCAGGCGCTGCGTCAGCGCCGCCCCCCTTTGCGCCCCTTTCACGGCGGTGTCGAGCAGGCGCATCGCTTGCTGGTCTCCTGCCGGCAGCCGCGGGGCGAGCAGGTCCAGGCTGCCCAGCACGGTCGCAAGTAGGTTGTTGAAGTCGTGCGCAATGCCCCCGGTGAGCTGTCCCATTGCCTCCATCTTCTGCGCGTGCCGAAGCGCAGCCTCCGTGGCGCGGTGTTCGGCCATTTCCGCCCTGAGACTGGCGTTGGTGACGTCGAGCTCCCTTGTCCGCTGGGCAAGGTCAAGCTGCAGCCGAAAGATACGCCCGAAGCGTCGGCTGGCCCGCATGCTGAGGACCGTCAGCGAAGCAAGGAACACCATGCTCATGGCGGCAGCGGCAAGGGATCGTCCCGATCCCTCGGCAGCGAAGCGGACGGCAAGGGGCAGACCAGCTGGAACGATGTAGGCAAGCACGGTCATGAGGTGCGCCGAGTGGAACACGGCAGCACCGGCGCACATGCCGCCGATGAGGAATGCCCAGAGAAGCTGGTAGGTCTCGGAGTAGGGAAACAGCAGGACCGACCCGCCGCCCCAAACTAGCCCGGAAGCCAGGGCGCCGCACGCGCCAAGGATCTCCCAAGCCCTGCTCTGGTCGGGTCGCGGCATTGCGCGCCGGTAAGCCCACCAGAGCGCAAGCCGGAGCATCGCAAGGACGAAAACGGCCGCAAACCAGGCGTAAGCTCGATTGTCATGTTCTGCGGCGACGAGCACGGCCGCCATGATGGACGCGTTGATTACCGCCACGGCCATGGTGACAGGTGTTTGCTGGAACACCACCCGGACCCGAACGGCGCGAATGTCGGCCTCAGAGGTCATCACATCGCTCATCGCGTTTCTCGGCGCAGGGAACCAGCCATGGCGCCGCAGCACGGGAGGCATCCTGGTTGACCACACGTCATTACGATGAAGGCGTATGACCCGCAAGGCTGACACAGGTGACCGACCCCAGGCTCGGTCCTACACTCGTCAGACCGATAATCTTCAATTACGGAAACTTGGCCGCAGTGGGGGGGTAACCCAGTAATCGCCAAGAGAGAGCAGAAGCGGGGACGGCGCAAGGACTGGGCCGAAGGCAGTCAAGCGGCCCTGCGCGGGGCAGGTTAGGGCAGGCGAGTACTTTGCAAGGACGTTGTAGAAGAAGGCGAGCACTCAGAATGCCTCAATGCTGGCCGCTCCGGCTTGGCATGGCCAGAGTGGATGTTGCGATGGCGAAAACTCTATCCAAGGTTGAGCTTGCCGATCATGAGGCGCGTGCCCCATGCTCCGACCATGTTCATGGTGACCGAAGCCGATGCCGCCGCGATCCGCACCGCCTTCCACGAGGAGGGCGAGCTGTCGGCCGTCATCGAGCTGCGGCGGCGCTTTCCGGGGATCGCCGCCCCCGCGGAGGCGCGGGCCTGCGCCCGGACCATCGCAGGCTGGCAGCCTGCGCCTGCGGCGTCATGCCCTGTGGTGCCGCTGCGCCCTGACAAAGGCCGCTAATGGCCCAGGCCTGACGTTTGGAACCCGCATCTTTCCTCAAAGGATCAGGTCTGGCTGGGAGTTGGTAAACCTTTTCTGTTGGGCTTCGACCACCTGGAAGCATCAGCTATGCAGGATTACCACGCTCATCGGCGGCACTGCGAGCGTGTCCGTCATGCCGGCCCTGACCCGGATCGTGGCAGACACGCCGGGGCTGACGCTGCTCATCTCCCAGCGGTTGATCGTGCCGGCGTCGCGGGGCATGCGGCCGAGTGCGACCGGTCCTGACAATGGCGAAGCGCCATGGTTCACAATCATGACACCGACCTTGTCGCCGTTGGCGATCGCAAGAGCGGAGGCGTTGCTGCCCGCAAGCTGTGCGGAAACCTCGGCTCCGCCCATGACCGCCGCAGCCTTCGACAGCAGCCGCCCTTGCGGGCCGATGCTGTAGTCCTCGCGGATCGCGCCATACTGCCCGTCGCCGAACAGCTCCCAAAGGGCGCCCATGTCGAGACCCGGGCCGGTCTGAAATGCCGTGAGCATGAAGTAGGCAGCGAACACCGCACCCACCGGCCGCTGCTGGCGGAGCTCGTTCGCGGCGTTGAAGTCTATGTTGTACTCCCCGATGAAGATCGGCGCGTCGGCTGCGGCGGTGCCGGCCAGCGCGGCGCGGGCGGTCCGCATGTCGTCGGCCGAGCGCGTGTTGAACAGCTGCGCGTCCGTCAGCACCTCCCTGCTTCCCATCCCGTAGCGGTAGGCGTGGAAGCACACGGCGCCGATCCTGTCCCCGCACTGCCGGGCGAACGAGGCCAGCCGACCGCCGTTGCACCAGCTGTCCACGGGGCCGATCATGCGAATGGTTGGATCGATCGCGTGCACGGCGCCCGCGGCTGCGTTGAACAGATCGCAGTAGCGGTCGATCGCCAGCCCGTCGTTTTCGTTGTCGACCTCGATCCCCCAGACGTCGAGGCCAGGCTGCTTCAACCGCCGCACGATCTGGGCGCACATCGAGGCGTAGTCGGCAGGGCTGCGCCCGTCCAGCCTCACGCCGACGATCAAGCGGCAGCTCGGGCCGATGAACTGCGCTGCATTGCGGGTGAAGTTCTCGAGGACCTTCCAGTTCGGCGCATCCACCCCGTTGGCAAAGATCGCATCACTCCAGTAGTCGGAGCCGGTGCTGCCGACGCCGGCGTTGCTGTTCAGCCGCAGGAGCGAAGGGGCGAGGCGCGCGGCGGCGGCCAGGAACTTCGGATCGGCACACAATGCGAAATCGCGGTTCTGCGGAGCAGCGCAGGCGATCCCCCAGAGCGTGGCCGGGGCCACCCGGCCGGTAAGCGACCCGAAGTCCACGGTCAGCAGCCTGCCCCCAGCGGCTGGAGCGATGTGGGGCGGGCGGGCGGCAACGTGGGTGGCGAGGTCGGCCAGAAGCTGCGCAGCGCTGGCTCGGAGGAAGTTCAACGTCACGGCCGTTGGTTGCCTTTCAGGCACGGCTTTGGGGTTGCCCGGATGGGTTGTGTTGCGTTCTGGGACTGAATAGCCCTGCTCGTCTTGGCCATGAAGCTTTGCAGGATAGCCATCGGCCAGGGCTATCCCGAGCGCATCAGCGTCCGCCGCTTCCCGACGCCTCGCTGACCTGGCCCCAGAAGCCGGTCTTGCGGCCGTGC
>CALMVT010000086.1 GCA_937873175.1 uncultured Acetobacteraceae bacterium | reverse complement strand
ATATTTGCAGAATTGTAGTAGGCGTGACCGCGCCCACGCAGCGCGACCGCCACCTTGAGATCATCGCCAAACGCGGACGAGCTGCCTGGCAGAAGGTGTCCGGCTACACCACCCGGGCCCGAGCCGAAGCGGCCATCGGCCGGTTCAAGCAGGTGATCGGAGATGGGCTGCACTCGCGCACGGACGCGCGGCGAGCGACCGAGGTGGACGTCGCGGTCCACGCGCTCAACCGCATGACGGAGCTTGGACGCCCGAGCTACGTCCGCACTGCCTGACCTCAAACGGGGCTGGGGCAACTACGCCTACACTCCGGAGCCGTGCAACACGCTGGCATGGGTTGTTGCACACTGGAGGTGCCCATACGCGAACATTCAGGCACACCCCCGGCACCCTGCATCAAAGGGTGGTTTCCTGCACGCTTGCTGCCGAGTTGGGTAGGATCCGGATCTCCACGATGCCGCAAGATGTCGCCTTGAGGCGGACGGACAAGGTCATGTCGCGCCTCTTTTCGCATTGCTGGACAGGCCAGCTGCACGCTGCTACTGGTAGGTCAACCAACCACAGGCCCTCTCGTGCAGGATCGCAGGCATGACATTATCCAAGCCGGCCTCGCCGTGCTTCGGGAACACGGCTACACGGGGTTCACCCAGCCCCGCATCGCCGCGCGCGCCGGCCTGCGGCAAAGCCATCTCACCTACTACTACCCGACACGGCTCGACCTGCTGGAAGCAGTCGGCCGCACCGCGATCGAGCGTCAGCTGGCCGCCGTGGACGCGACGCTCGGCGGCCACGCATCGCTGGAAGCAGCGGCGGGCGCGATCGCCGCCGTCGTCGTCCGGCACGAGAACACCCGCGTGTTCATGGCGCTTGCCCAGGCGGGCGACGAGGAGCCGCGGCTGCGCGAGCTGTTCCGCGAGCTGGCGGACGGCATCGTCGCCCGCGTGGCGCGCTTCCTGGGCGGCTTCGGCGTGCCGGCCGTGTCCGAGGAGCCTGCCCGTCTCCTGCACGCCCTGTCGGTGGGGCTTGCGGTGGTCGACCTCGCAACCGGACGACCGGACGGCACGCAGCGCGCCGCCGGCGTCCTCCAAGCCGCGCTGTCCATGATCGCAGGGAAGGACGCCCACAGCGCCACGCCTGCGCCTATCGAAGGAGAACCCCGATGACCCACCCTGTCCTGGTGGTTGGCGCCGGCCCGGTCGGCATGACGCTCGCCTCCGAACTCGCGCGCTACGGCCTTCCCGTCCGCATCGTGGACAAGGCGGCCGCCCGCAATGACAAATCCAAAGCGATCATTCTGTGGAGCCGCACCCTCGAGCTGCTCGACCGGGGCGGGCCGGACGGCTCGGCGCCGTTCGTGGCTGCCGGGCTCAAGGCCCACGCGGTCAATCTCATTGCCGGCGGCGGCCCGATCGGCCGCATCGAGCTGGGCGACGTGCGCAGCTCCCACCCTTACGGGCTGATGCTGCCGCAATCCGACACGGAGCGCGTGCTGGAGCAGCGCCTGGCCGGCCAGGGCATCGCGGTCGAGCGTGGGGTGGAGCTCGCCTCCTTCACCCAGGGGCTGGCCGGGGTGGACGCCGTGCTGCGGCGTCCAGACGGGCAGGAGGAGCCGGTCGCCGCGGGATGGCTGGTCGGCTGCGACGGGGCGCACAGCGCCGTGCGCCACGGCCTCGATGCGCCGTTCGTCGGCGAAACGCTGGACAGCGACTGGATCCTCGCCGACGTGCACTTGCGGAACTGCCCGATCCCGGAGCACGAGGGCGCGATCTACTGGCACCGGGACGGCGTGTTCCTCGTTTTTCCCATCTCGCCCGGGCGCTACCGCCTGCTCGCGGACCTGCCGCCGTCCGGCGCCGCCCATCCGCCCACCCCGACGCTGGACGAGGTGCAAGCGATCACCAACCGTCGTGGCCCCGCGGACGTCACCTTGTTCGACCCGATCTGGCTGGCAGGCTTCCGCATCAACGGCCGCAAGGTGGCCAGCTACCGCCACGGCCGGGTGTTCCTGGCCGGCGACGCCGCGCACATCCACAGCCCGGCGGGTGGGCAAGGGATGAACACCGGCATGCAGGATGTGGTCAACCTGGCCTGGAAGCTGGCCCTGGTCGAGCGCGGCACCTGCCGGGACAGCCTGCTCGACAGCTACAGCCCCGAGCGGAGCCATGTCGGCGACCAGGTGCTGAAGGACACCGAACGCCTGACGAAAGTCGCCACACTGAAGAACCCGGTGGCGCAGCGCCTGCGCAACCTGGTTGGCCAGGTCATGCTCGGCTTGCCGCCGGTGGCGCATGCGGTGGCCGACACGATGAGCGAGGTTACGATCGGCTACCCGCACAGCCCGCTGAACGGTCCGGGCCTGCGCGGTGGCCCATCGCCGGGCGAGCGCGTTGCCCCGGTCGCGGGGCAGCGTCCGGCCGGGTCGGGGGACAGGCCGCTCTTTGCCCTGTTCGCGGCGCCCGGGCACGAGACGGAGGAGCTGCTGCGCCGCTTCCCCGACCTGCTTGACCCGGAAGTCCGGCCGGCCCTGCATCCGGACGCGATCTGGCTGGTGCGGCCGGACGGCTACGTCGCCCTGGCCGTTGCAGAGGCTGACTGGCACGGGGCCGCCGACTATCTCAGGCACCTGCGCGCGGACGCACTCCCGGACCGGGGAACGCTGCCGGCCGCTGCGCCGCCCGACGGGACCGAGACGATCCCCATGGGCGGCCTGCAGGTGCGCTTCCTGCGGAGCAAAGACCAGACAGGGGGCAGCCTGGACGTGTTCGAGATGACGGTGCGGCCGGACGGGCGCATGCCCGTGCCACACTACCACGAAACCTGGGACGAAACGGTGTACGGCCTTACCGGAACCACCACGTGGCGGATCAACGGCCAGGACACGCCGGTCGGACCGGGGCAGTCCGCGTTCATCCCACGTGGGACGGTCCACGGGTTCCGCAACGACACCAGGGCGGCAGCGTCCTGCCTGTGCGTCCTGACGCCGGGCGTGCTCGGCCCGGACTACTTCCGGGAACTCGCCGCGTTGCTGGCTGCCGGCACCCCGGACCCGGCGGAGTTGAAGCGGGTCATGCTGCGCCACGGCCTCGTGCCGTGCGAGAATGGCTGAAACGGCATCGCCCGGGCTGCGGCGGTACGCCGGCGGCGCAGCGCGCTCCGTCTTGCGGGAACGCCGCAGTGGCTGAGATTGGCACGGTCATCGGGCTGATCAGCGCAGCGACGGCCCTGGTGGCCTCGATCACCGGGCCGCTCGCCACGTTCCATGTCGGCCGCACACAGGTCCGGGCGGCCGTGCTCTCGGCCAATCGGCAGCGCTGGATCGACGGGTTCCGGGAGCTCGTCGCGGAGCTCTGCTCGCAGCTCGCCGCTGCTGTGCAGGTGCGCGCCAAGCTGGTCAGGGACGGAAAGATCCATCTGTCCGCGGAGCCGGAAATCCTGCGCCAGTTCGAGCGCCTCGTTTTCACCTTTGCCAAGATACGGCTCATGACCGATCCTGCGGACGAGCGCCATCAGGAGCTTGTCCAGGTCATTGAGGGCCTGCTCGTGACGCTTCGAACGACCCCTCACTCCGCCGACATCCAGCCCGACGCGGAAGCTGCGGGACGACACGTCATCGAGATCAGCCACGCGATCCTGCGGCGGGAGTGGCAGCGCATCCAGCGTGGTGCGTAGGACGCGCAGTCGGCAAGCGCACTGTCCGATGCTGGCCGGCCTGGATCCAGCTTGCTAGTGCGACGGTCCGGAGCCGGTGTCGGCTTCGGGTCGAACTCGGCTGCGGAAGCCGGCTTGCCAACTTGAATCGAACTTTCGGTTCCGCTGCCACCGGACCCCAGCTTGGTCCCTATGGCTTCGGCCAGCATGCTGCTTTGGGCCGCGCTGGCTGGGCGTGTGTCGTCGCTGGTGCGGCACCCTTCCGTGCGGCGCCGGGTTCAACCGCGCTCGCGGCGGCGTGCTGATGGACGCGGGGGTGGCGCTTGCCCTAGACGCTGACCACCGCCGTCGGCTCGTTGCCATAACGGCGTTATCGGTTGCTGCGATGCAGCATGATGCCGCATGTCGGGCGCAGGCCGCCATCGTCGGCCTAAACTTCTGACGGGGGCTGCAGGTCCAGTTCGCGGGCGAGGGAGCGCACCAGATCGCGTCCCGTCACCGGCTTCTCGCAGCGCGGCAGGTGAGCGTAGGCCTGAGGAATAGCGTTTGAACTGTAGCCGGTGGTGAGCACCACGGGCACGCCGCGCGCCCGCAGTGCGTCTACCACCGGCCAGATCGCCTGCCTGCGCAGGTTCACGTCCAGCAGCGCGGCGTCGAGCCGGCCGGGCGCCGCGGCCAGGCGCAACGCCCGCGCGACGGTGGGCACGGGGCCGAGCACCTCTGCGCCCGCGTCCGCCAGCACCGCGGTGATCGCGTCCGCTATGGCGTACTCGTCCTCCGCCACCAGGATGCGCCGGTCGTCCAGGCGTGTGGCGGCCCCTGCCGTGCTCTCGGTCACGTTTTGCCCATCTCGTCCAGATCTACCTCATCGCCGAACGCGCCGAGCGGCAGGGCAATGCGGCAGCGCACGCCGTCAGGCGCGAACTCCAGCGCCGTTTCCGCATCGAGCTGATAGGGAAGCGCCACGGTGATCAGCTCGGTGCCGTAGCCGCGGTGTGTAGGTGGCCCGCCGGGCATGGACACCCCGCTTTCGTGCCAGTCGACCACCAGGCGGGCGTCGTCGCCGTCCTGCTCCACGCGCCAGACGACGGAAAGTCGGCCCGAGGCTTGGGCGAGCGCCCCGTGTTTCACGGCGTTGGTGGCCAGCTCGTGCAGCGCAAGCGCTACCGCCTGCACCTGGTCACCCGACAACTCAACCACCGGACCCTCGACTTGGACCTGGATCTGGCCGTCCAGCTTCACGCCGTGGGCGTCCAGCTCTGCACGCACGATCTCGGCTACCGGCACAGACCAGTCTTGCTCGTTGCCCGAGAGCAGGCCCTGCACGCGGCCAAGCGCGGCCAAGCGCGCGCCGTACTCCGCCAGCGCGGGGTTGTGGCCGAACGTGCGGTCGGCAATGGCATGCACCACAGCGAGCAGATTGCGCGTGCGGTGCTGCAGTTCGGCCATCAGCACGGCCTGGCGCGCCTGCGCGCGGTGGCGCTCGGTCACGTCGCGCTGCGCCGCCACCCAGTGCCGCACGCGTCCCTGCCCGTCGTGCACCGCGGTGATCAACCACTCGACGATGTACTCGCTCCCGTCCTTGCGGTAGTTGACCGCCTCGCTCTCCGCCGGCCCGCCCGCGGCGAGCTCCGCGCGCAGTTTGTCCAGAGCCGCACGGTCCGTCCGCGGCCCTTGCAAGAAGCGCGGCGAGCGCCCGACCGCCTCGTCCGCCGCATAACCTGATATGGTTGTGAAAGCCGGATTGACATACTCAATCACGGGGCCGGGCGGGTCCAGCTCCGGGGAGGTCACGACCACCGCGTCGACCACGGCCTCGATGGCCACCCTGAGCAGCGTGAGGCTGGGTGCCAAGGCATTCGCCGCGTCCACGCTTTCCGTCCTGGTCCTGTCCTGATCCTGCACGCGACCGTCCCCTAAACGGGCTTGCCGGCCCACTGAGCGAACGGATAGGGTCAGCAGGGGTTTTGAGCTGTGACCAAACCGTGAAAGGGTCTGACTGTCGCGGAACTGGTCAGGTGGTGCGCCAGCACCGCATGCATGGCTCGGCAGTCCTAGCTCGTGGCAGAGCTGCGCGCCGATGGGCGGCTCACGGAGGCTGCGGAACAGCTCCTTGCAAGCTTTGAGGAGGTCCAGCGGCAACGCGAAGCGCACTTCGCGCGTTTGAAGGGCCGACCGACTGATTTCCCTCAAGAGCGGTTGTCGGGCAAGCAAAACTTTGGTTCTCATCGTTACGTCGAATCAACCGAACAACGTAGCGCCCCGAAACGCGCCCGCTTTCATTGTCCAGCTATTACAGCTTATGATTGTTGGCCCACTGAGTTGTTCTCACCTATGTCCACAACTCATCCCGGCAGGATTCTTTTTATCTTGTTTACTTTCGCGAGGAAGTCTATGTCACTTTTTATTTATAGTGATGTTCCTGCCTGGAGTGCAAGAAAGTTGCACAGGCTGCGGAAAGTCGTCGCATTGCCCGACCGACCCGACAAGAGCCGCGTTCTGAAGCCTGTGCTGGATTTTGGTCAAGACGCCTTGCTGGACAGCGCACCAGCCGTGCGCGCCGTAGCTGCGGAGCCGCATGCATGAAGCCCTCCGACTTCGACCGACGGCAGCGCGCGGCGCGGCTGACGTTTTCCGAAGGCACCGCGGCCCAGGTCGTCGGAAAGCATGAACAATATGCTCAACTGTTGGCGCGCTCGCGACAACTGATTATTGCATCGCGTAGACTGCTTCGCCAAACAACCGGGCGCACACCTCATAAGTCGGCCGGCAACGTAGCCACTTCCAGCGCGGACGTAGCAGGGCCTGGTTCAGCCGAGCGTGAAGGGGGGCAACGGTTGTGGGACGGCAGACCGGACGCGCCGGAATGCAGTGCATGGCACTGGATCGAGGACGGCGACGGATTGCGCCCGGTGCTGTGGCGCGGCGAGGACTGGCCCGCCCCGTCCAGCTGCGGCACCTGGCAGGACGGGTTTGCGTCACTTTCTCCCGGTGATCTGAGCCGTGCCCGTTACCACGGGCCGCTTGCCATGCCGGCCGGGGCCGCCCCGTCCCGTCGAGGCCCGACTGATCAAGGCGGCTGACCGACAACTTGCTGACCAAGGCAGGTGCATCAGCGGCAGGCTGCGCCCGCAAGGCGGGTCAGCACGCCGCCGCTACCCGAGCAGCAAGGGCCGAAGGGCCGCAAGCACGGAAAGGCAAGCCTTTCGGCGATCGAGAGGCGTGCTGTGACGGTTGATTCCATCAATGCCCGGAAGGCGATCAACCTCGACAAAAGCCAGCGTTTGCAGCGGCAACAAGCGAACGTGGGTAACAACATACTGCAGCAGCTCAACATCGTAATGCCGCTCGTCGTTAACGATGCTGGAATACATGTTTCCGATTGAGGCAGCTGATCCCTCAGCCACCTGCGCGAACGATGTCTTGTCGGTCAGCAATGCTCCTGTTATCCCCAGCTTGGCATTCCTGATCTGTGAGTACCGCACTATTGCTTTGATGTTCTCATTCAAACTGCTTGTATCCCGCGGGTCAGCAACGCGGCTGCAGAAAACCATTTGGACGATGCCAACCTCGATCATTGACGCAACTGTGATTGGGACCACGACAAAAGCGCATGCTGGTGCTGTCCAGAGAGTGGGACAGTAACAGAATGCTGAACAGAAGCAGTGACGTTCATTTTGGTTCTGACCCAACGTCATCTGCACGGCACCCGACGTTCTGCCTTCCTAACAAGAACAGAGTGAAAAGGCCAATTGGGTCAGAGAAATGGACTAAACACTTCAAACGTCTAAAAATCAATGCTCAGGGCAAGGGCTTATTTGCTTGTTAAGTCCTCTTGCGTTTTTTGTAAAGCTCATCTTTTGTGTTAAGATCGAGGGTGGCATGTTGTGCGTTGCTGGATCGGCAGATAGCAGGGCGGGTGCTGACCACGCGGGACGAGCAGGCCAGGCGCTTGGGGACAGCGGCTATGGTGGATGACGAGTACGGCGACCAGCTCCGCGAGGCCGAACGCATTGCCGGGCGCCTTGCCCCCGCATACATCGTGCTGGATCGGCGCTTCCGGGTACAACACTTCTCCGAGGCGGCCGGGCGCTACGTCGAGCCCGCCACAGGTACGGCCAGCCTCGACGTCCTGCGCCTCGTTCATCGTGACCTCGCAGCGCCGCTGCACGAAGCCCTCGCGCAAGCTTCGGCCACCGGGGCAACGGCCGTGCGTGGCTGCCTGCCGCTGAGCACTGCGGGCGGGAGCGACCGCGGTGTGGATTTGGTGGTCGAGCCCATCCTGCCGGGCACCCAGTCATCAAGCGGCTATGTCGTGCTGTTGCGCGACGCCGTGGCAGCAGCGCCCTCTGGGCGGACGGAACCCGACAACCGCGTCGAACAGTTGGAGCGCGAGCTGCAGTGGACCCGCGAGGACCTGGAGACCACCATCGCGCAGCGCGAGGTCAGCAACGAGGAACTGGCGGCCACCAACGAGGAGCTGGCAATCGCCAACGAGGAGCTGCAAACGGTCAACGAGGAGCTGCAAGCCGCCAACAGGGAGTCGGAAGCGTCCAGGCAGGAGCTGCAGGACGCCAACGGCGACCTTAAGAACCTGCTGGAAAATACCCAGATCGCCACCGTGTTGCTCGAAGAGGACCTGTGCGTACGCGCCTTCACCGCAGCCGCCATGGACGTGTTCCACCTGGCTCTCGCCGACGTCGGCCGCCCCCTGTCGCACGTCGCGCCGCGCGTCGTCTACCCCGAGATGGAGGGCGACATCGACCAGGTGCTGCGCTCGCTGGCAACAGTTGAGCGCGAGGTCGGGTCGCCGCAGGGACGGCGCTTCCAGGTGTGCGTCTTGCCCTACCGCAACCTGGAGGGCCGCATCGCGGGCACGGTGCTGACCTTCCTCGACGTGACCGGGGCCGCCCACGCGCAGGCGGAGCTGGCGGTCGCGGAAGCCACGTTGCGTCAGTCGCAGAAGATGGAAGCGGTGGGCCAACTCACGGGTGGCCTCGCGCATGACTTCAACAACATGCTCCAGGGCATCGCGGGCAGCCTGGACATGATGCACAGGCGCGTAGAGCAGGGTCGTGCGGCCGAGGTCGGGCGCTTCGTGGAATCCGCGCGCGAGATGGTGGAGCGGGCTGCGGCGCTGACGCACCGGCTGCTCGCCTTTGCGCGCCGGCAGACGCTGCAGCCGGAGTCGCTGAAGCCGAACACGCTGGTCGAGGGCATGGCCGAGCTGATCCGGCGCACGACAGGGCCGGGCGTGCAGGTCGAGCTGCGCATGGGCAACGGCGCCTGGACGGTGCTGTGCGACCCGAGCCAGCTCGAGAACGCCCTGCTCAACCTCGCGATCAACGCCCGCGACGCCATGCCGGATGGCGGACGGCTCACGATCCGCACCGGGGAGGTTTGCTTGTCGGAGGCCGACGTCGCCGGCCAGGACGAGGCCGTGCCGGGCCAGTATGTGGAGGTGTCCGTCGCCGACACCGGCACCGGCATGGACGAGGCGATGCGCGCGCGCGTCTTCGAGCCGTTCTTCACGACCAAGCCGCTCGGGCAAGGGACGGGGCTGGGGCTGAGCCAGGTTTACGGCTTCGTGCGCCAGTCGAACGGCATCGTGGGCCTGGACAGCGCGCCGGGCCGGGGCACCACGGTGCGGATGCTGCTGCCACGGCACGAGCCGGCGGACCAAGTGGAAAGTCAGCCGGCGCCGGAAAAGGCCCAGGCGGAGGCGGCCGGCGCCGGCGGGGTGGTGTTCCTGGTCGAGGACGAGGAGCTGGTGCGGACCACCACGGCCGAGCACCTGCGCGACCTGGGCTACCAGGTGCTGGAAGCCGCGGACGGGGCGGCGGTGCCGCGCCTGTTGCGTTCGTGCGGCGGGCGCGTGGACCTGCTCGTGACCGACGTGGGCCTGCCGGGCGGGATGAACGGGCGGCAGGTGGCCGACGCGTTGCGCGAGCGCCACCCCGGGCTGCCCGTGCTGTTCATCACGGGCTATGCAGGCGGCGCGCTCGACGGCCAGCTCGCGCCCGGGATGGAGGTGATGGGCAAGCCGTTCGCCCTGGATGCGCTCGCCGCCAAGGTTCGTGGCATGATCCGGCGCGGGGAGCGGCGGGGTCCCAACGCGGAGGAGGCACAGCATCTCACCAAGCGAACCGGGACAGGTCTAGCCGCAGAGCCGGAGGAACCCGGCAGCGTCCCGCCCGGCGCGCTGGCAATGCCCGGCTGGCGCGGCTTCCCCCCGAGTTGACGCATGTTCACGTTTTCTTCAGTAGGAAGGAGGATGTGCGAGCAGGAAATCGATTTGGAGATGGTCCGCCGGCACGTCCGGCAGGGTGCGGGCCATGTGGCCCGGCAACGCGAGATCGTGGCGAAGCTGCGCGCCAGCGGGCACCCCACGGAAACTGCTTTGCAGCTTCTTGCAACCCTCGAAGCCACGCAGCAGCAGCACAAGGCGCATCTGGCGCGCCTGGAAGGCGGCCCGCAGGCCGTCGGGGCCGAGGGTGACGACTCCTGAGAACTGTGTTCTTGCGGGTGGTCGGGTCAACCCGTCGTGAAAGAACGCCAGGGCCGGCACTCGCGGCGTCGAGCAGGTTGACAAAGGCGCAAGCCCGAACCCCCCTGAAGCCAGCGGCGGCGGCCCGTGTTCTTGCCTCGCGCCGTTGAGCACAAGGGTGGCACGCACATGAGCAATCGCGACATCATCGTCATCGGCGGCTCGTCCGGGGCCACCGCCCCGCTCAAGGCCATTCTCGGCGCCTTGCCCAGCAACCTGGCCGCCGCGGTGTTCATCGTGCTGCACATCCCGGCGCGCAGCCTCGGCATCCTGGCCACGGTCGCCGCCGCCGCGGGCCGCCTGCCAGTTCATGCCGCGCTTGACGGCATGCCGACCGCGCCCGGCAACGTATATCTCGGCGTGCCCGACCACCACCTGATCCTTGTTGACGGGCACATCCGCCTCGGCCGCGGCCCGCGCGAGAACATGGCGCGGCCCGCGATCGATCCCCTGTTCCGTTCGGCCGCCGCGGCCTACGGATCGCGGGTGGTCGGCGTGCTGCTGAGCGGGCTGCTGAGCGACGGCGCGGCGGGGCTGGAAGCCATCAAGCGCTGCGGCGGCCTTGCCCTGGTGCAGGACCCCGCCGACGCCATTGCGGACGAGATGCCGCTCAGCGCCATGCGGGCCGTCACGGTGGACCTGTCGCCGCCCAGCGCCCGGATCGGCGACGTGCTGTCCGAACTCGTGCGCGAGCCGGCCGGCCCGCGCTTGCCAGTGCCGCCCGACATCCGCCTAGAGGTGGACATCGCGGCGGGCGAGCGGATCGGCAGCGGCGTGCTGCGCCGCATCGCCGACCCGTCCGCGATCACCTGCCCCAGCTGCGGCGGCGTGATGTCGGCGGTGCGGGATGGCAAGCCGCTGCGCTTCCGGTGCCAGGTCGGGCACGCCATGACCGCCGACGTGCTGGCCAAGGAGCAGGAGAACGCGGTTGACGAGGCCTTGCGGGTAGCGCTCCGCGTCGTCGAGGAGCGCGCCGAGCTCGTCACGCGCATGGCCGAGGACGGGCGCAACACCGGGCGGCGCGCCGTGGCCGAGATGTATGACGCCCGCGCGGCCGAGTACCGCCAGCAAGCCGAGACGATCCGCCGCGCCGTGCTGCTCTCGATGGACGCGCCCGCCGAGCCTTCGGGCGACGAGGGCGGGCAGGAAGGGCCTGAGTAGCCCTGCCCTGTCATTCCTCCCGAACGGCCCGACATCGGGGTAACAGAAGGCGAGGCCGGCCGGACCTGCACGGCGCAGCGAAGCATCGGCCGGCACAAGATCAAAAGCGGTTCGACGAGCAATGCCCAACGACGAAGAAAGCACAGCCTTGGCTCCGCCCGCCGTGGTCGTCGCGCTCTGCGCCTCGGCCGCCAGCACGGCTTCCTTGGAATACCTCCTGACCCGGCTGCCGGCGCAGCCTGAGGCGGCTTTGATCGTCGTGCTGCAGCACCGGGAAGCCCTCGACGAGGACAGGTTTGCGTGGGTGCTCGCCGAGACCGGGCGCGAAGCCGTTCCGATCCTCGACGGCGCGCCGGTCGAGGCCGGGAAGATCTACCTGCCCGCCCCGGGCGCGATCGTGACAGTCGAGGACAACCGCTTCCGCGCGAGGCCCGCCGAGCAGGCGCCCGGCGAGCGGGGCGTGATCGACAGCCTGCTTGTTTCGCTAGCCCGCGTCGAGGACGGCCGGTGCATCGCCGTGGCGCTGGCTGGCACGGAAGCGGATGGCACTCTTGGCGTGAAGGCCATTTAAGGAAGAAAGCGGGCTGGCGCTGGCCGAGGAAACGCCGGAGTCGGCGTCGGGCCAACTCGCCATGAGCAAAGGGCCGGCGGCAGGCGCCGACGCCGTGCTGTCCGTGGCCGAGCTTGTTCCGCGCCTCGCTGCCCTGATCGGGCAGTTCGCCCGAGCCAAAGGCGAGGCTTCCCGTTCCGCCCCCGACGCGCCCGGGGTGAAGGCTGCGCTCGCCAGCATCGCCGCAATCCTGCGCAACCGGACCGGCCACGACTTCCACGGCTACAAGCCCGGCACCTTTCTGCGCCGGGTCCAGCGCCGGATGCAGGTCGCCGAGTTCGAAGACGTCCAGCAATACGTCGAGGCCCTGCGCGCCAAGCCCGAGGAGGCCCAGAACCTTTTCAACGACCTCTTGATCGGCGTTACGACGTTCTTCCGTGATCCCCGGGAGTTCGAGGTGCTCGAGCGCGCGGTGTTCCCGAAGCTGTTCGAGAACAAGACGGCAAACGACCAGCTCCGGGTTTGGGTGGTCGGCTGCTCGACGGGCGAGGAGGCCTACTCCATCGCGATCCTGTTGCGCGAGCGCATGGCCCGGCTCGACGAGGTGCCGCACGTCCAGATCTTCGCGACCGACCTCGACGGCCGCGCGCTGGCCGCCGCCCGGACGGGCCGCTACGCCGCCGGCATCGCCAAGACGATGTCGCCGGAGCGCCTGGCCCGCTGGTTCAGCAAGGAGGGCGACACCTATTGCGTGAGCAGGGAACTGCGGGAAATGTGCCTTTTCTCGCAGCACTCGATCATCAAGGACCCGCCGTTCTCGCGCCTGGACCTCGTGTCCTGCCGCAACCTGCTGATCTACCTGGAGGCTACGCTGCAGGCCCGGGTGATCCCGCTGTTCCATTTCACCCTGAACCCCAGCGGCTTCGTGTTCCTCGGCAATTCCGAGAACGCGTCGCGTCACACGAACCTGTTCGCTCCCGTCGAGCCCCGCTCCCGCATCTTCCAGCGCCTGGACACGGCGGCGCGGGTCGTCCCTGACCTCCCCTTCGCGGCCATGGGTCGGCGCTTGGTGAGTTTGAGCGGCGGGACGGAGCAGCTTCCGGACCGACCCCGCGCCGCCGCAGGCGGCCTTGTCCGGCGTGCGGAGCGCTTCGCCGAGCGCTTCGCTCCGGCTTTTGTGCTCGTCGACGACGCGCACAACGTGGTGCAGTTTTTCGGCCGCACCGGGCGCTACATCGACCCGGCCGGCGGCGCCGCTTCGCTCAACATCCTGCAGCTCGTGCATCCCGACCTGCGGCCCGAGCTCCGCGCAGCCCTGGCCCGGGCCGCCGAGGACGGCCGCACCGTACGGGTCGAGAACCTGCGCATGGGCCTCGACGGGAGCCGCCTTTCCGTCGATCTCGTGGTCGAGCCGCTCCGGGCCGACGACGCGACGAGCTTTGTCGTGCTGTTCAGGGACGGCCCGGCCTCCCCTGATACGGACGACGGCGCGGCATTGCCGTCGGCTGCGGCGCAAGGCGAGCACGCCCGGCGGCTGGAAGCGGAGCTTCGCGTCACCAAGGACCGGCTGCAGGCGACGATCGAGGAGACGGAAAGCACCAACGAGGAGCTCAAGTCCTCCAACGAGGAATACCAGAGCCTGAACGAGGAGCTGCAAAGCGCCAACGAGGAGCTGGAAACCTCCAAGGAGGAGCTGCAATCCGTCAACGAGGAGCTCACCACCGTCAACGGCGAGCTGGCGCACCGGGTCCAGGAGCTCGGGCGCGCCAACAGCGACCTCAAGAACCTGCTGGAAAGCACCCAGATCGCCACGGTGTTCCTCGACAACGAGCTGTGTGTCATGAACTTCACGCCGGCGGTCGCCGACGTGTTCCACCTCGTCGAGGCCGACATCGGCCGGCCGATCGGCCACATCAAGCCGCGCATCCTCTACGAGGACCTGCAGGACGACGCCCGCCGGGTGCTGCGCAGCCTGACCATGGTGGAACGGGAGATCGGAACGCCGCAGGCCGGCGCTGTCCACATGGTCCGGGTGCTGCCCTACCGCAGCATCAACAACGTCATCTCCGGCGTTGTGCTGACCTTCATGGACATCACCGCCCGCCGCCAAGCGGAGGAGCGCCTGCGCGAAAGCGAGTCCAGGCTCGCGGCCGACCTCGCCGGCATGCGGCGGCTCTACGACCTGCATGCCCGGCTCGCGACCGAGACCGACCTGAAAGCTGCGTTGGGCGACATTCTCGCCGTCGCCTGCGCGTTCACGGGCGCCGAGCACGGCTGCGTGCAGCTCGTCGGCGAGGAGGACGGGCGGCTGGGGTTGTTCGCCTGGCGCGGCTACGCCGAGGACGGCCCGTTCGTCAGCCGCCTCCGTCAACAGGGCCTCACGCAGAACCGCGACGCGGCGCGCACGGAGCGGCAGCGGCTCGTCATCGAGGACACGCAAACACACCCCATGGACGAGGCCGACCGCGAGGCCGCGCTTGCCGACGGCATCCGAGCCGCGCAATCGACGCCGCTGGTCAGCCGCACGGGCGAGACGGTTGGGGTGCTCAGCACGCAGTTCCGCGAGCCGCACCGCCTAGGCGAGAACGAGCTGCGCCTGGTGGACCTGCTCGCCTGGACCGCGGCCGACTTCGTCCAACGCCACCGCGCCGAGACGGCGCTGCGCGAAAGCGAGGCGCGGCAGGCGTTCCTGCTCAAGCTCAGCGACGCGCTGCGGCCGCTGACCGATCCGGCCGCAATCCAGGGCGAGGCTTGCCGGTTCCTGGCGGAGCGGTTGGACGTGGATCGAGCCTACTATGTCGAGGTCGATGAGGCGGCAGGCATCGCCCGCGTTGGACGGGATTTCGTGCATGGCGACGCTGCCTCGATCGCGGGCGAGCACCAGGTCGCGGACTTTGCGTGGTCGGTTGCGATCCTCCGCCGCGGAGAGTGCCACATCATCGGCGACACGCAGACCTCCGAACTCGTGCCGCCGGCCGATCGCCCAGCCTGCGCCGCGCTGCAGATCATCGCCTGCATGGGGGCACCGCTCATCAAGAATGGCCGACTGGTGGGTGCGCTCTGCACGACCACTTCACGCCCACGGGCATGGACTGCAGGAGAGGTCGGCCTTCTCTGTGAGGTGGGGGAGCGGATCTGGGCAGCAGTGGAACGAGCGCAGGCAGAGATGGCGCTGCGTGCAAGCGAGGAGCGGTTCCGCATCATCGTCGAGAGCGCCCGCGACTACGCTATCCTCACCACCGATCCCGAGCGGCGGGTCGTGAGTTGGCTGCCGGGCGCCGAGGCCGTGTTCGGCTGGAGCGCCGAGGAGATCGTCGGCCGCTCGGCCGATGCCCTGTTCCTGCCCGAGGACCGCGACGCGGGCGAGCCGGAGCAGGAAGCCGCCCTGGCGCGCGATGCAGGCTTCGCACCCAACGTGCGCTGGCACCTGCGCAAGGACGGCTCGCGCGTCTTCATTGAAGGGTCGAACCGGCCGATGCTTGGCCCGGACGGCGCGTTGCAGGGCCACTTCAAGATCGGCCAGGACGTGACCGAGCGCCGCCGAACGGAGGAAGCCCTGCGTGCGAGCGAGGAGCGGTTCCGCGGGTTCGCCGAGAACTCGGCGGACGTGCTGTGGATCGCGGATGCGCGCGGTGAGCGGCTGGAGTATCTCTCGCCCGCCTTTGAGGCGGTGTTCGGCGAAGGGCAAGACGCCATCCTCGCCGACCTCCGCCGATGGCGCGACCTCGTCCACCCCGAGGATCGCGAGGCCGCCACGGCGTTTATGCCCCGCGCGGCCGCGGGCGAGACGGCCATCGCCCATTACCGCGTGGTCCGCCCGGTGGACGGCCGCATCCTGCATCTGCGCGACACGGGATTTCCCATCCGGGGCGGGGACGGCGCGATCACCCACGTTGCCGGCATCGTGCAGGACGTGACGGACCTGGAGCGGACCGCATCAGCGTTGCGCGCGGAAACCGAGCGCTTCCGCACGCTAGCCGAGGGCATCCCGCAGCTTGTCTGGCGCTCGGACGCGGACGGGCTGTGGACCTGGGCCAGCCCGCAGTGGCAGGCCTACACCGGGCAGAGCCAGGAGGAGAGCCACGGCTGGGGTTGGCTCGAGACGGTGCATCCCGACAACCATGCGGCCGTGGAGCGGGGCTGGCACGAGGCACGCCCGCACGGACGGCTCGACGTAGAGTACCGGGTGCGGCGCGCAAGCGACGGCGCTTGGCGGTGGTTCAACACGCGCTCCGTGCCGGTGCGGCAGGCTCCGGAGCCGGGTGAGCCGGAAGGGCGCATCGTGGAGTGGCTGGGCACCACGACCGACATCGACGACCTCAAGCGCCTGCAAGGCCAGCAACAGGTGTTGGTGGCGGAGCTGCAGCACCGCACGCGCAACCTACTCGCCGTGGTGCGCAACGTGGCCCGGCGCAGCATGGGCCCATCGCCGGAGCGCGACGAGTACGACGCGCGCCTTGCGACGCTGGGCCGGGTGCAAGGCTTCCTGTCGCGCTCGCCGGGCTACACGGTGCCGCTGGCCGACTTGGTGGGCGCCGAGCTGGCGGCGATGGAGAATGGCGACGCCGGGAAGGTCACGGTGGCCGGGCCTGCGGTTGAGCTGCCGGGCGAGGGCATGCAGGCGGTCGCGCTTGCCTTGCACGAGCTGGCGACCAACGCGGTCAAGTATGGCGCGCTGGCCCAAGCCGCGGGCCGGCTCTCGGTCACGTGGCGCCTGGAAAGGGGCGACGACGCCGGACCCTGGCTTGTGATCGAGTGGCGGGAAAGCGGGGTCGCCATGCCGGGCGGCGGGCCGCCGGCGCGCCGGGGCTACGGCAGCGAGCTCATTACCCGGGCGTTGCCTTACCAGCTGCGGGCGGAAACGGCGCTGGAGTTCACGCCCGACGGCGTGCGATGCCGCATCTCCCTGCCGACCGGCGCGTTCAGGAGCAGCGGAGAGGAGACACAGGCATGACCGAGGCAGCGACACTGGCCACCCTTGCGGGACGCGTCCTGGTGGCGGAGGACGAGTATGTCATTGCCGAGGAGGTGGCCGCGGTGTTGGCGGGGGCGGGCGCCGAGGTGCTCGGACCCGTGGCGACGGTCGCCGAGGCTCTCCGCCTCGCCGCGGCCGAGGGCCGCCTGGATGCCGCGCTGCTGGACGTGAGCCTGCGCGGCAAGGCCATTTGGCCGGTCGTGGACGCGCTGCTCGCGCGCGGCGTGCCGGTGGTGCTCGCGACCGGCTACGACGCGAGCGCACTCCCCCAAGCCTATGCCCACCTGCCGCGCTGTGAGAAGCCGACAAGCGGGCGCGACCTCATCCGTACCCTTGGGCGCGCGCTGCCATCGCACCATCCCGCCGGGAGCTGAAAGCGGCGACGGTCCACATTCGACGACACCCGATGCGCCAGTTTTCGCCCGCGTGGCCGGATCGCCGCTCGGGTCATGACGACGATTCGAGCCAAAACCTCACACAGACCTGTGGTGGTTCCAAGTTGTCTTGGCGATGGTTGGTCGCTTGCAGCGGGAGCGGCGATCTTCTCATCGCAACCATTGGACGCCGTGCCGTTAAGGAATGATGGGCAGGGCGCCAGGCATCGTTGTGATCGGCGCGTCGGCAGGCGGGGTGGAAGCCATCCGCTTCCTAGCCGCCGCGCTGCCGCCAGACTTCGCTGCGGCCGTTCTTGTCGTGCTGCACATCGGCGCGCACAGGAGCGTGCTGCCATGGCTGCTGAACCAGAAGGGGCCGTTGCCGGCAAGACACCCCGGGAATGGCGACCCGATCCGTCCCGGCCACATCTACGTAGCCCCTCCGGACCATCATCTCCTGGTCGAGCCTGGGCGCGTGCACCTGACCCGGGGGCCGCGCGAGAACTGGGTGCGTCCCGCAATCGATCCGTTGTTCCGCAGCGCCGCCCAGGCCTACGGCTCCGGCGTGGTCGGCGTTGTCCTGACCGGCGGATTGAACGACGGCACGGCAGGGCTGTTCGAGATCAAGCGGCGCGGTGGCGTTGCGGTTGTTCAGGATCCAAATGACGCGGCCAGCCCGGACATGCCGCGGAGCGCATTGAAGCACGTCGTGGTTGACCACTGCTTGCCGCTTTCGGAGATCGCGGCCCTCCTTGCGGAGTTTGCTGTTGGAGGAAGCCTCGGTGCCATGGCCCGGATAGGAGAGGAGTGACAAGATGGCGGCCGAATACACGTTTGACGAACCTGTCGCGCTCACCTGCCCGGATTGTGGCGGCGCCTTGCGCCGGAGCGAGCTTGGGACCCTGATCCAGTTCCGCTGCCACATCGGCCACGTTTACACAGCCGAGGTGATGGTGGCGGCGCAGTTTGCGGCGCTGGAATGGACCGTGGCCGCGGCGCTGCGCTCGCTCAGCGAGCGCGGCGAGCTGTGCCGGCAAATGGCGGACCAGGCCCGAAGCGCTGGCGATGCCGGCGTCACAGGGCAATGGGAGGCGGCGTTGCACGAAGCCAAGGAGCGGAGCAGCGTGTTGCGGCAGTTGCTGGAAAGGGAATGGACGCACCCCGGCGAGGCCGAGCCTATGGCGTCAGGGCAGTAGCGCTCCGGCATGCGTGCTGCCGTCGAGCGCATGGCACGGGGATCGCACCCGCGCTCCGGCTTTTGCGGCCACGAGGGCCTTGTCGTAATTTCCGTGCCAAAAGTGCCGATCAGTAGTTTGCAACAGGCGCAGCGCACCATCTTGTTGATGCCTTTGGAAACTCAGCCTTTCATTTCGATGCATGCTCTTTGTGGATGACGTGGCCTCACCCAACATCGCTGCTGTGAGCCGCAAGGTAACACGGGCTGGCTTGCCAGAACCGGTTGCAACACCGTGAGTCCAGAGGGTCATAGAGGCGAAATCCGTCTTGGTAGGTTCTAGACTTGCTCCCACTGAGGCCCCAGAACGACCGTAACAATCCATACGAGACGTGAAAAGTGTCTCGCGCGGTTGCCTCTCTGGGGTATTCCTGCTTGAGGTTACCCGCCACTTCGGGCGGAAGGGGGGCGACATCG
>CALMVT010000085.1:10002-17891 GCA_937873175.1 uncultured Acetobacteraceae bacterium | reverse complement strand
GATGGCGGGCGCTACGTGATGTGACCGGCCCAACCAAGGCCGCCTCCGGCCGAGTGGGGGTGCTCTCGACGTGCTGCTGATTGTCCGAACAACGCCAAGGCGCAACGCGGAAGCATCCAGATTATTCGGGCGTTGGGGGAGTGGAGCAGATGCCGAACGGCCGAACGTGGGTCTATGTCCTGCTCTTCTTTCTCTCAACCATAAATTACATGGACCGCGTCGTGCTTTCCGTCGCGATCGTGCCGTCGTCGGACGAGTTCCACATCGACACCGTCCAGAAAGGCTATTTGTTTTCGGCCTTCCTCTACACCTATCTGATTTGCCTGATCCCGATGGGCGTGGTTGTCGATCGGCTTGGCACCCGGGCGGTCAACGCCGCTGGAATGGCACTTTGGTCCGCTGCCACCATTCTGACGGGTGGGGCCTGGAGCTATGCAACGCTGTTCGCAATGCGACTCGCCATGGGCGTGGGCGAGTCCACCACCTATCCAGCAGGCGGGCGCGTGATCCGAGAATGGGTGCCGCGGGGAGAGCGCGGCTTTGCGACGGCAGTGTTCAACAGCGGCGCTTACTTCGGCCCGGCTTTTGGGTCGTTGATTGCTGGGTGGCTGATAAGCGTCGCGGGCTGGCGCTCAACGTTCTTCGCCGCCGGCTCGGTGGGCTTCGTGTGGCTCGCCGCTTGGCTGATCTGGTTTCGTCGTCCGGAAGATGCACGATTCCTTGGCGCTGAGGAACGCGCTCAGATCGTGACCGAACGCGACGCCGGCAGCGCCGCGCTGGATCAAAGTGGTGGCGCCTCCGGCGTGCTCGCGCTGCTGCGGCAGCGGAGTATGTGGGGACTCGCTCTCACATAGGGCTGCGCGGTTTACACCCAGTATTTGTTTCTCACCTGGCTGCCGAGCTATCTACAAACCAGCAAGGACCTGTCCATCCTGAAGACCGGGATCTACAGCGCCCTGCCCTACCTGATTTCCGTGGTGTTGGGCATCCTGCTTGGACGCGTCAGTGACCGGATGCTGGAAGAATCGGGGGTGCAGAGTGGGCAGCGTCGGCGGATGGTGGTTGCGATGATGCTGAGCTCGGCGGTGATCCTGCTCACACCCTTTGTCGACAATATCTGGGCAATCTTGCTGCTGATCGCAGTGTCCCTGACGGGCATATCGACTGCGGTCTCGCTCAACATCGCCCTGACCAACGACTTGCTGCGCTCGGCGCAGGACTCAGGAAAGGCCATGGGAATACTGATCGCAGGAGGAAATATCTTTGGGATCCTCGCGCCGATTGTGACCGGCTACGTGATCGCCGGCACCGGCACCTTTGACGCCGCTTTTCTTATAGCTGGGCTGCTGCTGCTGACCGGCGCCACCGTTTCGCTGACCATGACGCGCAGCCCCATTGACACCGAACTTCGGACAGGGTGAGCGTCATGTTCTTTGCCCCGCCAGCGAACCTCGGGACAACGGTCTTCGCCCGCTATCCCGAGACGATGCAGACTGCCGCCCCTGACCATGAATGGGTGCTCGGCCAGCCCGCCGGAGGACCGGCAAAGTCGCTGTTGGAAGGTCCGTCCTTCGATCGCGAGGGCACGCTTTGGTGCGTGGATCTTCCGAACGGGCGTATTCTGCGCGTCACGCCAGGAGGCGAGTTCTCCGTAGCCGCGGAATACGATGGCTGGCCGAACGGATTGAAGATCCATCAAGACGGGCGAATTTATATCGCCGACCACAAGCATGGCATCATGCTGCTCGACCCTGTCAACGGCCGGGTTACGCCCTATCTGGTCCGCGCCAACCTCGAGCGGTTCAAAGCAGTGAACGACCTGTTCTTTGCTCGCAATGGAGATCTCTACTTCACCGACCAAGGGCTGACCGGACTGCATGATCCGACCGGTCGGTTGTTTCGCGTCACCGCTGCCGGGCAAGTGGAGTGCCTGTTGAGCAACGTGCCGAGCCCGAACGGTCTGGTGATGAACCTTGAAGAGACGATGGTTTATCTGGCCGTCACCCGTGGCAACTGCATCTGGCGGGTGCCGCTGGCGCGTAATGGCGGGGTCGCGAAGGTTGGGCTGTTTGTCCAGCTTTCCGGCGGCTGGGGCGGGCCAGACGGAATGGCGATAGATGCCGAGGGCCGGTTGGCCATTGCGCATGTCGGCATGGGATGCGTTTGGGTGGTGGACCGGCTCGGTGAGCCCGTGTACCGGATACGCTCCTGTGCGGCGCTGCACACCACAAATTGTGCATTTGGCGGGCCGGAGAACAAGACGCTGTTCATCACCGAGTCTGCCTCGGCCACCATTCTTAAGGCCGAGCTCGATGTGCCCGGGAATACGATGTTTTCTCACCACTGACGACGGAGCCGAGGCCCTCAATCAGGCAGGAGCAAGCTCCCTGTTCCTCGTCTTGAAGGATGCCGTGCTGAGGATTTTACAGCATCCATGCAGCCGACCTGCGCCTTCGGCGCAACGATTTCTTTCGAGCCTTGCAAGCGGGGCCTTCCATGCATGTAGAATTGAAGTGGGAGGAACCGATGGCCCGGCGATACAGTTTCAAACTGCGCTTGCCCGCATTGGCGGGAGCGTTGCTCGCCATTCTGACGGCGCCAGCGCTCGCGGACATGTCCAGCTCGGTGCGGAGAACGTCGCATCAGGTCAGCGGCCTGGAGGCAAGCGCGCAGATATTGGTGGATTTCTGGGGCATCCCACACATCTACGCCGCGAGCGCGCATGACCTTTTTTTCCTGCAAGGCTACAACGCTGCGCGGGACAGGCTCTGGCAGATCGATCTCTGGCGCAAGCGTGGGCTCGGCTTGCTCGCCAGGGACTTTGGACCGGACTACGCAGCACAGGACCGCGCCGCACGGATGTTCCTCTACCGCGGCGACATGGAAAAGGAGTGGGCGGCCTATGGGCCCAATGCGCGCACCTATGCCGAGACCTTTGTGCAGGGCATCAACGCCTTCGTGCAGGAGACCCGGAACGGGACGCAGAGGTTGCCACCAGAGTTCGGGGTCGCCGGGATCCAGCCTGACCTGTGGGCTGTCGAGGACGTCGTCCGCATCCGCAGCCATGGACTGACGCGCAACGTCATGACCGAGGTCCTGCGCGCCCAGGCCGTTTGCGCGGGCGGCTTGGACGCGGCCCGCCTGATCGCGAAACTCGACCCGCCCTGGCAGACCAGGGTGCCGGACGGGCTCGATCCCTGTGCCATTCCAAAGGATGTGCTGCGGGACTACAACCTTGCCACGCGCACCGTGACCTTCGCCGCCCCGGCCACGCCACGCCGGGCCGCGTTGTTCGATGCGGACCGCTTCCTCGCCCAGGGCGTCGGCAACGTCGAGGCCATCGGCTCCAATAACTGGGTCGTCGCGGGCACGCGCACGGCGACGGGCCGGCCTATTCTCGCCAACGACCCGCACCGCGATCACGGTGTGCCCTCGCTACGCTACATCGTGCAGCTCAACGCGCCGGGCCTGAACGTAATCGGAGCCGGCGAGCCGGCGCTGCCCGGCATCTCCATCGGCCACAACGAGCGGATCGCCTTCGGGCTGACGATCTTCGGCATCGACCAGGAGGACCTCTACGTTTACGAGCTCAATCCCGACAACCCCGGCCAGTATCGGTATGGAGGCGGCTGGGAGGACATGCGGACGATCCGTGAACTCGTCGAGGTCAGGGGCGAGGCACCGCGCGAAGTCGAGATGCAGTTTACGCGGCACGGCCCGGTGCTGGCGGTGGACACCGCGGGCCACCGAGCCTTCGCGATGCGCTCCGTGTGGTTCGAGCCGGGAACCTCCGCCTATTTCGGCTCGTCCGACTACATGACAGCGCAGGACTGGAAAGGGTTCCTCGCCGCTATGGAACGGTGGGGGGCGCCTTCTGAGAACCAGGTCTATGCCGACACAAGCGGCAATATCGGCTGGGTCCCGGCCGGCATGGCGCCCCGCCGCCTTTCCTACGACGGGCTGCTGCCCGTGCCCGGCGACGGGCGCTACGAGTGGCAGGGTTTCATCCCGCTCTCCGAGTTGCCGGCGGCCTATAACCCGCCGCAGGGCTTTCTCGCCACGGCGAACCAGATGAACCTGCCGCCGGACTACCCGATCGGGGAGCGCAGGATCGGCTTCGACAACTGGGCCGATCCCGCCCGCTCGCAGCGCATCACCGAGGTGCTGCAGTCCGAGCCGAAGCTGACGCTCGCGGGCTCCATGAACTTACAGAACGACGACACCTCGATGCTGGGCCGACGTTTGGTCACCTTGCTGCAGCCGCTCGAGTCCCAAGACGCCAGCGCGCAGAAAGGCCTGAGGCTGCTCAAGCCCTGGGACGCAAGGGATAGTGTGGACAGCGCCGCGGCCGCGGTGTTCGAGGTCTGGATCAGCAAGCATCTCGGCCCGGCGCTGGTTGCCGCGACAGCGCCGGCCCCCGCGCAGCCGAACCTAACGCAAACGAGTATCACAGCCGTGGTGGACCTGCTGGAGCATCCGGACCAGTCCTTCGGCAAGGACGCGGGACCCGCACGGGACAAGGTGCTGCTGGACAGCCTCGGCGCCGCGGTCGTGGAGGTCAGCAAAGCACTCGGCGACGATCCGGCGCGATGGGCCTGGGGCAAGCTGCACCACGCGCAGTTCGACCATGCACTGGAACCGCTCGCGGAGCCCGCGATGCGCGCGCAGATGCGCGTGGGTCCGCTTGCGATGGGCGGCGGCGGCAACGTGCCGCGCGCGGCGACGTATCGCCCCTCGGATTTCACGGTCACCTCTGGCGCCTCGTTCCGCATGGTGCTGGACGTCGGCAACTGGGACGCCAGCCGCACAATCAACACGCCGGGCCAGTCCGGGGATCCGTTCAGCCCGCACTATCGGGACCTGGCGTCGCTCTGGGCCGCGGGCGATTACGTGCCCCTGCTCTACTCCCGGCAGGCTGTCGAGAACAGCACGAGCGAACTCATCGAGCTCAGCTCGAAGCGTTAGACCGCGTCTAGCCGGTCAGCATAAGGCGGTCAGCGCTCCTGGGCGGCCTGTTGCCGGGTTATGGGCCACCCACACCAGAGGTCGTCATGTCGATTGTAGTGACGCCGCCGGGCGATCTTGGTCCTACTGGGTCACATCAGCTGCAAGCTGCCGTGCTGCACTAACATTCTGCAGGTGACATTTCACGAGGCTGGACAGCACTCATGGGCACTCAATGAGAATTTCCTGAAAGATCCGATTCTGGATTGCGCGCGGTTTGGCGGCTTCCGCGGCATCGGCGGCTACAAACGAGGTCTTGCCGCCTTGCAACTCGGGCGGCAGCACCATAACCCGGACGAACGCGCTGTTGCTGGTGTGGACGTTCGTGCCGACCACCGGGTCGGTCCCCGTTTCGAACCAGGCATGGCCGGGCTCGATCCGCTCGAAAGTATCTCCGATCTCGCCCAGGATCCGGCCGTAGAGCAGACGGCGGATCCCCGGACCTCGGTGCCCGTGACGTGGGGTGGCGCTCCCTGATTGCGATTCGACGCGATCGGCGCGAAGCAGCCGCGGACCTGGCGCCTCGATCGAAATCGGGTTGGAGAGCACCAGGGAGATGCCTGGCTTGGCGAGGAGTGGCCCGTGGGCGCCGGTCTCGAAGATCCAGACCATGCCCCGCCCGGAGAGATGCACGCGCCCGCGGACGAACCGACCCGAATCCGCGTCGAGGTGTGTCGGTCCGGCCTCGTCGAGCAGCGTGGCGCCCCCATCTACGGCGTAGATGAACCGGGTGGGACCGTCGGGTAGATCGAGATCAGCCTCTGCCAAGGCCGCGTCATAGACGGAGATGCGCCAGCGAATCATGTTCGTGGTTTCCTCAAAGGCCGGCAGCGGCGAGTATGGCCCGGCCGATCGGGCTCGCCGGGTCTGCGAACTGGCCCACGATGTCGAAATGGTGGCAGCCGGGCAGCACGTGCACTTCGGGATCGCCGCCATGCCGCCGCAGATGGCTCGAGTAGCGGAAGGTCTGCTCGATCCAGCGCCACGGTTCCCGCCCGCCCGCGAACAGCCATATGGGGCAGTGCACAAGTGGCTCGCGCCGTTCCACGTTGCGCCGGGCGATGAGCTCCGGGGTCAGGTTGAGCTGGGCGTTGACGGTCGTGAGCTCCGCCGGCGCCGGGTCGAAGATGCCGCTCACCATGATTGCGCCGCGCAAGAAGCCAGGATCGGCGCCCCCAGATGTCCAGTCCGCAGCCAGCACCTCGGCCACCAAATGGGCCCCGGCGGAGTGACCGGACAGGCTCACCCGGCCGGGATCGCCGCCGTAATCGGCAATCGAGCGGCGCACGAAGGCAACGGCCTGCAACGCGGAGTCGGCAACCGCGTCGAGAGTCGCCTCGGGGCAGAGTTCGTAGTTCGCGATCACAGCGGTGATCCCGCGCATGACGAGCGGGGCAGCGATGAAGGCGAAATTCTCCTTGTCCTGCGCGCGCCAGTAGCCGCCATGGAAGAAGATATGCACAGGTGCCGGGGACTGGCTGTCCGCCGGATAGATGTCGAGCGTACGCAGACGTTGCTCGCCATATGCGACGCTCTCATGAAGGCGTAGCGTGGCGCGTGCGCGAACGTTGTCGGGGTCGCGCTGGGCTCGGTACTCCGCGAAGTTAGGGACGGCACGCTGGGGGTTGTAGTGCAGCTCGTGCTCTTCGGGGCTCAGCATCTTTCGTCTCCGGTCAGCGGCGGTCGAGGCCGCGCTGCAGCGCGCGGCCAACCAGGATCAGGGCCAGGGAGGTAATCAGCACGGCAAGCCCGGGAAAGGCGGACATCCACGGCGCGAGCTGCACGTAGTCCTTGCCTTGCTGCAAGATCGCGCCCCAATCGGGCGTGGGCGGCTGCACGCCCAGACCGAGGAAGCCGAGCGCGGCCTGGATCTGCAGCACCAGCGGGAACAGCACGACATACTGCACTAGCACCAGTGGCAGCACGTTTCGCCCCACGTGCCGCGCTAGGATTGTGCCTTCGGACAAGCCGATGCTGCGCGCTGCCTCCACATAAGTCAGCCCGGCCTCGGCCATTGCGCCGGAGCGGGCGATGCGGAAGAACACGGGCAGGTAGACGACAGCCAGAGCGAAGACGAGGTTTGCCGTCTCCGGGCCGAGGATGCCGGTGACCATGACGCCCAGGATGATCGGCGGGAAGCTGAGCACCACGTCCACCAGGCGGCTGAGCGCCATGTCCACCCAGCCACCCAGGAATCCGCACAGCAGCCCGAGCGAGCCCCCGAGCGCCGCCGACATCAGCAGCGCTCCGGCGCAGATCGAGAGCGTCGTGCGCGCGCCGAACGCCACCCGGGCCAGCACGTCCCGCCCCACATCGTCGGTTCCGAATGGATGCGCGGTGGATGGAGCTTCGAGCGACTGGTCCACATTGAGGACCAGCGGCGACTGGCTGGCAAACAGGCCCGGCGCGGCGACCACTACCGCCAGGAACAGCATCAGCAGCAGACCGAGCGCCAGGTCGGGCTGCCGGCGCAAGCGGCGGAGAAACGGACCCATCTGCTACGCGCGCCGCACGCGAGGGTCGATCACCTGGTACAATAGATCGACGCCGAGGTTGACCAGCAGCGCGATGCCGACCACCAGCACCAGCGCGCCCTGCAGCACCGGATAGTCCCGGTTCTGGATGGCCGAGAGCAGCAGCCGCCCCAGCCCGGGCAGGGCGAACAGGCTCTCGATGATCACTGCGCCGCCCAGGATCTGGATCAGGATCAGGCCCATGAAAGTGACGAGCGGGATCGCGATGTTGCGCAGCACGTGTTTGAAGAACACGAGCCGAAGCGGCACGCCCTTAGCAATGGCCGTGCGGACGTATTCCTGGTGGTAGGCCGAGACCACGCTCTGTCGCACGAACTGGCCGTACGCCGCGGCCTGCAGCAGGGCGAGGCT
>CALMVT010000085.1:0-9902 GCA_937873175.1 uncultured Acetobacteraceae bacterium | reverse complement strand
AGCGTGACCAGCAGGGCGTCGCCGATCAGCGCCGAGACGCGCTTGCCCTGCGTCCAGCTCGTGCCAAGGTCGCCGGTCAGCAGCCGGCCGAGCCAGGCCAGGTACTGCTGCCACGCCGGCTGGTCGAGGCCGAAGAACTCGCGTAGCGCCGCTGCCGCCGCCGGGTCGCTGCTTTGCCCGAGCATCTGTCCGACCACGTCGCCCGGCACGCTGCGAATCAGCAGGAACACCACGAGCGACGCGATCAACGCGGTCAGCAACGAGGCCGCAAGCCTGCGCGCGAGGTGGGCCGCCATCGCGGCGCTATGCAGCCAGCCAGGTCCGCGCCAGGCCGTAGTACCAGCCGGTGGGATGCTGCACGTAGTTACGCACGCGGTCGCCGCGGACGGTCAGATGGTCGGCGCTAAACAGCATGATGGTCGGCACGGAGGTCGCGAGCTCCTTCTGGAAATCGAGGTAAGTGGCCTTGCGCTTGGCCAGATCGCTTTCGGCGCGCCCCTCGTCGAGCAGCTTGCTAGCGCGCTCGTCCTTCCAGTTGCGGAAGTCGGCGCCGCCCGGCGCCATGTGGAAGTGTCGGTAGAACAGCAGGTTCGGGTCGGGCTGGGACGCCCAGTCGTTGAAGGTAAAGCCCATCTGCTTGGACTGAAAGTTCTTAGCCCAGACCCCGAGCTCAACTCGCTGAATCACCAGCCGAATGCCGACCCTAGCAAGCTGCTCGCGCAGCGCGACGGCCGCCGGGTCCATCCAGTCGTAGCCGACGATGGTGGTTAGCGTCACGTCGAGCCCGCTTGGATGGCCCGCCTCCGCCAGCAACGTCCGAGCATGGGCGAGGTCCGGCTTCTGGTTTGGCACCTGCTCGAGCGGTAGTCCCCAACGGTCCTGCATGGCGGCCGGCATGGTGCCGATCACCTTTCCCAAACCGCCGATAGAGGCGCGCAGCAGCTCGTCCTTGTCCACCGCAAGCATGATTGCCTGGCGCACGCGGGTGTCCGTCAGTGGTGCGTATTCCAGGCCGAGGTCGATCGCCTTCTGGTTCAGCGACGGCCAGCGCTCAACCTTGACCCCGGCTACGCCCTCCATCTGCTTGATGTCCTGCGGCCGGTTCAGGGCAGCGAGGTCCACACGCTTGTTGCGGAGGCTGACGAGCAGGTTCGCGCTGCTCGGGACGAAGACGAAATTGACCTGGTCCAGATAGGGTGCCCCTTCCTCCCAATACTCCGCGTGGCGGACCAGGAGGAGGTTGCTGTTCGGCTTGAACTCGCCAAGCTTGAACGGGCCGGTGCCGACGCTGGCCTGCGAGAGCTTCTGCACTGCGTCCGGCGCATCGAAATACCCGGCGGGGACGACTCCGCCAAATTTGTTGCCGAGCGTCATCGCCAAGGAGCCGTTGGGCTCGGAAAGGGTGAACCGCACCGTGCCATCGTCGAGCGCGTCCACCGCCTTGATCATGGTAAAGTCGGCAGCGCCAGGCGAGCCATTCTTGGGGTCGCGGATGTAGTTGTAGCTGTAGGCGACGTCCTTGGCGGTCATGCGCTGACCGGTGTGGAATTTCACTCCCTGGCGCAGCTTCATCGTGTAGACCAGGCTGTCTGGACTGACCTGGTAGCTCTCGGCCAGCAAGGGCAGAGCGTCGCCGTTCGGCGACTCGTAGAACAGGCCCTGATACATCAGCACCGTGACCCGGATGCGCGCCTCGGCGGCCACGTGGAACGGATCGAGGCCCGGCGGCTCGACGAGGGAGCCCATCGTTAGCGTTCCCCCACGCTTCGCCTCCGCCGGTGCCAGCCCGTAAAACTCGGTCGCTTCAGCCGCGAACGGCGTCACCGCGAAGCCGAGCACCATCAGCGCTGTACGCCGCCCCATCATCATATCCATCGTGTATCTCCCTGGTCCCGGCTAGACCGGTTCCAGTTTGGCTGGAACCTATTTAGTTCTTCAACTCACTCGCCTACTCGCGCGAGGCCGCTTCAGTCCTGATAGGCTACCGTGAGGTCGATCTCGACCACGGCGTTCCGCGGCAACTCCGCCACGCCGATCGCGCTGCGGGCATGACGCCCGGCGCCCCCGAACACCTGCACCAGCAGCTTCGAAGCGGCATCCAGCACGTGCGGCTGGTCGTTGAAGCCCGGGGCCGAGGCGACATAGCCATTCACGCGCAAGACCTGCTCCACCCGCTCGAGTGTGCCCAGCGTTGCTTCGAGGCAGGCCAGCCCTTGCAAGATGCAAACCCGCGCCTGCTCCTGCGCGGTAGCCAGGTCCACCTCTGCCCCGGCTTTACCGAACACCCGCACCTCGCCGTCCACCTTCGGCATCTGGCCCGCGACATAGGCCACGCCCCGGTGGAGCGTGACCGGAACGTAGTTATACGCCGGCTGCGCCGCTTCCGGCAGCGTGATCCCAAGCTGCCCCAGCCGTTCCGCGACGCTCATCCCAATCCCTCCAGCATGGCATCCACGAATCCCGCCAGATCATAAGTCGGGACAAAGCCGGTGTCCGCACGCAGGTGCGCGCCGGACACGAGCGGAAACAACATGGCAGGCGCCACCGGGTCGAAGCTGATCGGGTCGCCCGGTCGCCGCGCAGCGATCGCGCGCAGCAGGTCGCTCGCGCGACAGCGGAACCCCTCCAGATTGTAAACGTGCGCCAGCTTGCCGTCATGATGCAGCAACGTCAGAACCGCACGGCCGACATCTGCCGCATGGATAAGGTCGATCGGCTCGTCGTGGAACGCCAAGCGGGCCGGCGCGGGCGCACGGAACAGCCTCGCGAGTGCAGCGGCCGCGCCCTCGTACCAAAGCCCGGGGCCGAGCACGAGCGGCAGCCGCAGCGCCACGGTATCCAGCCCGTGCCGCTGCCGATGATGGAGAGAGGCCTGCTCGGCCATCGCCTTAGTCAGGCCATAGAAGGTCACAGGGCCGACCGGGGCGTCCTCGCTGACCGGCTGCCCGGGGTAACCGTCGGAAGGACCGTAAACCACGGTGGAACTGGTCCAGACGACCCGCCGCACCCCGGCGTCCCGCGCCGCATCCAGAAGCCGGTTCAGGCCGGCCACGTTCACCTCGAGCGCGACATCCGCCTCCGCCTCGCCCGAGCGCATCAGACCGAGCCGCCCCGAGCCGAACGCCGCGCAACTGACGACCGCCTCCGCCGCGCTGGCCCGCAGCACATCGCGCAGCGCGTCCCGGGACAGGATCGAGCCCTCCGTTACGTCGAACCGCCCGGCCAAATCGGCCAAGCGGTCACCTTCCATCGGCGGCCCGAACAGCATCGGGCGTAAGTCTTCCGAAACCAGCGCGCGCACCACGTGCGATCCGACAAAGCCGCTGCCGCCGATGACCAGCACACGGCTCAAAGCGGCAGGCCGTCACGAATGCAGGCTTTCAGGTGTCCAGGCCCGACCGGGCGGAGCACGGGCCGGGCCGCTGCGCAGTCCGCGACGGCGAACGGACAACGTGTGCGGAACACGCAGCCACTGGGTGGGTCGAGCGGGCTTGGAACCTCCCCGGACAGTACGAGCCGCGACTCCCTCCGCCGCGCGCCCGGGGCCGCCTGCATCAGCGCCGCCGTGTAGGGGTGGGAGGGCCGCGCGAACAACGCCTCCGTGTCGGCCGTTTCCATAACCCGGCCGAGATAGAGCACCATCACTCGGTCCGCCACCATCTCCACAATGGAAAGATCGTGGCTGATTAACAGCAAGGCTAACCCCAGCGACCGCTGCAAGTCCTGCAGAAGGTTGACCACCTCGGCCTGAATTGAGACATCGAGCGCCGAAACCGGCTCGTCCGCCACGATGAACCGGGGTTGGCTGGCCAACGCGCGAGCGATGGCCACGCGCTGCCGCTGCCCCCCGGAGAAGGCGCGCGGGTAGCGGTGCAGGTGCTCGCGGGTAAGCCCGACCTGCTCCAGCAAGGCGCCGGAGGCCTCTTTCAGCGCGGGGCCGCGCAGGCCGCGGTGCAGGCGCAGCGGTTCGGCCAATGCGTCCCCGACGGTCATGCGGGCGTTCAGGCTCGCGAACGGGTCCTGGAAGACCATCTGCATGTTCCGCCGGAACCGGCGCAGCGCGCGCGGCCGCAAGGCGGCGAGATCCTGCCCGTCGATTCGCGTAATCCCTGCACTTGGCTCAAGCAAGCGCAGCAGCAGCCGGCCCAGCGTGGACTTGCCCGAGCCGGACTCGCCGACCACCCCCAGCACCTGGCCCGCGCCGACCTCGAGCGAGACTGCGTCAACAGCCCGTAAGGCTCGGCTTCCGTTGGCGAAGTCCTTGGTCAGGTCCTCGGCCTGCACCAGCGGGGTCACGCGACCTCGCGCCAGCGGATGCAGCGCACCACCCGGTCGAGCGCTGCTTGCTCCAGTGCCGGGACAGCGGCCACGCAGGCCGGCATGGCGTGTGGGCAGCGCGGATGGAAGCGGCAGCCTTGCGGCGGCGCGAGAGGGTTGGGCAGCGCGCCCGGGATTGGTCGCATGCGCCCGGCGGCCCGGCCATGCGGCACGCAGTCCAGCAAGGCCTTGGTATAAGGATGCAGGGGTCGCGCCAGCACCTCCGCCGTCGGCCCTTGCTCGACCACTTGACCCGCGTACATCACAGCGACCTGGTCGGCGATCTCCTCCACTAGCTTCAGGTCGTGGGTGACGAAGATCATCGCCATGGCGCGCTCGAGCTGCAGCCTGCGGAGCAGGGCGACGATCTGCGCCTGGATCGTCACGTCGAGGGCGGTAGTCGGCTCGTCGGCGATTAGCAGCAGCGGGTCGCAGGCTAGGGCAATCGCGATCATCACACGCTGCCGCATGCCGCCGCTGAGCTGGTGGGGGAAGGCGTCCACGCGAGACTCCGGGTCGCTGATCCCGACCTGCTCGAGCAGCGCGACCGCTTCCCGACGCGCCTCCGCCCGGCTTGCACCCCGGTGGATCCGGATCGTTTCGGCGATCTGCTCGCCCACAGGGAAAACCGGGTTCAGGCTGGACATCGGATCCTGGAACACCATCGCGACGTCGCGCCCGCGGACCTTGGCCATCTGCCGCTCCGGCAGCGCAAGCAGGTCAACAACGCGTCCATCCCGTCCGCGCAGCAGCACTTGCCCCGACTCGATCCGCGCCGCGGTGCGGCCGAGAAGCCGCATGACCGTCAGCCCGGTGACGGATTTGCCGGAGCCGGACTCGCCCACAACCGCAAGTGTCTCTCCGTGTCTAACCGCGAGCGAGACGTCGCTGACCGCGCGAACGATGCCGGAATCGGTGTGGAACGACGTCTGCAGGCCGTCAATGCGAAGGGTCGGCGCTGCTTCCGCGAGGTCAGTGGAGAGCATGGCGCTCGACGGCGTCCCAGTCGATCTCGATGCCAAGGCCGGGCGCGTCGGACACGGCGATGGTTCCAGCCACCACCCGGATCGGCTCGCGCAGGATGACCTCGCGCAGCGGATTCAGGCCGACATCGTATTCCACCAGCGGCGGCTTCGGTACGTTGCCGGCATGCGGCAGGCTGGGCAGAGCGGCGACGAAGTGGACCGCAGCGGCAAGCCCGATCCCGCTTCCCCAGACATGCGGAGAAAGGCGAACATGATGCAGCGCGGCTAACGTCGCGATCACCCGCCCCTGCCAGAATCCGCCGCACAGGGTCAGGTCCGGCTGCAACACGTCCACGGCCCGGCGATCGAGCAACTGCTTGAAGTCGTGACCGCCATAGAGTGCCTCCCCCGTGGCGATCGGGACCGGACTCCAGCGCTGCAGCTGCTCGTAGCCGGCCACGTCCTGCGGCATCAGCGGCTCCTCGATCCAGCCCGGCCGATACGGCGCCATGCGGGCGATGGACTCACGCGCTAGGTCCACCGTGTAGTTGGCGTTGATGTCCACCATCAGGTCCACAGCCTCGCCCAGCATGCGCCGCGCGAGCCGGATCCGTGCCTCGTCCGAGGCGGGGGAGAGGCCGATCTTGATCTTGACCGCTTGGTGCCCCGCTTCCGCGATGCTCGCGATCTGAGGCTCGAAGTCGCGCTCCGGGTCCGCGGTGATGTAGCCGCCAGAGGCATAGACATGCACACGGTCCCAGCGCTTGCCCCCGATCAACCGGTGCACCGGGACCCCGAGCAGCTTGCCCGCGGCATCCTTCGCAGCAATGTCGATGCCGGAGAGGCAGGCCATGAATTGGCCCTGGATGCCGAAGTGGTAGTGGCGCGCGAGGCATTGCGCGAACACCTGCTCCACATCCAGCACGTCGCTCCCGAGCAAGTAGGATTGCAGCAGGGGCAGATAGGCCAGGTTGACACCGGGAATGCCCCAGGCCTCGCCGTAGCCTTCGATGCCGTTCTCGAGCACCATCCTTACGATCGTGCTCTGCCGTGCGGTGGCGAGCGACTTAGCCATTCCGTAGGCACCACCCTCTGGCAAGGGTGCGCTCACGGGAATAAAGGTGAGTTGGCTAATTTGCACTATCGGTGACCCTATTTGCTGCTGGGACGTGCCGCTCAGCAAGTCTAGTCGGTTCGGACCGGAGCGCAAAGCGAACCCGCCGGCATGATCCCGGAACTGACGGCGGCACGGCTTCGGGTTGGTAATCCTTAACGACCATGCCATGTCGCCACGTTCAGGCCAGCCGAAGTCCCGCGGTCTCACGCATGCTGAACAAACAGCCGACCGTCATCAGAGTGCCGCGAGCGAGAGGTCCTGGGCGCTGCACGGTGTTGCTGCGGCTCCAGCGTCAGAGAATGTTGGATCCCGGTTGCTATCGCTGCTCCAAATTTCTGCCCTCTCTCTCACTCATGCTGCGCATCACCGCGCGGTTGATCGGGCGTTTGCTCGGCTTCTCAGGCGGTCCATGCCTCAGGCGACCGCCCACAGACCTCAGATGAACGCGATCATCGACGGGCTGCCCACTGGAACATAGCGGCCGGTGAAGGTCAGCCTGCCGCTCGCGGGATCGACGCGGAACACCGTCACCTGGTCACTGCGCTGGTTGCAGGCGACCATGAAGCGCCCGGTCGGGTCGAGCGCGATGTTGCGGGGATAGTCGCCGCGCGTCCATTCGTCTCCGATCCAGCGCACGCGCCCATCGGCGCCGACCGCAAGGATGCTGATGCTGTTGTGCAGCCGGTTCACGGCATAGATGAAACGTCCGCTGGGCGCGATGACCAGTTCCGAAGCGTAGTTGGTGCCGGCGTAGCCGGGCGGCAGGATCGAGATTTTCTGCTTCAGCCGCAACGCCGCGGTGCGCGGGTCCCAGTCATAGACCGCCAACTGCGACGCTTCCTCGTAAAGGTCGTAGAAGATGCGCCCGTTCGGGTGCCAGCCGAAATGCCGCGGCCCGGCACCCGCAGAGGCGGACGGGACGAATGCCGGGTCGGCCGCCGTGAGCTTGCCGGTTTGCCCGTCGAACTGCCAAACAAAGGTGCGGTCCAGGCCGAGGTCATCGACCAGCACCCATCGCCCCGATGGGTCGGCCGAAATCATGTGCGCGTGCGGCCCGTCGTGGTCGCTGATGGAGAAGTTGCCGGGCGCGCCGTCGGCGGGACGGCCGGCACCGGGCGGCCCCTCGTTCCCCTGCACGTCCACGGCGTCGCCAAGCCCGCCGTTCGGCTGCACCGGCAGCACCGCGACGTTGCCGCCGCCGTAGTTGGACACGAGCACGAAGCGGCCGGACGGATGCACGCTGGCCTGCGCCGGGCCGGCCCCCTGCGAACCCACGGCGTTGATCTCCGCCAACTCGCCGCTCCCGGGCGCGATGGCGTAGGCGGTTACGGAGCCGTGCTTGGCGCCGCCGAAATCATCGACCTCGTTGACGGCGTAAAGGAAGCGCCGCCGTGGATCGAGGGTGATCCAGGACGGGCTTGGCGCCGGGGTGGTTCGCACCATGTCCAGCGCCCCGGTCGCGAGGTCGAGGCGCGCCAGGACGATGCCCTCGCCGTGCCCGGCGGCGCCATGCACTGCGTGCGAAGTGTAGGTGCCGATGTAGGCCAGGGCGGATCGGCGCGGCGCCGGGCGCGGTTGCGCCGCGGCGGGCAAGGCCGCCGATGCGGCCGTGGCAGCGCCTCCGGCCAGCAAGGTTCGGCGCAGGATGCCCTTTGGCTCTCGACCGTTTGAAAGGTTGGCCATGGGGATGCTCCTGCTTTGCTGCCGATCCTCAGACAAGCGCAGGCTTACCGAACGTGGCGGAATCCGTCCACGCCCGGCAACAGATTAGTCCTGGCCCACCTCCACGACGATGGCCCCTTCGGCATCGACCGAGGCCGGATAGGTCTGCACCCGGCACTCGGTGTTCACCCCGTCGCCGCTGCGCAGGTCATACGTGCGGTCGTGCAGCGGGCAGATCACCGTGCCCCCGTCGATCAGCCCGTCCGCCAGCGGGCCGCCCAGATGCGGGCAGCGCTCCTGCGTTGCGAACACCTGGTCGGCGTGGGTACGGAACACCGCCAGCCGCTGCCCGCCCACTTCGAACACCCGGCCCTCGCCGCGCGGCACGGCGCCCAGCGGACCGACCCGGTGTTTCAGCACCGTCTCAGTCATCGCCGCCTCCCACCATCTCGGCCCGCACCACGTCGGCGAACTGGTTGGCGGTGCGCGGCTTCACGGCCTCTTTCCAGGGATCATAGGCGGCTTCCGTGGAGGCGAGCATGGCTTGGTCCAAAGCCTCCGCCGTGCCGTCCGCGTCGTCCACCACGATGGCGCGGATGCGCTCCAGCCCGATGCGCGGGACGAAGGTGTAGGTGCGCTCCTTCCACTTCGCGTTTTCCCGGTAATACTGCATGAAGCGGCCGGAAATCCGCATGGCCGCGTCCTCCCCTTCCACCACGCAAAGCAGGTCACCCTTGCGGATATGCGCCCCGGCAGCGCCGCCGACGTAGATTTCCCACTTGTCATCGCCGATGGCAACGAGGCCCACGTCCTTCACCATCGCTTCCGAGCAGTTGCGCGGGCAGCCGGCGGTGGCGAGCTTCATCTTGGCCGGGCTGTCGATGCCGCGGAACCGGCGCTCGATCTTGGTCGCCAGCCCCATGCTGTCGCCCAGGCCGAAGCGGCAGAACTCGGTGCCGATGCAACTCTTGCAGGTGCGGTAGCTCTTGCCCCAGGCGGTGCCCGCCGGCATGTCGAGATCCTGCCACACGCCCGGCAAGTCGGCCTTGGCGATGCCCACCAGGTCAATGCGCTGCCCGCCGGTCATCTTGACCAGCGGCACGTTGTACTTCACCGCGACCTGCGCGATGCGCATCAGCTCAGCCGGGGTGCAGACGCCGCCGGCCATCTCCGGCACGACGGAGAAGGTACCGTCCTTCTGGATGTTGGCGTGCACCCGGTCGTTGATGAAGCGGGCGTCGCGCTCGTCCTCGTACTCGCCGGCCCAGACCGTGGCGAGCAGGCTCGCAAGCGGCGGCTTGCTGGCCGCGTCCTCCCCCGTGGGCGACAGCGCCGCGAAGACCTGGGACACGGAGCGCAGGCCCTGCTCCTTAATCTTGGCCACCAGCTCGGGCTTCGCCAGCGGGATGGCCGGCACGTAGTAGTGGATGCTCGGGTCTTCTTCCGCCTGGCCGCCGCAGAACCACTCGACCAGCTCGTTCACCAGGCCCTTGCAAGAGCCGCAGCCCATGCCGGCGCGGGTCGCCTTCATCACCGCGCTGCCGCTGCGCGCCCCGCCGGAAACGCAGGCGCCGATGGCGGCCTTGCTCACGCCGTTGCAGTTGCAGACTTGCGCGTCGGCCGGCATCTCGTCCAACGTCACGCTCTGCGCCGGCGCGCCGAGGTCGAACAGTAGTTCCAGCCGTTCGTCCGGCAGGCGGGTATCGCGGTCGAAAGCCTGCATCAGGTAGGCGGCCTTGCTGATGTCGCCCATCAGGATGCCGCCGACCAATCGGCCATCGCGCACGATCAGCTTCTTGTAGGTGCCGCGCTTCGGCTCGCTGAACTGGATCACCTCGTCG
>CALMVT010000084.1 GCA_937873175.1 uncultured Acetobacteraceae bacterium | reverse complement strand
CGGGCTTCGCGTTGGTTCTGCCTAGCAGCCGGGCCTTGATCCGCAACCGACCTAGACCGTGTGAAAAGTCCGGCGCTCAGCTTCTACATGGAACAATCTTCTGTTGCCCCGCGGCCTATCGGGTTTGAAGTGGAGGATTTGACCATTTGGGCCGCACTCAGGGATGAAGTTCCTACTTACATTATGGGCGACGCCCTTTTCACACGGTCTGGAGCGTCTGCGGAAAAGGACGTCAGGTTTGTGCGATCAGCCTACCGCCAGTAAGGATGGATCCTTGCCGGCCTGCTCCAGAGCCGCGAACGTGATGACAGGACCTTCCTGCGGCCTGGTCTGGCCGATAGCGGACCTATTGCTTCGGATCAGGGATGAAGGGGCACCGGAGCTTCCGCTAGGAGTTCCGCCGCTGCCCTACTTGGCTATACCTGCCTTGCGCAAAGCAGTCTCTACGACGTCCCGTTGCGCCTGGGATCGCGAAGCATCGATCCGCATCAATTGGACGATCGAGAGATCTCCTGTCATTTCTTGAAGCCTCTCGCGCGCCTACTGCACAACCTCGATCCGACCTGCCATTCCTGCACAAGCGATTTTCGGACGCAGCGGCAGCGCCGAACTCGGCATTTCGAGGCAGGCCTTGTCGGCCCAGGCGACCGCCTCGTCGTAGCGACCCATGAAGAAATATGGCCACGCGATGCCCGCGTACGGCAGCGCCGAGAGCTGATCGGACGGGCTGAGTCGCATCGCTTGCTGAAAGCACTCGGCCGACCGATCATACGCGCCAACCGAGCAGCTTACCCAGCCGCAAAGCTCCCATGCTCGGGCGGAGTTGGCATCCAGGGTCAGCGCCCGCTCGATATGCGCCAACCCTTCGGCATGTTCCCCGCCAAGGAGAGCGATTTGCGCCCCGCCCAGATACAGCGGCAACGGATCGTTTCTACTACGGCTGATCGCGAGTTTCGCCGTCGCTACGCCACGTCGACGGATGTCAGCATCATCGCTTCTTCCGTAGTTGACCAGAAGCCGGCAACACCAGGCTGCAAGACCGTAGGATGCAGCATAGGAGGGGTCGACCACGATCGCCTGGCCGAGCAACTGCAACGCCTGTCGAACGAGGACTCGTTCAACTCGTGAAAGAAACCGTAGGTTTGGAGAAAAAGCTCGTATGCGGTGTCTTCCTTCGCCGGTCCGCTTTGAACCCTGGCCATTTCAGCCTGAAGAAGTCTTAGTTCGAGCGCACGAACGATCTCCGACGAAATCCGATCCTGCAGATCGAAGTCGTCCCGAAGTACGCCGTCAAAATGCTCAGACCAGATCTGAGTGCCGCTGGCGACGTCCACGAGATGGGTGGTGACTCGCGTCCGGGTACCCGCCTGCCGGACACCGCCCTCGAGCACGTAACGGACACTGAGTTCCCTGCCAACCTGCTGGATGTCGATCGCACGGGCTTTGTAGGCATACGCGGTATGCCGTGCGACGACCGAAAGCGATCGCATCGAGGACAGCGCGCTCGTAATGTCCTCCGTCAATCCATCGACGAAATCGTCCTGCTCCGAGTTGCCGTTTATGGTCCTGAACGGCAACACGGCGATGGTGGTCTTGCCCGGGCGCACGATGGCGGTCCGAGTTGGCGCCGCGTCCACCTCACGCACGGGGACGGCCAGCAAGTAACCACGGCCATGGACGGTCTTGATCAGGTTTGGCGCCGGGGCGTCGGGGTCCACTGCCCGGCGGAGGTTCGACACTTGCACGGAGAGGTTGCTGTCCTCGACCGTCGCGCCCGACCACACAGACCGGAGCAGGCAGGTTTTGGAGACTACCTGACCGGCATGCTCGATCAGCATCAACAGGATGTCCAGCGCGCGCTCACCGACGGCGATCGGCTGTGCTGATCCCGTCTGGTCGAGACGCACCAGAAGCCGCCGCACCTTGTCCACACGGAACAGGCCAAGTTCAAATGCGATTGGCATCGTCCTCGCTCCGGTTGATCGATCTGCGCTCTCGCCGGGGGCGGGCCGCTCGATCGCGATCGCCTCGCCGGTTCGCAACTCTTAGCAAGAACTCGGATCGTCCTCATTGAGTGATCCTCCCGACCGATGGTTAGTGGGTCGTCCGGAGAGGAGGGTTCAGTGCCGATTGGAGGAACCATCTTGGGTTTCAGGTGTTCCCGGGCAGCCCGCGCGCTCGGCGTACTCGCGTCTGCCGCGCTCCTATCGGCATCCGTGGCTGACGCTGCCTTTGCGCAAATGCCGGTGCGGATCGGTGTCGCCAACGATATGTCCGGCGTCCACGCGGCGATTGGTGGTCCGGGTTCGGTAATCGCGGCGCGAATGGCTGCGGGGGATTTTGGCGGCCAGGTTCTGGGCCGGCCGATTGAGATCGTCTCCGGCGACACCCAGAACAAGCCGGACATCGCCGTCGGCTTTGTCGCCGAGTGGTTCGACCGTATGGAGGTCTCCGCCGTGGTCGACAGCGGCGGCAGCGCTGTCGGCCTCGCACTGCAGATGTTGGCGCAGCAGCACGGCAAGCTGTTCTTGAACACCGGCGCTACATCGTCGGCATTCATCGGCAAAGCCTGCACCCCGACGGCGTTGCAGTTCTTTGCCAACAACAGGGCGCTCGCCATTGCTGGTCTCGAGCCGGCGCTCGAAAAGAGCATTGATAGCTGGTTTTTCGTAACGGTGGATTGCGCGTTCGGACATGCGCTCCAGGCCGACGCGACCGAAGTGATCCTCGCCCACGGCGGCCGGGTCGTCGGCGCCACCCAGCACCCACTCGGCAGCACCGATATGTCCGCCTACTTGCAACAAGCCCGCGCGTCCGGCGCCAAAGGCGTGATCTTCGCCAATGCGGGGACCGACCTTTTGAACAGTCTCAAGCAGGCGCAGGAGTTTCGGCTGGCGAACGCTCAGACGCTCGTCGGCCTCCTCGTCAACATCTCCGATCTGGAGGCGCTGGGCCCGGGCGGGGCGGACGGCCTGGTTTTCTCGACGGCGTTCTACCCGGCCATGAGCGCAGACGCGCTGGCCTGGTCGCGCCGGTTTGCCAGTCGTAATCAGAACCACCCGCCCACCATGACCCAAGCCATGACCTACAGCGCCGTGCTGCACTACCTCAAAGCTATCGCTGCGCTGCAGACCGATGACAACGACCAGGTCGCGGCCTGGCTACACGACCACGAGGCGGATGACGTACTCATGCACCACACAAAGATCCGTCTCGACGGACGTGTGATGAACGACATGTACGTGGTGCGGGTGAAGCCGGCCCGCGACGTCCGAGATCCGCTCGACACTCTCGAGCGTTTGGCAACGTTAAAGGCCGAACAAGTCTATCCTGGAGCGGACAAGAGTGCATGTCCATTGCTGCACCGCTGACCCGAGGCGAGTGCGATGCGCCATGGAATCAGCCACCTGGAAAATTATGCGCTGGGGTACTCAGCTCGACTTTGGCCATTTTCGGTCAGGCATTGATCCAGAAGTGCGGCTCGGAGG
>CALMVT010000083.1 GCA_937873175.1 uncultured Acetobacteraceae bacterium | reverse complement strand
GCACGGATCTTGGACACGCTTTCGGCCCGGGAGGCCCGGCGGATCGCCCTGGCGCTGCTGGTTCCGCGTGGGCCGCGGCGGGAGCCGGGTTCGGCGTGGCCGCCGCAGGGTCTGCCTTCGGTGCTGGCGCGATTGAAAGTGCTGGATCAGCCACGGCCGCCACGGGCGCAGGCGCGGGCGCGGGCTCGCCGGCCTTGGCCGCTTGGACGCGCTCGGTCAGTTGCTCGACCTGCTTGCGGCCCTCGTCGCTGGAAACGTCCACGCTGCCGGTGACGGCCGAGCGCGCCAGGCGGCGGATGTCCTGCGCAAGCGGGCCGTCCTCGGGCCGCAGGTGGGCGGTTTCGCGCACCAGCGCCGCCAATTGCTCGTGGCGCAGCCCGGGCGAGGACAGCGCCAGCTTGTCCAGCTCGGCCCGCAGCGCCGGGTCCATGACGAGCTGCGCGTTGTTCAGGCGTTCCACGTCCTGCACCACGTAGCTGACCCGCGTCTTGAACCAGGGCTTGTCCAGCGCGGCCGGAGCCGCCGCGGCCTCGTCCGCCAGCCAGCCGATGCGGTCCTTCAAGGCCGGGTCCTTGACCGAGACGAAGGGCGCTGCCTGCTCTAATCGCTCCATGAGCACCGCCATCAGCGCGCGTGCCGGCCCGGCCATTCCCGGTTGCCCATCCGGCGTTTCTACCTGCACCGGGCTTGCCGTCGCTGGCCCTGTTCTCCCCTGCATGGTCTGTCCTTCCATCGACGCCTCCTCTGCTTGCGTTTATGACCAACGATTGCCGCGTGTCCGGCTGGCCGTGCCTATTGGCTGGCGACCTGCGGGATCGGCATGGTGGGAGTGCGCGCCTGCTGGAAGCGCGTCGTCGCGGTGGCTGAGAGCTGCGCCGCGGCCATGGCGGCGATTTGGTCGAGTCGCTGGTAGGTCTTCAGCGCCATGTAGTTGCCCAGCGCCTGCTCGCGGGCGACCTCGCGCAGGATCACCGGGGCGCTCGGCATCTGCTCCAGGCTCGTCGCCCAGGCTTGGCTGCCGTAGCGCCGGGTGACCTCCAGCGCGAGCGCATCGGACGCGGAAGCGGTTTGCAACTGCGGCCGACCCTCGGCCTGCATCTGCTGCTGCTGTTCGGCGGTCAGCTGCACCGTGGGGGCGTGGGACGCGAAGATGTCGGTGGCGACCTTGCGCGCCAGTGACATGCTGGCGTTGTACTGGCGGCGGTCCTCCTCCTCCTGCAGCCCGGCCATGCTCTTGCGCGGGTCGCCGCGCAGCGCGCCCGGCGGCACCGGCTGCAGCAGGGTGGTGATGTAGTCGTTGGCGGCGTTGATCGTGGCTTGGTCGGCGTAGGTCGGGGTGCCGATGAACGAGTCGGCGCGCTGGTCGGCGTTCTCCAGCGGCGACACTGCGGGGCACAGGCCGGCCTGCACGTCGGCGGCCGAGCAGTAGCGCGCCAGGTGCTGCTGCACGTTGGCCATCGCCGCCTGTCCCGCGCCTTCCCAGGCCGGGGTCGCAGGTCCGCCTTCGCCGCGGGGGTTGGTGATCGCGCCCACGTTGCGGCTGAACTGGTCCGCCTGCCGGCCCGCCACCGAGATGCTCTGGCCGCCGTCGAGGGCCAGGCACGCCGCCGGGGTCACGACGTGGTTGGCCACGATGTCGGCGTTGCGCACGTTGCGCTGGTAGGTGGCCATGGCCGTGTTGGTGGCGTCCTGGATCTGCTCCTGCGCCGCCACCGTGGCGCGGAGATTGCGGGTGACTTGGTCAGTCGCCCGGGTGAGCGTGGTGCCCACCCCGGTCACGGCGGTCTGCACCTGGTCGATGGCTTGGGTCGTCAGGTCATTGAGCGTCTGCAGCAGCCGGTCGGTGACGATGTCTATGACCGGCAAATCCGCCCAGGCGGGCCGCACGCTGAACAGGGCGGCGCCGAGCGCGATGCCGAGCGCCGTGCCGGCGAGGAGGCTGAGCTTGCGCATGGCGGCCCTACTGCTGCGGGTAGCCGGAGGGGAGCTGCTGCACGCCGTTCACGTAGAAGCCGGTCTGCCCTCCCGTGCCGACACCGAAGTTGGCCAACTGCGAGCCGTTGCCGCCGATGTTGAGGCGGGGGCAGAAGCTGCCGCCGCCCAGGCCGCCGAAGCCCAGGTCGAAGCCGCTCACCGTCAGCCCGCATTGGGCGTTGCCGAGCGTGGAGCGCCAGGCGTTGGTGACGGCGGCGCAGAGCTGGCCCTGGATCGCGCCGATCAGGTTGCCGAAGTTTGCGAAGTTCACCAGCACGTCGAGGCCGGTGCCGTTGAAGAAGCCGTCGAGGCAGGTCAGGCCGCGCACGCTCTGGGGCGGCTGGATGGTCTGGTCCTCGGCGGCGATCTGCGCCGTCGCGGCATCGACGCCGGCCTGCGCGAGGGCGGCGCAGCCCTGGGACGCGCCGTTCGCGACCTGGGCGGAGGCAACGGCGGGCATTCCCGCCAGCCCCGTGGCGACGACGGCGGCGATCAAGCGTCGCATGGCGCGTCCTTTCCGTTGCTGCAAATCGAAAGCAGGCGTGTGACCCGCTCCGGGCTGAACAGCCGCGCCAGCAGGGCGCCGCGGTTGAGCTGGCGGAGGCTCTCGCGGGCAATGCGCCCGGCGTCAGCTTCGGGCGGCACGCCGGGCTCGTCGGCCAGCAGCCCGCCCGTCACGAGGTGCCGGTTCGGCAGCGGCGCGTGGGAAAGCCAATCCAGCAGCCGTGCGCGCCGGGCCGGGCTGGCGTGCCCGAGCGCCGTGCGCATGCCGGATCGCGCCGCCGGCTGCTGCAGCAGGATGTCCAGCCTGTTCGGGTCGTGGGCCGCGGCCCGGTCGAGCGCGTGGCCGAGCCGGATCATCTCGGACAGCACGCCCGGCATGTCGTCCACCTCGATGTCCGCCGTGATGGCGCGGGATGCTGCTTCGGGCTCATGTGCTCGCAACCACTGCTCGACCGAAGCCTTGTCCAAAGCCGGCATCATCAGGTCCTCCGTTGTGCGAGGGCCGGTCTAGCGTGGGCGGACGCGAGTGCGGCACCGGCACGGTTCAGCGCGTGATCTGCACGACGTAGGGCTCGTCCGGGGCGGCAAAGGCCTGCAGGCCGAGCGGCTTGACGGCATCGCGCAGCACGAAGTCCCAGGGACGTCCACCCTCCCAGCTGACGGGCCGGTCAGGATCGACGCCCTGGCCGTAGCGGACGCGCCAGTTCCTCGGCAGCAACTGGCGCACGGCGAACCGGAGCGGCACTTCATGGCCGAAGCCGGATGCGACGGCGGTGCGCGTCTTTTCCGATGGGGCCTGGGGATGGCCGGCCGGAGGGGGACCGCTGGCCGGTCGTGGGAGCGGCGAAGAGGGTGTGGCCTGCAAGGAGAACTCAGCCCGGGCCATGCCGGACACGCAACCCATGGCGAGCAGGGTGACGATGGACAACAGACGCATGATCGGTCCTCTCAATCGAGAAGGCGGATCGTGCCGCTGGCGGACGCGAGTGGAGACGGCTTGGCATGACATCCACCTTGTGCGTATCCACGTGCGTGCGCTCCCCCTTGTGCCATGTGCATCGGTGTGGCTTGCGGAGCACGACTGTGCTGACGTGCGGTGAAACTGGGAAACGAGTCTGCCCGGCAAGCGCCGGTGACGGCCCAGCTCAGGCGGGACCCGTGATCCGGTGCGCCTGGCGGCCGAGAAGGCCGGCGCCAGCCACCACCTCGTCGCCGGGTCGGAGGTAAGCGGGCGGCTTCCGACCCATCCCGACTCCGGAGGGCGTGCCGGTCAGGATCACGTCACCGGGC
>CALMVT010000082.1 GCA_937873175.1 uncultured Acetobacteraceae bacterium | reverse complement strand
CCGCAGCCTGGTCTACCAGGCAATCACCGACCGGCCGGAGCCGGGCCAATAGGGAGGGCAACTCGATCGGAAAGGCACGCCCATCGGTGCCGTTTTGAAAAGCCGCATGCAAACCGCACACCTGCTGCCAACTTGGCAGCGAGATGCTGCCCACGGGCGGTGCGGCCGCATCCACAAGCGAAGCTGGAGGCAGGCCGCTTCCTGATTGCGCCTTCGCTGTCAGTTGCCCTTTGCTTGCTGCCGTTGTTGTCGCCGTAACCGGGTCGCGGTTCTCTCCGCGGTCGGCGCTTGCCGCCGCAACATCTGATCCGAAGCACAGGCGCCGCAGCGTCCACAACGAGCTTACGTAGAGACCACGTGGCCCAACGGCCTCCCTCGCAGCCGGCCTGCACCCTTGCCCTGGCTGGCTACCCTCGCATCGGAACTGCGGTTTGGATGGCTCTCGATTGTCTCTCTGCCCAGTCTCGGGTTGTTCTTGCTCAGACCAGCGGAACGACGATTTTGGATGCTTTTGGTGCCGAACCCGCATGCCCCATCACGGCCGTACGCGTTGCTGCTTCACGAGGTCACGGTTCCGGGTTCGCCCAGGGGTCGTCAAAAAGTGCCGGGGCCGCCCCTATGACGGCATGGAGCGCAACCTGACGCTACAACTGCCCCCGGCGTGGGACGTTTGCTCGTTGCAAGAGGTTCATGCGTTCCGGTTTTTGCCGCCGCGCGACACGGGACGCAATGGGGGAGAGCAAGCATGGGTTGGTCGTTTCCCGTCGGCACGGTCAAGGGCACCACGATCCGTGTGCATCTTACCTTTCTGCTGTTTCTGGTCTGGATCGGGGGAACCCACTACCTGCGCGGCGGCGCCGCTGCGGCCGCAACCGGCGTGCTGTTCATGGCGCTGCTGTTCACCTGCGTGCTGCTGCACGAGTTCGGCCACGTGATCGCGGCCCGGCGCTACGGCGTGCAAACGCCCGATATCACGCTTCTGCCGATCGGCGGGGTGGCCCAGCTTGAGCGCGTCCCGGAGAAGCCGGGCGAGGAACTGGTGGTGGCGCTGGCCGGCCCGGCGGTCAACGTCGCCATCGCCGCGCTGCTCGCCCTGGCACTCGGCGGGGTGCCGTCGGCGAGCGACGGGCTGGCGGTCGAGAACCCAGGGATGGGCCTGCTCGCGCGCCTGTTTTGGGTGAATGTGTCCTTGGTGCTGTTCAACCTGATCCCGGCGTTTCCTATGGACGGGGGCCGGGTGTTGCGGGCGCTGCTGGCCTACAGGCTCGGCTACACCCGGGCCACCCGGATCGCCGCCAGCATCGGGCAGGCCGTCGCGTTCGGGCTGGGGCTGCTGGGCCTGTTCGGCAATCCGCTGCTGCTCTTTATCGCCCTGTTCGTATACATGGGCGCCGCGTCGGAGGCGAGCGCGGTGCAGTTGCGGGAAGCCGGGCAGCGCATGATCGCGTCCGACGCCGCCGTGACCCGCTTCGACGCGCTGTCCCCCAGCTCGACCATCGAGGACGCGGTGGAAAGCCTGCTTCGCACCTCGCAGCACGAGTTCCCGGTGGTGGACGGCGCCGGGCGGCTGCGCGGCGTGGTGACGCGGGAGGACATGATCCGCGCACTGCGGGAGCAGGGGGCAGACACGCCGGTGCTGGACGTGATGCGGCGGGACATCCCGGTGATGCACCACCGGCAGCCGCTCGACGAAGCGCTGCGGGTGCTGCGAGGCGGCAAGCTCCCCGCCATCGGCGTCGCCGACGCGGACGGCAAGCTGCTCGGCCTGATCACGCCGGAGAACGTGGGCGAGCTGATGATGGTGCAGGCCGCCCGGCCCCCTCGCCCGCCGCCCGCCAACCCGTGGCAGCGCAATCCTGCTGGCGGCGTTGCGCCACGCTGAGCGGCGGTTGATCCAGCCCGCAAAGTCGGGCTGCCTAGCTGAGGTCGCGAACGTTGAGAGGCCGGCAGGGCTGGCCATGGCGGAGCATCGGCGTCTGTTCGAGCGGTTGCTGCGCGCCGCGCTTGGGAAGGCGTGCCCGGCTGGGTGGCCGCCGACTGCGGCTATAGCAGCCACGCCGTTCGCGAGAACGTTTGGAGTCTGGGCGCGCAGCCCGCGGTCCCGCCCAAGCGGAATGAATTCACACTCATCGCAACCAAGTCGGGATGGTCTGATTGCAAATAGCGTTGTTGCAAAACCGGTGAAAGTCGGGTGTCGCCATTGGTCGAGTGCTCTCTTCAGCCAGCTCCCAATAGTGCTGCCACGAGCCGCCATTGCCAATCGTAATGCAGCAAGCATATGAAAATATTCGATGTACCCCAAATCTGGATCACCTTGAACTGTTCGCAACGACTGTTCCGGGCAGTCTCCATGACCGCCATTCAGGTGGAAATCGGCTGCTTCGCCGGTCTGAACGACCAAAACTTTAACTGTAATGGGCAGTTTTGCCCGACGTACACCCTGTTTGGGCCTGCTGCGCCCGGTTTAGCCTCCAAGTGGCGGCTTGTAGCAGGACCGTTGGGAACGGGCCCATCAGCCAGGCCACGTGCATGCCGTGACCGAAGCGATGGCGGCCAGCGGGTCGTCCAGCATGGCGACGACGTCCGCCTGCTTACCCCGGAGCGAGGCTGAGCGGGGCGCTCACGCCTTGAACCGGGCTGCGAGCCGCTCCGACTCGCGCGCGAGGATGCCGACGTCGCTGCCCACGGCCGTGAACAGGCAGCCTTGCTCGACGAAGCGGCGCGCGAGCGCCTCGTCGCCGGTCAAGATGCCGGGGGCAATGCCGAGGGCCTTGAGTCGCCTAATCGCGTCCTCTATGGCCGCGACCACCTCCGGGTGCCCGGGCTGGTTGAGATGGCCCATGTCGGCGGACAGGTCGCCCGGGCCGATGAACACGCCGTCTACGCCGTCCACGGCGGCAATTGCTTCCAGGTTGCCCAGCGCGTGCCGGGTCTCGACCTGCACCAGCACGCACATCTCCTTCTCCGCCTGGGCGTAGTAGTCCTTGATCCGGCCATAGCGCGAAGCGCGCGACGCGGAGGCGAAGCCGCGGACGCCGCGGGGCGGGTAGCGGGTGGCGGCCACGGCCGCGCGGGCCTCTGCCGCATCCTGCACGTAGGGAATCAGGAAACTCTGCACGCCGGCGTCGAGGTAGCGCTTCACCACCACCGTGTCGTTCCAGGGGGGACGGACGATCGGGTGCGCCGTGCCGCCGGTCGTGGCCTGGAGCTGGCTGAGCACCATGGGCAGGTCGTTGGGCGCGTGCTCGGTGTCCAGCAGCAGCCAGTCGAAGCCCGCTCCCGCCAGCACCTCGACCGTGAGATGGCTCGACAGGCTGCTCCAAAGCCCGATCTGCCTTTGCCCCGCCTTGATGGCGCGCTTGAAGGTGTTGGTGGGGATATCCATCGGTCTGCTCCGTTTCAGTGGGTCTCGGGGTCTGTGACGGGGGCGCCACGCTCCAGTCGAAACGGTGGCAGCCGGTCTGCGCCGTGCGCGAGCGGTGCCCGAGCGAGCGCAGGCCGTTTGCCCCGTACCAGCGATGGCTGCGGAGCTCCTCGGGCTCCTTGCGTGTCACTCGGGCTACGTCCTTGCCGGGATGTCGGGCCGGGTGAAGTCCGCGGTTGCGAAGCTGCCGCCCTGGAAACGCCGGCCCACCGCGTCGAGCGGGTCCGGACGGCTCAGCACCTCGGCGGCATAGTCCTCCGCGTTCTGCACGGGATGATAGCCCAGGCGCTCGCAGCCGACCGGCTGCCACCAGCTCCGCGTGTTGTTGGACACGCCCCAAACCACCAGGTAGCCGGCCGCGGGCGCCTCGATGCAGCGGAGGACAAGCTGCACCAAGTCGTCGTGGCCGAGCCAGGTGCTGAGGTGGCGCGGCTCGGTCGGCTTTTCGATGGCGGTCCCGATGCGGACCGAGATGCCCTCGATACCGTGCTTGTCCCAGTACATCCGGGTCATGGCCTCGCCCCACGCCTTGCTCAGCCCGTAGAACCCGTCCGGGCGCACGTCGCAATTGAGGGCGAGCCGGTCCTCGGTGGAATGCATGCCGATCGCGTGGTTGGAACTCGCGAACACGACCCGGCGCACGCGGTGGCGGCGCGCGCCCTCATAAACGGCGTGAAGCGCGCGCAGGTTGTTCTCGACGATCTCCGCCAACGGCCGCTCGACGCTGGTGCCGGCCATGTGGACCAGCACCTCCACGCCCTTGAGCAGCCGGTCAACGACGGCCGGATCGCGCAGGTCGCCGTGGCAGACGTCCTCGTCCTCGGAAAGCGGCGTCAGCGGCCTCGTCCCGCCGGCCGAGCGCAGGGTGATGCCGGGCGCTGCGAGCAGGGCCGGGCGCAGCACGCGGCCGACGTTGCCGCTCGCGCCGGAAAGGGCGACTGTCCTCATATTGCTCCTCCATCCACGCGGTGAAACGCCGGGCGGTTGCTACCTGACCATCCTCGGGTTGGCCACCTTGGGAAAGAATCCCCCCTTCTTTTGCCAGGCCGAAGCGCGGCGGCCCCACTCATGTCGAAGCGTCCCGCTCGTCGTGTTGGCGCTCGACATCAGGCGAAGTGCTTACCCCGCGGCTGCCGTCCCGACGCCCCCGGCGACCACCGTGGAGCGGTTGCGCGGCAGCAGGAAGTGGATGATCGCGGT
>CALMVT010000081.1 GCA_937873175.1 uncultured Acetobacteraceae bacterium | reverse complement strand
CCAAGAAGAGTGGATTTCTGCCGGCCTGCTCCGGAGCCGCGAACGCGGCAGCTGGATCTTTGCGTTTGATCCAAGTTCGCAGGACGGCAATTGGCTGCAAGGCGGTGCAACTCGTCACCTCCTGAGTGTCCGTCCTGTGGGGAACGACCCGACATGAGCGGCCTGCCTCCTCAAGGCAGCCGCCTTGCCAGCTCGGGTCGCGGCGGCGCCAGATAAAAGTGCCACCGGGATTGCTTTCCAGAACCAAATGCATTTCCCTTCCGGTCTCAATAAAGGGAAACGGATCATGCGGCGGATTGGTGATACGCTCAGGGCCGCCATGATGCTGGCCACCCTGGCTGCAGCCCTGGCTTGCTCGCCCGCTTGGCTTGCGGCGTCAGTTGCAGAAACCCTTTCCAGTTCGACCCTGCAATGGGCGCCCTGCACAGGGCAAAGCCAGCAGGGGTTCGATTGCGCAATGGCGCAGGTTCCGCTCGACTACGCGGACCCTGCAGGAGGTTCGATCACCCTCAGCGTCATACGCCATTCGGCGACAGACGACGCCCACTGCATCGGAACACTGTTCTTCAACCCCGGAGGCCCGGGTGGTTTGGGCACGGCGGACCTGCCGGACTGGATCTTGCTCTTCTCGCCGACGATGCGGGCTCGCTTCGATATCGTCAGCTGGGATCCGCGCGGGATCGGCGACAGCACAGCCGTGCAATGTTTCGCCAACAAGGACGATGAAGCGAAGTTTTTCGAAGGTGTTCCGCAAGAGGCTTTCCCGATTGGCCTGCACGACAGCAGCGCCCCGTTGCGCTGCAGGCAGGCGCGGCCATACGCCTCGAACCTTTCGATCCACGCGAGCTTCTGCTGCACCTCGACGGCTGACACGGCGCTGGACTTGGATCTGCTGCGCCAAGCCGTGGGAGAGCCGACGCTCAACTATCTCGGCACCTCATACGGCACGTTCCTGGGTGCGGTGTATGCCAACCTTTTCCCCGGCAACGTTCGGGCAATGATCCTGGACGGGAATCTCGCCCCGAGCCTCTACACGAACAATGGCGACCCGCATGTTGCGCTGAGCAGCGCGCTGCGCTTCGGCAGCGACCAAGGAATATCCGAGTCACTGGACGCATTCCTCGACCAGTGCGGATTGGCGGGTCCTGCGAAGTGCGCATTCTCGACCGGCGAAGCGCGAGGCACGCACGCGAAATTCGAGAGCCTGTTGCAGCATCTGAGGAGCGCGCCGGCGACGGTCAGCGGCTTCGCAATCACCGACGCGCTGCTCTTGAAAGCTTTGGAGGGCAGGTTCTTCACGACGCGGCCGGTGACGAGCAGCTTCAGCGGGTGGGCCGGGGCCGGAACCCTCCTGGATCTTGTCTTCAAGGCTGCCAACGGAGCCAGCGCACCGGCGCCGGATGCGGCCGCGGCCGCCTCGCTGCCGGCGCAAACCCCGCCGGGCGCTGAAGAGAAGTACGTCAGCTCCTGGCAGTCGCTCACTGTCCAGTGCGGCGACAGCCCGAACCCTCGCCCGCCGGCGCGGTTCCTGGCGCTGGATCGTTACGCTTATGCGGCCTACGGACCGATCGGTGTCGTGGATCTCTGGGCCGATGAGCCTTGCGCGAGCTGGCCGGTCAGGGCTGTCGACCAGTATGTCGGGCCGTGGAACCATCCGACGCCGAACCCGGTCCTGCTGATCGGCAACACGAACGATCCGTCGACGCCGTATAGGAACTCGGTCGCCATGTCCCAGGAGTTGGCGAAGTCGCAGCTGCTGACCGTCGAGGGCTACGGCCACACCGTCCTCCTGAACCCCAGCCAATGCGCGCAACAGCATGAGGACGACTACCTCGTGAACCTCGCCTTGCCTCCCGACGGCACGGTATGCCAGCAGGACGTGCAGCCTTTCGAGTAGCTGTGGTCCCGGCGCCCACCTGGTTGCAACCGCATCACAATGTCCGATTTGGTGGAGCGCCATCTGTGGCCTGAGCGGATGAAAGGAGGGGTGAAAGCTTCAACGGGGTAGGAGCCTAACCGGCCAAACGTGTCGAAAGTTGGCTTTCCTGCTCGGGATCTGCTCGTCTTAGAGGCTGTTGAGCAATTTTCTTATGTTTGTTGCGCAAGCCGCTTGAGCGTGACCCGT
>CALMVT010000080.1 GCA_937873175.1 uncultured Acetobacteraceae bacterium | reverse complement strand
GCGGCCGACCGACCCTCGATCTCACGTCCGAAGTGAGCCCGGAGGATCGTCCGGGGGAAGCCGAACGGACCCATGCACCGATAAACGGACCAGGCGGCGAAACCACCAGTGCACCCAGTGTCAGGGTAGGACGCGAACCGGCATACACACGTCGCTCGCCGCCTGATCGCAACTGATCACGGCAGGCGTTCGGAATGCCCTGAAGGTTGGCCCGTCTCGGACAACCCGCGTTTCGCGATGCGACCGCTTCAACGGGTCCCGAGAAGGAAAATCAGCGCGAGGCTGGTCGCGCCGAGGGCCAGCAGGGACAAGACCACCACCGATGTGACGCGGAGACCGGCTTTGGCGACGGTGCGAATGTCGACGCTCAGGCCCAGGGCCGCCATGGCCATCACCGTCAGGCCGCTCGCGGCCGTTGCCGCCCAGCCCAAAACCTCGGGCGGCAGCAAGCCGGTGGACCGCACGATGATCATGGCCATGAAGCCCAGGATGAAGGGCGGGACCAACTTCTGGAAACCGGGCGTGCGGCGAGCATTGCAGGGTTCGGCTCGAGCCGTCAGCGACAACACCAGCAACACCGGTCCAAGCATCAGGACGCGCACCAGCTTCACCAAAGTGCCGATTTGAACGCTGGTCGCGCCAAGCGGAGCCGTGGCGGCGATCACCTGGGGAACGGCGTAGACGGTCAGGCCGGCGAAGATGCCGTACTGCACTTGGCTGAGATGCAGGGCAAGGGCAACGAGGGGAAGGAGCAGCACCACGATGACGCCGAGTACGGCCGTGAAGGCGATGGACGTGGCGACATCGTCGCCATCGGCGCGGATCACGGGGGCCGCTGCGGCGATCGCGGAATTGCCGCAGATCGAATTCCCGCATGCGACCAGCATGGCCATCTTGTGCGGCAGACCAAAGCTACGTCCGATGCCGTAGCTGACCCCGATCGCGACCACGACGATGAGCGCGATACCTCCGATCAGCGCCGGTCCCGCGGCGATGACGGCGGCTGCGCCGACCGACAAGCCGAGCAGAACCACGGCGATTTCCAACAGGTTTTTCGCCGAGAACGCGACGCCGGCTTTGAAGCGCACGGATGGCGCCCACACGGTTCGCACGGCCGTGCCGATCAGAATGGAAAGAACGAGAGCCTCAAGCCAAGCCCGCCCGCAAAGCTGCGCCTCTAGGGCATCGCCTGCGTAGGAAACGGCCGCGACGACGGCGCAGAGAGCAAGACCGGGGGCAAGGTCGCGAATGGTGTAGGCGGGCGCGGGCATGACTGACCTCTCGACCACTCTTGATCTGCTCCTCGCGCTGTGTTCAGTCTATTCGCATGTTTGATCCATTCCGTTCGTTATTTTCGAAATGACGCTGGATCAGCTTCGCGTGTTTGTTGCTGTCGCCGAGCGCGAGCACCTGACGGACGGTGCCAAGTCGCTGCATCTAACGCCTTCGGCCGCCACGGCCGCCATTCAGGCTCTCGAAGCGCGACATGGCACCAAGCTCTTTCACCGGGTTGGACGGCGACTGGAGCTGAGTGACCAGGGTCGCGCGTTTCTGGTCCAGGCGCGAACAGTGCTGAGTGCCGCGAGGGCGGCGGAAGTGGCCTTGGAGGAATTCAGCGGTCTGGGCCGTGGCCGCATCGCCATCGCGGCCAGCCAGACGCTCGCCAGCCACTGGTTGCCGCCGCTTCTCATGCGCTTCGCCACCGCGCACGAAGGTATCGTCCTGGAGCTCAACGAAGGGAACACGGCCGGTGTTGTCGCCGCGGTGCTGGCAGGTGACGCCGAGATCGGTTGCATCGAGGGTGACGTCGACGAGCCCGCGCTCGCCGTGGTGCCGTTGGCCGATGATCATCTCGTCATCGTCGCCGCGCCCCAGCACCCATTGGCACGGATTCGGGGCGTGTCGGCCGTCGCCCTGGAGAACTGTCGTTGGGTGATGCGTGAACCGGGTTCGGGAACGCGCGCTGTGTTCGAAGCCGCGATGCGCGCGGCGGCCGTCAAGCCGGATAAGCTGCGTGTGGCCTTGACCCTGCCCACCAACGAAGCGGTCTGCGCGGCCGTTGTGGGGAGCGCATGTCTGACGGTGGTGTCGGAACTCGTCGCGCGTCCCTACCTGGAAAGCGGTCGCCTGCTTCGCATCGACTACGCCTTGCCGACCCGCCATTTCGCTCTCGTGCGGCATCGGGAGCGGTTCCGCACCAAGGCTTCGCTCGCCTTCGAGGGATTGCTGCGCGAAGAGGCGCTGGAAATGGCCAAACGGCAGAACACGCCCGAGTACGACATTTGAGACCTATCGGCCCGCGCCCACCATTGCCGGTCTGGTTTGTTGCAGGGCGGTGACCGCCTCCTTCTCGCGGGCGCTGGGGCCTAAGTCAGGATGCCCCTGGCCAGCTTGCCCGGGTATCGGTCCCCATTGCCCCCCGCTACCGCTTGGCGTCCCGGCGCGCGTAGACCCGATACAGGAGCCGCTGACCAATGCGCCGGAATGGCGCGAAGGGATGGCCCGGCAATCCGTCGCGGAAAATCGGCAGGTTTGGCGTAGGGAGCGATCGCCCCGCCACCAGCGCAGCCATGCGGCGTCCCGCTTGGGCGGAGTAGCTGACGCCGTTGCCGCCATAGCCAAGGCCGTAGAAGAAGCGGTGCTTGGGATCGGGTTGCACGATGCGGGGCATCATGTCGTGGCTCACGTCCACCCAGCCCCACCAGGAATAATCGATCGCGATGTCGCGCAAGGATGGGAACTTGCCGTGCAGCCCCGCCAACAGCAGGTCGTGGTGCTTCTGAAGCGGTGCATCGCGACCCGTGATGGCGCTGCGCGTGCCGATATGGAGGCGGTTGTCCGGCAGCAACCGGTAATAGTGCCGGAGCGTCCGCGTGTCGGTGATCACCTGATGGGTGCGAAAGTTGGTTGTCGCGATCTCGTCCGCGGTCAACGGTCGGGTGACGACCGAATTGGACAGGATGGGCATGATCCGGCTGCGTAGCGCAGGATGCAGTCGCTGGCCGGTATAGCCGCCCGTTGCGACGGCCACCGCGCGAGCCCGCACGCTGCCCCCTGGCGTGCGCAGGTGGAAGATCCCGTTCTCCTCGCGGATGTCCAGCACCGGACTGGCCGTGTGGACGGTCGCCCCCGCGGCCCGCGCGGCGGCGAGGTAACCGAAGGCGAGCTTGGCGGGATGGATGCCGATGCCGCACGGTTCGTGCTGGGCACCATTGGCCCCCTTCTCGTCGAGCCAGTCCCGCGCGAGTTCGTCCGGCTCGATCATGCGGACCTTGTAGCCGAAGATCCGGTTGCAGACTTCCGTTTCGGTCCTGAGCTTGGCCAGCATGGCGCTGTTGTGGGCGATGTAAAGATGGCCGCCAGGCTGCGGGTCGCAGGCGATCTCGCGGGTGAGGCTGGTGAAAAGTTCGAACCCCTCCAAGATCTCCGCGTGAAGCGCTTTGGCGGTTGGCTCGCCCCAACGGGCGATCCACTGCGAACGGCTGAGCCGCCCCGAGGCGTTTTGCGCCTGACCGCCGTTGCGCGTGCTGCAGCCCCAGGCCACGCGGTTGGCTTCGAGCACGGTCGCCTTGATGCCGTGTTCCCGCGCCAAGAACAGCGCCGTCGTCAGCCCGGTGAAGCCGGAGCCGATGATTGCCACGTCCACGTCGCGGTCGGAGGTCACCGGCCCATCGTCCGGCGGCGGCGGTCCCGCGCTCGCGATCCAGTAGGTCGGGGCGTAGTCCCGATTGCGGCCGGGATCGGCATCGACAAGCGGATCGTAGGTCGGATCGTAGGGCTGAACTGCGACGGGGCCAGTGGATACGTGCACGTTCATGGCGGGACTTCCTCGCTCAGGCGGCTGTGCGGTCCTTGCGGAACGCGCTTTTCGAGGCAATGAGGTCACCTGAGAAGGTGAAAAGGTCAACGCCCTCGACCTCGACGGGTTGGCCGCTGCCGGGCGTGCCCGTGAACAGCCACTCGACGACCCCGTGTTCTCCGTCGGA
>CALMVT010000079.1 GCA_937873175.1 uncultured Acetobacteraceae bacterium | reverse complement strand
GCATGCCCGCACTGAATCAGCGATGCCGATCCGCCGCAAGGGGGTGGGTAATTACGCGACGCAGGTGGGGACAGTCCTGTCCCGTGCTGGCGCGACATCGGCAGCTTCCTGAGGCGTTCACGCATGATGCCCGCCGACGTGCGTCCCTGGCAAGCAAGCTGATCATCTGCTATCTGGTCAGATAGTCAGATGAAAGATGGGCCATGCCGCATCCCGCAAAGCAACCGAAAGGATCACCCGCGCCGAGCGGTGCCACGTGGCGGCTGGAAGAGGCCAAGGCCCGGTTCAGCGAGGTCGTGCGGCGTGCTCGCACCGACGGTCCCCAGCGCGTGACGGTGCGCGGCCAGGACGCCGTCATGGTGATCGCAGTCGAGGAGTTAGCGCGCCTGCTGCCGCCCGCGGTGCCGCAGCAGCCTCTGGTCGCGTTCCTGCAAGGGCTGGGCCTTGGGGACGTAAGCGTCGAACGCGAGCCTGACCTCGGCCGCGACGTCGCCTTGTGATCGGCTGGCTGCTTGACACCAACGTGGTGGCGGAGCTGGCCAACCCGCATGGCACGGTGCGCGTGCACGCCTGGGCCGCAGCCCAGGATGAGCGGCGCCTCTACCTCAGCATCCTGACCCTCGGCGAATACGAGAAGGGACTGCACAACCTGCCCGAGGACAGCCCCATCCGGCCCCGGATCGAGGGCGCGCTCGCGGCGTTGGAAGCCCGGTTCGCGGGCCGGCTTCTACCGGTCAACGATGCCGTGGTGCGCCGCTGGGGAGCGATCAGCGGCGCCGTCAAGCGCGCGACGGGGCAGACGCCTCCGGTGATCGACACGATGCTCGCTGCCATCGCGCTTGAACACGACATGTACCTGGCCACGCGCAACATTCGCGACGTGCAGCACAGCGACGCCGCCCTGTTCAACCCTTGGACAGATGACCCGGCATCATGCCGTTTGCGGAAGACGGCAAGAACCGGGATCGGAGCCAGGCGACCGAGGTAAGGCAGAACTGGTTCAGTGCAAGACGGCAACGCTTCTTTTGCACTCGAGGGAAGAAGCCGTAAGGGGCGGGGTAGGGGGCAGAAAGCCGTTTACCAGCCTTAGTCGGCGTTGTCTTGTTCGCTTCGGAGGCCTCTCCGAGAGCTCCTGGCCGGGCGTGCCGTTATCGCGTGTATCGCAATTGCAGAGCTTGCTTTCGCGCCCGCGATGCCGGACCCTGCGGCCGATGCGCGATTCGTCCTCCGATGACATCCTTGCGGTCGTCGGTGGCGCTGGGACCGCAGGGTCCAGTTTGCCCGCTCGTTTGCCTGTTCCAGCGCCCACGGCGGCCGGTCAAGCCGCCTTGGACGCCGCACCCGCGACGCAGTGCGCCGACAAGGCCGACCGGACCCACTGCGCCGCCTGATGCCAGGCCGCTGGCTTCGTGCCGGTACCGGCGGCGCCGGCCACGGTCGGCGCCTGCCTCGCCAGGCTCAAGGACAGCGACGCCTCCACCACAGTGCGCCGACGCCTGTCTGCCATCGGCAAGATGCACCGCCTCAACGACCTGCCCGAGACGCCTTGGCATCGCGACATCCAGGCATGATGGGGCGCATCAGGCGATCGCCGGGTAGTCGACATAGCCCTGTGGTCCTTGTGTATACCAAGTGTCCGACACGCTGGGCGCCAGGGGCAGGCCATGCGCCAGGCGATACACGAGGTCCGGATTGCCGATGAAGTGCCGGCCGAAGGCGATGGCGTCGGCGAGGCCCTCGGCCAGAGCCACCGGGGCACGCACCGCATCGAAGTCGGAGTTCAGCACCATCGGACCCTTGAACATCTTGCGGATCACCGGAGCGACCGGCGGGTGGTCCGGCGTGCCGCGTGTCCCGCCAGGGGGCGGTTCCTTCACTTCGAGAAAAGCCAGTCCAAGCGAGGAAAAGCCCTCCGCCACTAGGCTGAACAGAGAGGCAGGATCGCCGTCGGTGACTCCTTGGATGTTGCCATTCGGCGAGATCCGCACGGACGTCCTGTCGGCACCAGCCACCTCGGCAATCGCCTTGGTCACATCCATGAGCAAGCGGATCCGGTTCTCGGGCGGCCCGCCATAGCTGTCACGACGCTGGTTCGCCGCGTCGCGCAAGAACTGGTCGATCAGGTAGCCGTTCGCCCCGTGAAGCTGCACACCGTCGAACCCGGCCGTCATGGCATTGTGGGTCGCGCGCCGGTAATCCTCGATCAGAGCGGGGATTTCCTCGGCAGCAAGCGGCCGCGCCTGGACGTGCGGCTGCGGCCCCTCGTAGGTCATCGCCATGCCGGGCGCCGTGGTCGACGAGGCCGAGACCGGCTGTCCGCGGCCGGGCAGGCTGGGATGCACCACGCGGCCCATGTGCCAGAGCTGACACATGATGCGACCGCCGGCCCCGTGCACGGCCTCGGTGACGCGGCGCCATCCCTCGACCTGGGCATCATCCCATATCCCCGGCCCGTATGGCCAGCCGAGGCCTTGCAGGCTGATCCCCGTTGCTTCTGAGATGATCAGGCCGGCGCTCGCGCGCTGGCGGTAATAGTCCACCATCAGTGCGGTTGGCGCATGGTCGCGCGTGTTTCGGCCCCGGGTGAGCGGCGCCATCAGGATCCGGTTCGGCGCCGCGATGGCGCCAAGCTGGATCGGATCGAACAATGTGGTCATCAGAACCTCCGGCGAAGCGGGACGAGGCATCGGGTTGCGGGGCGCAGGACTGCGGTCTTGGCAGTCTATGGCAGTGCGGGTCGCGACGGACAGTGCCGCGGCGCGAAAATGCAGGCGCTGGCGGCACCGAACGAGGGGCGTCGCCGTTGGCCGGCTTGGCGCGAGGGTGCCGCCCTCCTGGAGCTGTCCCGTCTCGGATGCGGGACAGCGGTGTGGACACAGTCCTGCCCGACGTGAGGCTCGCAGGGAAAGACCTTGCGGCAGGGGGAGCCCTGCCTTGGACGAAACTGAACCCGCGCTACGGCGCTCAAGCCTGAGAGACTGTGCGATGAAGTGGCGCGACGGAGACGCTCTCGCGTGAAGCTGGCCGGTTCGTCGCCGCCACCGCTGCCTTGGGTGTGGTTGACGACGGCCATGGTTCAGCTTGAACAGCACAGTGGATGCTAGGGGTAGAAGTTGGGGCACTCTCCGATCCCAAGCGCCCGGTCCATCTGTCCATGCACAACAGCTCAGGAGGGCTTCAATGCGCCATCGCTTGACGGAAATCCTTCCCCGCCGTGCCGTGCTGCTGCTCAGCGGCGGCGCGCTGATTGCAGCCACCCTGCCGGCCGGCGTGCCACGCGCGCAGCCCTTGATCGGCAACACGGCCAACCCGGCTCCGCCCGCAGGCGGCGTGCCCATCGGCATCATCGGATCGGGCAACATCGGCGGCACGTTCGGCACGCTCTGGGCCAAGGCCGGGCACCCCGTGCTCTTCTCCTCCCGCCACCCGGAGACCCTGAAGGCCCTCGTCGAGTCCGCCGGCCCTCTGGCCCGCGCCGGCACGCCGGCGGAGGCCGCCGCCTTCGGGCAGGCGCTCCTGGTCGCGGTGCCCTACGCCGCCCTGCCCGGCATCGGCCGTGAGCTCGGCCCGGCGCTTTCGGGCAAGGTGGTGCTGGACGCCTGCAACGCCGTCGCTGCCCGTGACGGAGACATCGCGGCCACGGCCAAGGAGAAGGGCATCGGCCTGCTGTCGGCCGAGCTGCTACCGGGGGCGCACGTGGTGCGTGCCTTCAACACGATGGGATATCGGGTGTTCCAGGCCCAGGCGCACCGGGCGGGCGACAAGCTGGCCGTTCCCATCGCCGGCGACGATCCGGCCGCCCTGCAGGTCGCCTCCGTCCTGGTGCGCGACGCGGGCTTTGAGCCCGTCGTGACCGGCGGCCTGGCGACGGCATCGCAATTCGCCCAGGACGCCCCCGGCTACGGCCAGCAGGTCACGGCACGGGAGCTGCGCGGGCGCCTCGGCCTTCCGGAGCAATAGCGTGAACGGCGACACCGCCGCCGGGCCGGCCCGCACCCCGGCCGAAGGGTCTGCAATCTCCGCCTTTTCCTACCGCCTGCTGCGCCGCATCCTGGACGTCCGTCCGGTCGAAACCCAGGCGTTGCTGTGGTCCTGGATCTACATCTTCGCCGTCCTGTGCTCGTACTACGTCATGCGCCCGATCCGTGATCAAGCGGGCATCGCAGGCGGGGTGAACAACCTGCAATGGCTGTTCACCGGCACCCTGCTGGGCATGCTGGCGCTGAACGTGCCGTTCGCCTGGCTCGTGCGGACGATGCCGCGCAGCCGCTTCATCCCGCTCACCTACCGCTTCTTCGCGGTCAACATCCTGCTGTTCGGGGTGGCACAGTATGCCTTCACCGGTGCGGGCGCTGTCTGGGTCGGACGAGTGTTCTTCATCTGGCTGTCGGTCTTCAACCTGTTCGTCGTGTCCGTGTTCTGGGCCTTGCTGGTTGACCTGTTCAGCGCGGAGCAAGGCAAGCGCCTGTTCGGCTTTGTGGCGGCTGGCGCCTCGCTCGGCGCCATCCTCGGCTCCGCCGCGACGGCGTCGCTGGCAGCGCTGGTGCCGCCGAGCCTGCTGCTGTTGGCAGCTGCGGGCTTGCTGGAGGTTGCGGTCCTGTGTGCCCGCCGCCTCGGGCAGCTGTCCCCGGCGCTGAGCAGGCCGCAAGAGGGCGGTGCGAACGAACCCCAGGGCGAGGCGGAGCGCGAACTGGCGGAACGCCGCAAGGAGCAGTCGGCCGTTGCGGTGGCGATGGGCGGCGGCGTGCTGTCCGGGATCACCCGCGCGCTGGCCCAGCCCTACCTGCTGAACGTGAGCCTATTCCTGCTGTTCTTCTCGCTCACATCGACCTTCCTCTACTTCCAGCAGGCCTCGATCATCGGCGGCGTGGTGCGCGGCCGGGCGGCGCAGACCCAGCTGCTCGCCACGCTGGACCTCGTCTCCAACATCCTGACGCTGCTGATCCAGCTTTTCCTGACCGGGCGCATTGTGCGCTTCTTAGGCGTTCCCAAGACGCTGGGCCTGCTGCCCGGCATGAGCATCGTCGGCTTCGCGGTCCTGGCCGTGATGCCCGGCCTGTCCAGCGTCGTGCCCTTTCAGGTGCTGCGCCGGTCCGCCAACTTCGCGATTACCCGGCCGACGCGGGAAGTCCTGTTCACCGTCCTGCCGCGAGAGGACCGCTACAAGGCCAAGGCGTTCATCGACACGGTCATCTACCGGCTCGGCGACCAAGTCGGCGCGTGGTCCTTTGCCAGCCTGACCGCCCTTGGATGGGACCTGCGCGCCATCTCCTACGCCGCCGTCCCAGTTTCCGCGCTTTGGCTGCTGAACGCCATCTGGCTCGGCATGCGCGAAAGCCGGATGGCGCGGGAACGGGCGACCGAGCTCGACGCTGCATTGGCGGCCCGCCCGCAGCCCGATTGAGATCACCCCAAGCCAGCTTGGCTGCCCCGGGCTGGTTGCTGCACGGCATCGCGCTTGCGGCGACTCCGGTGTGCATCGGTGGGCGTGCAGCGCCATGTGGCTCGGTCGGCGGGAAATCGGGCTGGCGGCAGGCCTGGCGGCTGCGGCAGGAACCGCTCAGGCCGGGGCACTGACATGACTATTCCGACAGGAGGCATCATGGAAAACGAAGGGCAGCAGGGCCGTCGGCACGCGCTCGCGCTTCTGGGCGGCATGGCGGGGATGGCGCTTACTGCCCCGGAAGGGTTCGCGCAACCAAGGGCATCGCCACAGGTACCTTCGCGGGTCTTCGTGACCGGGTCCTCGGACGGGCTCGGTCTGGAAGCAGCCCGGCAACTGATCGCGCTCGGCCACCACGTCATCCTACACGGCCGCAACCGCAAGCGCGCCGACGACGCGATGGCAGCAGCGCCGGGAGCCGTCGCCGCGGTGGTCGGGGATGCTTCTGTCATCGCCGAGACGCGCGCCCTGGCGGACCAAGTGAACAGGATCGGCCCCTGCGACACGGTCATCCACAATGTCGGGATCAGCGGACGCTCCGGCGCGGAGCTCACCCCGGACGGTCTGTCGCCGATCTTCGCCGTCAACACGCTTGCCCCCTTCATCCTGACGGCGCTGATCGGAAAGCCGCGACGCCTTGTCTATCTCAGCTCCAGCGCCTCTCGCGGCGTGCGGCTTGACCCGGCCGACCTCACGCTCGCGAAGCGGGACGGATGGTCCGCCTACGGCGCTTCGAAGCTGCAAGACATCCTGCTCGCCTTCGCCGTCGCCCGCCGCTGGCCCGGCGTCCTGTCCAACGCCATGGACCCTGGCTGGGTGCCGACGCGGATGGGGGGCGCCGGAGCGCCGGACAGCGTGGCGGAAGGTGCGGAAACGGGAGTTTGGCTGGCGGTCAGCAACGATGCCGCAGCCAAGGTGACGGGGCGCTTCTTCTTCCATAAAACGGAGCAGGCGCCCAATCCAGAAGCAAACGACGGCGCTCTACGGGATCACCTGATAGCGGAGTGCGAACGCATTTCAGGCGTGCGGCTTCCTGGGTGATCTTGGAACCATCTCTGCATCACGTTTGCCGCCACCGCGCGGCTGAGCAACCATCCCCTTCCAGGGACCTTGGTGCATAAATTGCGGTCGGATGGCTTCAGTCACGTGAGAGGTGTGCGTATAGGGCCGCTGCTTTGCTCTCCGGATGACCGATGCCCTGCGAGGCCGACGCGGCGCGCCGCCACACGATCCCCCGGGCACGCTGCAAGGTCGCCCACTGGCCGGAGTACGACAGGGCGCCGCGGCCGTGCTGCATGGATCAGGAATGTGAATGCGGCGATCCTTGCCTTGCCTGCATTCAGGCGACGCGGACGGAGTTCGGGCGTCCCAGGTCCGGCATGCGGTTGAGCGCGTGGACGGCGACGTTCACCTCAGTTGCCCGGCGCTGGTCCGTGCGCGAGCGCAGCCCGTCGCCGGTCACCTGCTTGAACCTGCCGATCGAGGCTTCGGCTCGAGCGCGAATGGTGTAGCTGGATGCTTTCTGCCAAGCCGCGCGGCCGTGCTTGGCAATGCCTTGCAGATGACGGTTTTGTTGCGTGGGCGCGGTCTCGGCCACGTCGCTCGGCACGGCCGTGAACCGCGGCGGCACGCTGATCGCCGCTTCTGGATGACGCTGGGCGACTGCGGCAGGCACGCTGTCCCGGTGGTATGCACCATTGGCGGTGAACGAGGCAGCTGGGCCCTCGATCTGGTCGAGCAAGGGACCCGCCTAGGAAGCGTCGTCGACCTCCTTCCTGGTCGGCGTCGCCGCGACGATCTGCCCGGTGTCGGCGTCCAGGCCAATGTGCAGCGTCCGCCAGGACCGACACGTTTTGGCTGCTATGCTTCTCAACCAGCCACTCGCCTGCGCCGCAGAGCTTCAGCCCCGTGCTGTCCACCAGCAGGTGCATGGGGCTGCCGCCCCAGCGCGATCGCGGAGGTGGCACCTCCAGCGTCGCAGCTCGGCGGGATAGGGTGCCGTGGTCCGGCGCGGCCAAATCGAGCCCGAGCAGTTGGACGATGGAGCCGATCAGGCCTTCTGTTTGGCGCAGGGCCAGGCGGAATACTGCCCTGAGCGTGAGTGCGGTCAGGATCGCCAACAAAATCAGGATTTTGCATGGTCTCCACGTCTCCACCAGCGGCTCCATTACTCCACACTGGAGATCAGGATCGTCGCTCCGCCTGACGCAAAGTTCGGCACGTCGTCGGTGATCTGCTTCCACTCCGGCGTCGAGGTGATCCGCTTCATGTCGTCCGGGCTGGCGAACCAGATCTCGGTAATCCGGTAATAGGGTGGTGGTCTCCCATCCGGCCCTGGCAGCAGCTTGGCAAGTTCGGTGCGAATGCCTTTGATGGCATAAACCATCGGCATGTGTTTCTGTGCGTAATAGGACTCAAAGGCAGCAGGATCTTGAGGCGTGCCATAGAGAACCGTTACCTTCACGGAACCTTTCGTATTATCGGCGCGTGCCACCCCGGCCAGCACTGAGGCGCTCACCACTGCTATTCCCAACGCCAGTCCTGTGCGGCGGCCGATGGAGATGCCGATCTCGGTCGTTGCCATTCATTCCTCCCTGATGCTCCGCGAACGAGCAGGAGAAGGGTGAGCCTACCGAAGCAGGCTATGCAAGAGCCCTCTACGGCTCATGTCGGTAAGGCTCTTGCCGAGTTCCGGGGAGCTATGCCGAGATTTGGGTGGTACCGTGATCAGGCGGCGGGCAGATAAGGCCAGGCCTTCGCAGTGTGGGCCTCGGGCTGAGGCTCTACATGCACAAGGCCCATGATGGACGACCCGCGCCGCCCCCGCTTAGGGTAACAGGTAAGCGGCCCATCGAGCCGCACGACAGAAGGAAGCGATGACCATGCACGGTCGGGTCGTGTTCACGAAGATGAACGAGGTCGTATTCGGCACCCAAGCCGCCGAGGCGGTCGCCGCCTTGGTCGAGCGCGCCGGCGCGTCCCGCGTGTTCATCATGGCAAGCGGCACACTCAGCCGCGAAACGGACGAGATCGGCTGCATCCGTGCCGCCCTTGGCCCACGCTGCGCCGCCGTGTTCGACCGCATGCCTGCCCATACCCCTCGCAGCCCGGTGGTGGAAGCCGCCCGCCAGGCCCGCGACGCCGGCGCAGACCTCATCGTCACCGTGGGCGGCGGTTCCGTCACCGACGCGGCCAAGGCGGTGCAGCTCTGCCTGGCCAACGACGTCCACACGCCAGAGGACATGGACGCGCTCCGCCCCGTGCAGGCACTGGACGGCACGATGGCACTGCCGCCGGGGTGCAACCCGCCGATCGTGCGCCAGGTCGCAGTGCCCACTACGCTCTCGGCCGGCGAGTTCAGCGCCATCGCCGGCGTGACAGACGAGCGCACGCGGACCAAGGAGCTGTTCCGCCATCCTGGCATCGTCCCCGCCGCCGTGGTGCTCGATCCGGCTATCACCGTGCACACGCCGGAATGGCTGTTCCTGTCCACCGGCGTGCGCGCGGTGGACCACTGCGTGGAAGGCATCTGCTCAGCAGAGGCGCATCCGTATGCAGACGCGCAGGCGCTGCGCGGCCTCGGCCTACTGGCAACCGGGCTGGCGCGGGTGAAGGCGGAACCTGAAAACCTGCAAGCGCAGCCGTGTTGCACAGATCGAAGGTTTGGGTGCAGTTGCCCCAGCCCCG
>CALMVT010000078.1 GCA_937873175.1 uncultured Acetobacteraceae bacterium | reverse complement strand
AAGGACTCTCCTCTTAAACGAGGGCACGTCGGGGGCAGGGTCACGTGCCGTCGGCGTGCAGGTAATGGTAGAGCGTGCTGGCGGGCATGCCGCCTAGCTCGCGGCAGATCGAGGGGACGCTGCGGCTGCGGTCGGCCATGAGGTGCTGGGCGTAGCGCAGCCGCTCGGGCGTCATCCGGCGCGGCCTGCCACCCTTGCGTCCCCTCATGCGTGCGGCAGCGACGCCCTCCCTCACGCGCTGACGGATGATGTTGCGCTCCATCTCGGCGAACGCCGCCTGGATCTGCAGGAAGGCGCGGCCCGCGGGCGTGATGGTGTCGAAGGCGGCGTTCAGCGCCCGGAATGCCACGCCGCGGGCCTGCAGCTCATCCACGAGGCGGATCAGCTCGCCGGCGAGCCGTCCCAGGCGGTCAAGGTCGAGCACGACCAGCACGTCGCCGCGGCGGAGATAGTCGAGGCACGCCTTGAGGCCGGGCCGCTCGGTGCTGGCGCCGCTGCCGCGGTCGTCATAGATGCGCTCGCAGCCGGCGGCCCAGAGCGCGTCCACCTGGCGGTCAAACACCTGCTGGCCCTCACGGGTGGACACCCGAGCGTAGCCGACCAGTTCCATCGTTCCCCCGCCCCGTCCGTCCACGACAACCTGCTCCGGTGCGAGTTAATCGTGCTTTGATTACTGCGGGGTTGTCGTGGAGGAAAGTGCCCGGTTTGGCGGGCTGCCGGGCATCCCACGACAACCAGGTGAATGTCGTGAACCGGCGCTCAAAGCGAGCGCACTGCTCTGCCCAGGATGCTGGCGTGAAAGAAATCTGCACGGATGCTGCCTGCGGGCAAGCAAGACGGCACTGCGGCTTCGTCAGAACGACCGCTCCCAAACGATGGTCGGTGACCGTCCGCCGTCGCGCAGGAACGCACGGCCGGCGTCGAGCGCGACCACCATCGAGACGATGTACCGCTTGGGGTAGTCAGCTTCCTGCCGGCCGAGCGTCAGTACCTCCTCGCCCTCCGCGTCGGCATCGCCGACCGCGACCCATGCGCCCGTGTCCTCCGGCAGGAGATATTGGATAGAGAAACGGTCGGGGCCGCCTCCGATCATCAGCACGCGGCCTGCCCCATCTTTCAAGGAAACATTCGTATGGTTCCAGTCGTCCAGCCGGTCGATCGCCGCGGCAAGCTCTTTTTCGGAGGCGTCGGCGATCTCCTCGCCTTGGTTCGACTGGCCTTGCCAATGGTCAATGTGCAAAGATGTCATCTTGCTCAAGTTCCCGTTACTTCGTTGGCGTGTAGCGGTATGTTCCGTCCGGCCCGTGGACGATCAACTGACACTGCCGGCGAAGTCAGGCGGCCTGGGCCAGGGCTGCGAAGTGCGTCACACGTGTCTTGGAGCGTGGCTGTCCATTCAGCCAATGCACCACTCTTGAGACGTTCATCGCCACCGCCGTGCAGGCTTGCTGCAGGCCGGTCTTCGCCAAGCCAATGTAACGGCACGCGGGCGGTCTCAGCAGGAACCTCGCCAATCGGCTGGGGATGCAGGCTCATGGATCACCTCCACGCCCATGCTAACCCGCCGCCTGACTTCGCCGACAGTGTCAACACCTCGTCGAGGTGCCACTTGTCGCCCGGCCTCGGCTGGCGCCGCTTCAGCTCGTTCGCGAACTGCCGGCCAAAGCGCAGGCCCCGCTCGCGGATGCTCTCCTAGCTGACCACGATGCTGCGGGCGGCGAGGATCGTCTCGACGTCACGCAGGCTCAGGCTGAAGCAGTGGTAAAGCCACACCGCGTGCTGGATCACCTCGGCCGGGTAGCGGAAGCCGCGGTATGGGTTGGGAGCATGCGCCATAGCCGAAAAGCTGCCACTGCCCAGCAGGAGTTGCCAACCTGACAATGCCACCGGAATACGCAGCCAAGGACGCCGCTGTGCTGAACGATCCCGCAATGGAAGCGGGGGTGAGGCGCCTGGCCGCGCGTTGCAAGGAGCTGCGCAGCTACATCGAAAGCAACGAGGGCGCGCTGACCGACTACGGCCAGCGCCACCGAGCCGGCAAGCCGATCTTGACCTCGCGGGCCGAGGGCGCCGTCAACCAGCTGGTGAGTACCCGCATGAACAAGCGCAAGCAGATGCCCTGGTCGCCTCGGGGCGCCCATCGTGTGCTTCAGGTCAGGGCAGCGGTTCTGGACGGGCGGTTCGGCCACCCGGCAATCCAGCTCGCGGCGTAGAGCCCCAGGTTTCTGACACTCCCCATGGGCACCGCGCCGAAGAACAGGGCCAGGGTTGCCAAGTCGGGCATGGCCCGCCTCCGTGTGCCAAGCTGTACTTTGCAGATGCCCACCTTGGAGAGGGTGCGGCGCGGCTGAAACTGCGTCGGATGGCTGTCCGGCAGCAGCGGCGTACGCTGGAGGAGGCTCGCGTTTTCGTTCCGAGGCGGCGCGTCACTCCGGCCCTGGCAGGCCCTTGATGTATCCGGCGAAGGCCTGAATCTGGTCTTCCGTCAGAGTTTTGCGAAAGGCGGGCATCGCGTCCTCCTTGCCATTGCGGATGCGGCTGGCGACTTGCTTTTCCGTCATCCGCGTCCCGGCCAACTGAGGCGCCTTGCCGGCCTTCAGGCCGTAATCGGCGTGGCACCAGCCGCATTGGGCCGCGAACAGCTTCTTGACTTCAGCCACGGTTTCCGGGGTTTGGACCCCGGAGGTTGACGGCTCCACTGGGGCTTGCGCCCGATCTTCCGCGTTCGCCCACCTCGGCGCGAGCGCGAGACCGAGGCAAACCGCGAGGGCGGCGACGCGCCCGATGGAGGCAGGGGACATCCTATTCCTCGTGTGACGCGGGGGACCGTCCGAGGCGGTGGGCGGTCCCATAGTGAGCCACGGGTTACGGGAGGCTGAAATCAATGAGCTGCCCGTTGTTGGTTGGCATGCTGGCGAAGGGCTCCCCGAACAGCACCTTGTTGTCTCCGGACACGTGGCTGCCCCAGCCTGTGACGACAGCGATTTACTGCTTCTCGCCCACCTTGTAGGAGATCACGCCGCCGTGGTGGCCGAGGCCGTTGTTATGCGACCAGAGCTTCTGGCCGGTCTTGGCGTCAAGCGCATCGAACCATCCGTCAGCGCCGGGCACGAACACCAAGCCACCCTTGGTCCCGAGCAGGCTCGCCAGCGGCGGATACTTGTATTCGACCTCCCAGGCCACCTTGCCGCTGATGGGGTCGCGGGCCGAAACGTGACCGAACGCCTTGTCGTGGCCGGGCGGTGGGACGAAGGTGTAGCTGGCCCCAAGGTGCAATTGCGCCGAGGTGGGCGCGTCCACCTTCTGAAAATCTATGTCGGCGCAGAACTCCATGCCGACCTTGTAGTAAAGATTCAGGTCGGGGTTGTAGCTGCCCGCATTCCAGCTGATCGCGCCGTCGATGGCCGGGCAAACGGCCTTGTTCATCCCGACATTGAGGTCGCGGCGGCCGACCAGTTCGCCAGTCTTGGAATCGACATTTTTGACGAAATTCGACGTCTTGCCGAGGTGCCAAACGTTTTCGACCTTCAGCGGCGCGCTGTTCACGTCACGGTTGTAAACGTAGACGTAGCCGCCTTTGTTGGGGTGCACGACGTAGTTCTTCCCGTCGCGCTCAACCATGACGAACTCGCCTACGGCGCCGTCGAAGTCCCAGGCGTCGTGGGGCAGTTCCTGGAAGTAGGACTTGAGCTTGCCGGTGTTCGGGTCGATCGCCACGATGCCCGAGGTGTACAGGTTCTCACCCGCCCCGCCCCCTCGGTTTTCCAATTCGCCCCGCCCCAGTCATAGTCGGGCGAGGGGTTCGCCGTGCCCCAGTACACGGTGTCGGTCGCCGTGTCGTAGCCGCCGACCATCCAGCGGCCGCCGCCGTGCTTCCAACTGTCGTTGCCCCAGCTCGCGCGCGAGCGTTCGTCGCCCCCGACCGTGTCGAACTGCCAGGCAACCTTGCCCGTGCGCGCGTCGAGCGCGTAGATCGGGCCGCAGCAGCCTGAATACTCGCCGCCATTGGCGCCGATGATGAGCTTGTCCTTGACGATCAGCGGAGCGCCCGTGAAGCCCTTGTTGCTTTCCTCCAATCCGACGACCTGCGTGTCCCAAACCTGCTTGCCGGACTTAGCGTCGATGGCGATCACCCGGCCGTCGGCCGTGCCGACGTAGATGTTGCCGTAGGCTGCCGCGATCCCGCGGTTGTATGGGTTGAAAATCGTGCCCTGGGCGCGGTCATCGTCGAGCTTCGGCTCGAATTTCCACAAGAAGGCGCCTGTGGCGCCGTCCAGGGCCCAGACTTGACTGCTGGCGGTCGTGTAATAGATGATCCCGTTCACGACCAACGGAAAGGACTGGAGACCCCGCTTCGCACCGTTCGGAGTGTGGAGCCAGGCGATCTTGAGGTCCTTGACGTTACTTGTATTGATTTGATCAAGAGCGCTGAAATGGTGGGCCTTATAGGATTGATGGTACATCAACCAATCGTTCGGCTTCTCATCGGCGCGCAGCAGTGTCTGCCCGTCCACCTGCCCTGGCGGTTGGTTCGGGTCGTCGCCGAAAGCCGCTCGCGCCGCCCCGGCCCAGGCCACGCAGACCACCGCTAAGCCG
>CALMVT010000077.1 GCA_937873175.1 uncultured Acetobacteraceae bacterium | reverse complement strand
ATCCGGTCCACGCGCCGCGCCAGCCGGTGCGCGGGCCGCTCGACGAGCCGGAAGAACACCCATGCCGCGAGCAGGCTGCACAGGACCCCGATGCCCCAAATCGCCGCGGGAGGCAGCCGGTCGTGCAGCCCGTGCTGCAGCGCCGCGAGAACGGGCACGTGGACCAGGTAAAGGCTGAAGGAGACAGTCCCGAGGAATCGCAGCGCCGGATGGCGCAGTGTCCGCTGCATGGAGCCGGGCTGCAGGGACAGCCAGATCAGGAGCGCGGACGCGATGAAGGTCGCGTAGTCGCTGCCATTGCGGCATAGGCCCAGCACGGCGGCGAGGCCCAGCATGGCGAGCCAGCGGTCCGCGGGCAGCCGCGCGGCGCCGCCAATCTCAAGCGCCATGCCGAGGATGAACGGCAGGGAAAAGTAGAGCGACGCCTTCACGGTTTCGACCACGGTAGCGCCGGCGAACAGCGCCCAGCCGTACCTGCCGCCCGCCCAGCTCGACACCGCGGTGGCGGCGAGAACCAGCAGCGCCGTACCCCGGGCGCCCAGCACGGGCGCGGCAAGCAGGACCGGAAGCAGCATGGAAAAGCGCCACTCGTGCACAAGGCTCCACAACACGTTGTTCAGCGCGAAGCCGTCGCCGTCCAGCGCGAGCAGGAGACTGTCCAAAACGGCCGTCCCCAGCGTCGGCGGGTGCTGCCACACCTGCTCCCTCAGCCATTTCCCTTCCGTCGCCCAGGTGCCGTCGAAAACAACCGCACAAAGGAGCAGGGACAGGGCCACCGACGCGGCAACGGGCAGGCACAAGCGGATCGTGCGCTGCGCCGCCCATACGGCCCATGAGCGGGCCGACAGCACGAAGCCGCGGTCGCGCAACGCCTTGGTCAGCACGAAGCCGCTCAGCATGAAGAAGAACATCACCGCCGGGCGTCCCGACTGGATCGGCTGCAGCGGCGTCGCGGCCAGCCATCGGCCAAGCGGCCCGGCCAGGAGGTCGCCGGACAGCAGGCTGTGGTGCAGCAGCACCACAACGGCCGCGAGGCCGCGCAGCGCGTCGAGCTCCCCCAAGCGCCGGCCCGGCGCGGCATTCTTTGCGCTCGCAACCTCAGGGCGCGCATGGGTTTTGGCTGTATCCACACCTGGTTGACGGTCCGGCATGATGGGGTGGCCAGTCGAGACGTTTTGCCGTGGGGTCATGCAAGCCTGATACAACACAAACGCTCAAGATGAAGTGTGTTTTTTGCGCCTGCCTTTGTGCGTCTTTATGCCTGGATCAATAAGAGCTTCTACCTCACCACTTGTTTTCAACATCAATACTGCAACAAATAGCCACATCCCGACTTTATGCCTGCAAACCTGTCGGCCGACGTCGCGGGGGGGAGGCGGCGGCGAAACCGCGTCAGCTCCGCGCCGCCGCGTGGCCGGGTCGGGCTGCCGTGCCCGGCAGCGGCGCCCGGTCGCGCGCCACTTCGCTCATGCTCGCCTCCGGCGTCAGCACGACCCGGCGGACGTATTCACGCAGGCAGACGACCATGGTGAACAGGTACCACACCAACGGCTCAAAGCTGATGTCGATGAAGTTGCCGCAAATCAGCAGCACCGCCATGGTGATCTGCAGCGCCTTGGCGAGGTCATGCGCCCATTCATGCATTGGCTGCAGCGCGGTGAGCTTGATGACCCGTTGCAGCGACGCGAACAGCACGATGATCAGCAGCCCGTACAAGGCCAGGCCGGGATACCCGTGCTCCCCCAGCACCGCGAAGTAGATGTTGTGGAACGCCCGGCCGACATGCTCCGTGGCCGGCTCGTTCGGAATGTTGCTTTCAATGATGATGTGATTGGTCATCCACACCCGGAAGCCGCCGCCGAACGGGTGCTGCGCCACGTAGCCGAGCGTCCAGCGCCATACCAGGATGCGCACGTACGCCGAGGTTTCGCTCGCGTAATCCTCGATGGTGCTGATCCGCGCCGTCCACTGGTCCGACGTCACCGCGAACAGCCCGGCGCCGACCACCGCCGCCGCCAAGAGGAACCCGGCCTTGCGCTTGGAGCGCAGGAACATCGCGATCCCCAGCACGCCCAGGCCCACGACCGCGGTGCGCGCAAAGGTGCCGATGGACGCGAACAGCCCGCCCAGCGCCGTCCCGAGATACACCACATCGCGGATGCGGCCCCGGGGCAGCAGCACCGAATGCCGGCGCAACGCCATCAGCAGCGGGGTGACCATGATGCCGATGGTCGCGACCGCGCTGCTTTCCGATAGCCAGATCACGTTCGCGCCCACCAGCCCGAGCGACTGCCCGTAGCCGCCGCCGGTGATCACCGTCTTCACCGCCCAAGGCAGGATGTGGGCGGCCATCGAGAAGACATAGACATGGGCGAACGCCTCGATCTGCACCCGCGAGCGGATGACGAACGGGAGAAAAGTTGCAAATATCAGTGCCTTGAACGCCGTGTCCCATTTCGTCCAACTCGCCGTCGGCAGCGCCGCCCAGGACGTGGTCGCGGTGATCCACAGGCCGATGGCGACGAACACCAGCGTCGGCAGCGTCATCCTCGGCGGCGCGCGCCGATCGAGCAGCAGGTATGCCGCAACTGCCGCCGCTCCCATGATGAAGGAAACCGGGAGGTAGGACAGCGGCGACCAGCCCAGGTACTGCGGAGCGAATAGGTCCACCCACACGTAGCCCAGCGACAGCACAAACGGCGACATGGTGCCGATCGTGAGGAAGCTCACGTAGGTCAGGACGATGGCAAGATCGCGCACCGGTTCAGCGCCGCGCCCGCGCCGGATGCAGAGCGTCGCCGGGCGGCGCCTCCGGGGGCGGCGCCTTGGGGAACCACGGCTGCTTCGCGTCCAGCATGGAGGCCCGGACGATGACGTAGACAACGGTTGCCAGGCTGAACAGGATGCTGAGATTGTTGATCATCGCGGCCTCGCAAAGGGCATAACGGGCAGGACCGGCACGGTCACGGCGCCCGCGCGGGCTGCCCGGTCCCGCGCAGGCAAGCGTTCATCGCACCGTCCCCCCGGTCACCAGCGCGCCCGCCGCCGCCCGGTCCACGTGATCATGCGCTGCCGAGATCCGCAGGCGACACAGCGGGTCGCCGCCCGCCCATGCGGACCCGCTCCTCTGCGTTTGCACCATCGCCGCGAACCCGGCAGGGATCAGCACATCGCGCCAGCGCGGCGTCGCCGGGCGCAGCAGAACTTTCAGGCGACGCCATCATCAGCGCCGTTTCCCGCGTCAGGAACCCAAGCCCAGCCGGCACGCCCGAGCCGAGCGACACCCGCGCCGCCTGTGCCCAACGGCCCAGGAAGCGGAACAGCCCCAAAACCTGGCTCCAAAAACATTGCGATTTGACAACTAGCATTGCGCGCCGGCGCGGCGCAACTCCCGAAGCCTACGACCGCGGCGCCGCCGCCCGCTGCAGCCGGTCGTTGATCGCAAGGCCCAGCCCCTCCGCCGGCACCGGCATCGCCGCGATCCCGGACAAGCCAAGCCGCCCCCCTTCCTCGTCCAGCCAGCGCAGCCCGGCGAACAACCGGGCGGCGGCCTCCGCCACGTCGCCCGCGGCGCTCAGTTGAAACGTGCATCCCGCGGCGGGAAGCGCCGGGCCGAACGCCAGCAGCCCCTCCCACGCGCCCACTGCCTCCGCCCCGAGCCGCACCGGCAGCCGCGGCGCGTAGTGCGACACCAGCAAGCCCGGCGAGCGCAGCGTGCGCGTCGCTTCCGCCGCCTGCGGGGTGATGCCGCGCCCCACCGGGCCGACCGCCGCCTCGATGTCCGACACCGCGGCGCCACCGGGCCGCAGCAGGAACGGGCGCCCGGCGGAAAGGTCGATCACCGTGCTTTCCAGCCCTACCGCGCACGGCCCGCTGTCCAGCACTGCTGCGATCCGCCCGTCCAGCCCGGCCAGCACATGCGCGGCCGTGGTGGGCGACACCTCGCCCGATCGGTTGGCCGAAGGCGCCGCCACCGGCCGCCCCACCCCCCGCAGCAAAGTCAACGCCGTTTGCCCCGCCGGCACCCGCACCGCCAGCGTGTCCAGCCCCGCCCCGGCCAGCAGCGCCACCGGGCACGCCGCCCGGCGCGGCAGCACCAGCGTCAGCGGCCCCGGCCAGAACCGCTCGGCGAGCCTGCGCGCCAGGGCAGGGGCCTCCACATGGCGAAACGCGGCTTCCGCGTCGGGGTAATGCGCAATCAGCGGGTTGAAGTGCGGCCGGCCCTTCGCGTCGAACACCGCGGCGACCGCCCGCGCATCTGTGGCGTCGGCGCCGAGGCCGTAAACCGTCTCCGTCCCGAACGCCACCAGCCCGCCCGCGCGCAGCAGCGCCGCCGCCCGGGCGATGCCGGCGGCATCGTCGCGCAGCCGTTCCGTCCCAGCCTGTTCGCTCACGGCCGGCCGGTGCAGACGAAACCCGGGTTTTCCCAGCCGGGCTTGCCGTAGCGCAACGGCTCGCCGTCCATGCAGCACACCTGGCCGCCCGCCGCTTCCAGCACCGCCTGCGGCGCTGCCGTGTCCCATTCCATCGTCCGGCCGAACCGCGGATACAGGTCCCCCGCGCCCTCCGCCAGCCGCACGATCTTCAGCGCCGATCCCATGTGGGTGACGCCGTGCACCGCGCGCCCGTGCAGGAACCGGTCCAGCCGGGCATCGGTCGCGTAGTGCCGGCTGGCGAGCACGCGCACGCCGTCCGCGGGCGGCGTGCGGGCGCGAATCGCGCGCTCCCCGGCGGTGCTGCGCTTCCACGCCCGTGACCCCGCGGGCGTCGGCCCGACCAGGCCGCCGAACAGCTCGCCATAGGCCGGCACGCCCACCGCGCCCAGCACCGCCCGCCCGTCGCGCACCAGGCCGATGTTCACCGTGAACTCGTCCCGCCCGGCCGAGAACTCCCGCGTGCCGTCCAGCGGGTCCACCAGCCAGTATTCATGGTGGTTATCCGGCTCGTGCCCGGCGGCGATCTCCTCCTCCGCCACCACGGGGATGCCGGGCGTGGCCGCGCGCAACGCCTCGACGATCAGCGTTTCCGCCGCGTGGTCGGCCTCCGTCACCGGGCTTTCGTCCGTTTTGCGCCGGGTCTCGAACCCGCGGGCGCGCACGGCAAGGATCACGGACCCGGCGCGTCGGGCCAGGTCGGCGGCAAGGCTAAGCAGGGCGGGATCGTCCATTTCGGCGATCAAACCACAGGCGCGTGTGGGGGGAAAGCGCACCCCTGGCAAACCTGCCTCCCGCTGTTACACTGGCCGGACCCAGTCCCGGAGCCTTCATGATCGACATCGCCTTCGTCCCCGCCGCCCTGCCCACCGCCGGCGCGCTGGCGCTGCTGGTTCCCGAGGGGGCGAGCCTCGGCGCGGGAGAAGGCATGCTGGCCCAGGCGGACGCGGCCTGCGGCGGCACGCTGTCCCGCGCCGCCGCGGCCGCCGGGTTCACCGGCAAGAAGGCGCAGACCTGCGCCGTGCTGGCGCCTACGGAGGGCCTGTCCCGCGTGGTGCTGATCGGCCTGGGCCGGGACTCCGACCACACGCTGCGCGGCATGGAAGAAGCGGGCGCCGCCGCCGCCGTGGCCTTGGCGCGCGACACCGAGGCGGCGCTGGCGGTGGACGACATGCCCGCCTCCCACGCGGCGCACGCCGCGCTTGGCGCGCAGCTCCGCTCCTACCGATTCGACCGCTACCGCACCAAGGAAAAGCCCGACGACAAGCCCAAGCTCGCCACGCTGAACATCATGGCGGACGACCCGGACGCCGCCCGCGCCGCCTGGCCCGCCCTTGCCGCGGTGGCGCAGGGTGTCGCCCTGTCCCGCGACCTCGCGAGCGAGCCGCCCAACGTCCTGCACCCGACCGAGCTGGCCGAGCGCTGCCGCCCGCTCGCGGACCTGGGCGTGGAGGTGGAGGTGCTGGGGCCGGAGCAGATGCGCGGCCTCGGCATGAACGCCCTGCTCGCGGTGTCCATGGGCAGCGCGCAGGAGCCGCGGGTAGTCGTGATGCGCTGGAACGGCGGCGAGCCGGGCGCCGCGCCCGCCTGCTTCGTCGGCAAGGGCGTCACGTTTGACAGCGGCGGCATTTCCATCAAGCCCGCGCCGGGCATGGAGGACATGAAATGGGACATGGCCGGCGCCGCCGCGGTGATCGGCGCCGTGTCCGCCCTCGCCGGCCGCAAGGCGCGGGCCAACGTGGTGGGCGTCGTGGGCCTGACCGAGAACATGCTGAGCGGCGCCGCCCAGCGCCCCGGCGACGTGGTGCGCAGCCTGTCCGGCCAAACCATCGAGGTGCAGAACACCGACGCGGAGGGCCGGCTCGTGCTGGCCGACGCCATCTGGTACGCGCAGGACCGGTTCAGCCCAGCCTTCACCGTGGACCTCGCGACGCTCACGGGCGCCATCATCGTGAGCCTCGGCCACGAATACGCCGGCATGTTCAGCAACGACGACCCGCTCGCGGCCAAGCTGCAAGCCGCCGGGCAGGCGTCCGGGGAGGCGGTATGGCGGATGCCGCTGGGCGAGGCCTACGACAAGCTGATCCGCTCCGACATCGCCGACATGAAGAATATCGGCGGGCGGCCCGGCGGCGCCATCATCGGCGCGCAGTTCATCCAACGCTTCGTGCGCGGCCCCTGGGCGCATCTGGACATCGCCGGCACTGCATGGAGCACCAAGGACTCCCCCCTCGCGCCCAAGGGCGCCACCGCCTGGGGCGTCCGCCTGCTCGACCGCCTGGTGGCCGAGCACATGGAGGCCGCGCAGCCGCAATAACGCCTTTGGCAAGGCTCCGCTTCGTCCGGCGCAGCGACGCCCCGGCGCGCGCCGTGCCGCGGGCCGTGGGACACCCGCCGCCGAAGCCGCACCGCGCCGCCGTCGCGGGCGTGACGTCGAGCCCGCGCGCCTCCAGCACCATCG
>CALMVT010000076.1 GCA_937873175.1 uncultured Acetobacteraceae bacterium | reverse complement strand
CACGTCGAGGCCGCGCAGCGTCGGCCCGTCGATCTCCACCGTGTCGCCGGCCGACACCCGGCGGGGCAGCGGCAAGCTTGCGGGCACCGTCCCGACGACGTGCTGCACGTAGTCCAGCAGCGCCGCATGTGCAGTGAGTTCAGGAGGCGAGAAGCCACGCAGCGCCTCGCGCCAGCCGAGACCGTGGGCACGGGCCAGCACGGCGTCTGCCTCGTCAGGCCGCAGCCCGTCCCCGGGCAGGTCGGAGAACGGGGCACCCGACCCGCGCACGGCCAGGGCGAGCGCTTCCGAGCCGTCCGGCCAGCGCGACACGAGGATTTCCGACGGCACGATGCGGGCCAGCGCCGCAGCGCAGCCGCCGAGGGAGGCCATGCACGTCCCGCCTTCGCCGGTGGACAGGTCGGTCCAGGCCAGGGCGACCGTCTCGCCCTCCGTGTGGGCGACAACCAGGGTGTTGGGCCTGCCTGCCGCGAGCACGGCGGCGTCCACCGACGTGCCGGGCGTCAGCAGGCGAAGCGGGCGCTCGCCGGCGGGCTCGGCCGGCTGCTCGGACACGGCCACCTTGCGCCCCATGGCGAGCAGCCGGGCGATGGCCGCCTCGGCCGTGCCTGTAGGGATGCCGCACATCGGGATGTCGGGCGCGTCCTTCTGGCGCCTGCGCGTCAGCTGGATGCCGAGCAGGCGCGACACGGTGGCGGCGTCGTTTCCGAGCACCTCGTAGAACTCGCCGACGCGGTAGAGCACCAGGTGGCCGGGCGCCGCGGCGCGGGCTACGGCGTAGGCCGCAACCATCGGACTGCCTTGAGAAGGAACGGGGGTGTCCATGGAGGGTGTAGATGGGTTCCAGCCGCCGGTCTTCGAGCACGTTGGATTGGCCGCTGTTCCAGGACCACGGCATGCAACCCTGCATAACTCAGGGTGAGGAGATCAGATCGCCAGCGTCAGCTGCTGGTTCGCCGATGTCTCCTCGGTGTTCAGCGACGACAAGGTGACGCCGAGCAGCCGCACACCGAGCCGCACCGGCAGCAGCGGCGCGAGCAGGCCGAGTGCGGCGCTTTCCAGCACCGCTACGCTCGGCACGAACTCGCCAAACGACCGGCTGCGCGTGATCTGCTGGAAGTCGGCATACTTCACCTTCAGCGTCACGGTCCGCCCGCGCGTGCCCGACCGCTCGCACTGCCCCCACACCTTCTCGGCCAACGGGCGCAGCTGCCCGCGCATGGCAGCCAGGGTGGTCAGGTCCTCGGCAAAGGTGTTCTCGGCGCCGACCGACTTGCGGATGCGGTCGGCCCGGACCGGGCGCTCGTCCACCCCGCGTGCTATCCAGTAGTAGTAGGGGCCGCTCTTGCCGAAGTGCTCCTGCAGGAACGCGAGGCTTTGCGCCCGCAGGTCGAGCCCGGTGCGGATGCCGAGCCGGTTCATCTTGGCCGCCGTCACCGGGCCGACGGCATGGAACCGGCCCACCTCCAAGGTCTCGACAAAGGCGGCGCCGCGATCGGGCGGGATCACGAACAGCCCGTCCGGCTTGCGGTGGTCGGAGGCGAGCTTGGCGAGGAACTTGTTGTAGGACACCCCAGCCGAGGCAGTCAGGCCGGTCTGCTCGCGGATCTCGGCCCGGATCGCCTTGGCGATCTGCGTCGCGGTCGCGATACCCTGCAGGTTCTCGGCGACGTCGAGGTAGGCCTCGTCCAGCGACAGCGGCTCGATGATGGGCGTGTGCGCGGCAAGAACGGTGCGGACCTGCTGCGACACCGCCTTGTAGACGTCGAAGCGCGTCCGGACGAAGACCAGCTCGGGGCATTTCCGCCGCGCCGTGATCCCGGACATGGCCGAGCGCACGCCGAAGCGCCGGGCCTCATAGCTCGCAGCCGCCACCACGCCGCGCTCTCGCGAGCCGCCGACCGCGACGGGCTTGCCGCGCAGGGCCGGGTCGTCGCGCTGCTCCACCGAAGCGTAGAAGGCATCCATGTCGATGTGGATGACCTTGCGCTGGCGCCGCTGCGGCTCGATTGGCAGCTCTGGAACTGGGTCAGGCGAGTCCAACACGGTGGGAGATTACCAGCCCTGGACGGAGCCGCGCATGGCTTTCCTTTCCGCTCGCCCTGGTGTCCGGCATGGCGCCCTGGCCCGTCCCGGCCTACGTTCAGAGGCATGTGTGGCCGCTTCGCCCTGTCCATGACGCCAGCCGACCTCGCGGAGGTGTTCGGCACTCGCAACCCTGTGCCGAATTTCCGGCCCACCTGGAACCTGCCGCCCAGCCAGCCGGCGCCTGTGGTGCGGCACAACCCCAAGACCGGCGAGCGCAGCCTTGATGTGCTGCGCTGGGGCTTGATCCCGCACTTCGAGCGCGATCCGGCCCACGCCCGCATGCTCAACAATGCCCGGGCCGAGACCGTGGCGAAGCTGCCGAGCTTCCGGGGTGCCTTCGCGTCCCGCCGCTGCCTCGTGCCGGCCGAGGCGTTCTACGAATGGAAGCGCGACGGCAAGCTGAAGCAACCCTTCGCCATCGCCCGTGCCGACGGCGCGCCGCTCGCCTTTGGCGGCATCTGGGAAAGCTGGACCGACCCGGCCAACGGCGACGTCACGCGGAGCTTCGCCATCGTCACCACGGACGCGAACGCGACGATGGCGCCGATCCACGACCGCATGCCGATCGTTTTGGAGGCTCATGACTGGCCGGTGTGGCTCGGAGAAGAGGAAGGCGATCCGAAGACCTTGCTCCGACCTGCGGCCGGCACCGTTCTCAAGACGTGGCCGGTGAGCACGGACGTGAACAGCGTGCGGCACAACGGGGCTGAGCTGCTCCGCCCCGTGCGGGAGCAGAGCGTTGTTGGCGGCCCCAACCCTGCCTGACGAGCGATGCTCAGGCAGGAGGGTCGAGCCTGGCCAGGATGTTGAGCATCACCTTCAGGGCTTGCTCGCTGGGGATGCCGGCCATCCAATCGACTACGGTCGCGTCGCCAGAACTGGCCGGGAGCTGTCGGTCCGGTTTGGAGTGAGCACCAAAAGGAAGCGGACGTTCGTTGATGGCGAAATCCAGACGGCGCTGTCGGCCCCGGCAGGATAGGGTGCCGATGCACAGATCCACTCCCCGAGTTCGTTGGCGGGAATGCGCAACCCACAATCATCGCACATCGCGGTCCGCTTTGTTGTTGCGCCTACGGTCGCCCCGAACGTTATGCTGATCCGTTGGCCGCGTCTGCCTTGGCCGCCCTCTCAAGAGCGTCGGCGGCGCGGTCCGGGCCATGGACGCCGCGCACATCGAAAGTCTTGCCCTTCAGGGCGTTGTAGTTGACCCAGAACTTGGTCAGATGGTCGACAAACGTTTTCCCAAGCTGTTCCACCTCGGTGACCTGCTCGTATTGGTGCGAGCAGGTGGTCACCGCCAGCAACCGGTCGTTCCGCACCGTGTTCCCCTGCTCGGTCTGCTCGGCCTCGATCACGCCGATCAGCCGGACGGTGACAAGCGCGGCTGTCGGGATCGGCTCGTCGTGCAGGACCAGGACGTCCAGGGGATCGCCGTCCTGCGCCTTGGTGGGAGGGAAGAACCCGAAGTC
>CALMVT010000075.1 GCA_937873175.1 uncultured Acetobacteraceae bacterium | reverse complement strand
CGAGTGTGCCCGCGACGAGGACGGCGACGGCTTCTGCGAGGTCCACGTCAACACCATGGAAGGGTTCTGGTCGCTGCTGCGCTCCTGGTTGCGCCCGCACCGCGGCATCTCGCAAGACAAGCTGCCGGACTACCTCGGCTTCTTCCAGTTCGTGCACAACGCACGCCGACGCGGCAAAGCCCTGCTCAGTGCCCTGATCGCCGGCCTGGTTGCGTGATAGACCCGGCACCACCCCGGAACCCAATAAGAGCCACACTCCAGATCGACAGGGGGAGATGAGCAGCTACCATCGAGGCGTATGAGGACCTGCTGACGCATCTGGCCGACGATGAAGCGGTGCTGTTCGCAGATGCGGTGCATCCGACGCATGCGGTGCGGCCGGTGGGGTGCTGGGCGCCGAAGGACACGCCCATCGCCGTGGCGCAGACCAGCGGGCGGCAACGCCTGAACGTTCACGGCGCCATTGACCTGGAGACCGGCCAAACCCGCATGCTGATCGTGCTGACGGTAAACGCCGCCAGCACGATCATGCTTCTGATGGCGATCGAGGCGATGTATCCGGGCAAGCGGGTCATCCACCTCTTCCTGGACAATGCGCGATACCATCATGCGAAGCGGGTGCAGGCTTGGCTGGCGCGGCCGGGGTGCCGGATCAAGCTGCACTTCATCCCAGCCTACTGCCCGCATCTCGACCCGATCGAGCGACTCTGGGGCTTGATGCACAAGCACGTCACCCACAACCGGTGCCACGCAACGTTTGCCGACTTCAGCGGCGCGATCCTGACGTTCCTGCGCGAGGAGGTGCCCAAAAAGTGGCACCTCTACTGCGACGCCGTATCCGACAACTTCCGCGTCATCTCGCCCAAGGATTTTCGGATCCTGGCGTGAACGGAGTATATCAAAGAGCGAACTGTGAGGAACCCATGAACAACAAACCTTGGAAAACAGTGAGTGAACTCCTCGGCGCGCGCCGGGGCACGGTCTTTTCGATTGCACCCGACAGCACCGTCCTTGCAGCACTGGAACAGCTGGCCGAGCACGATATCGGTGCCCTGGTCGTGCTCGAGGACGGCCGGATGGTCGGTATCCTGTCCGAGCGTGATTGCGCGCGAAAGGTCGAGCTTCGCGGCCGGGCGGTGAAGGACACGGCTGTCCGCGACGTAATGACGCGCAATGTGCTCTACGTGATGCCGAGCCTGACCCTCGATGAATGCATGGCACTGATGAAGCGGGAACGGGTACGTCACCTGCCGGTCGTGCAAGACGGCGAGGTGGTCGGCGTGGTGTCCGGGCGCGACATTCTCGAAGACGTTGCCGCTGAGCAGGCCCACTCTATTCGGGGCCTTGAATGGGACCGTTTGGTGATGACGGTCAATCCCGGCTCCTACTAGCCCAGCACGACACACCACAGGCAGAGTTCACCAACGGAGAACGGTCTTGGGCTTCCTGCTCGCCATCACGGCTCTCGTGTTCCTGATGCTTGTCGCCCATCGCGGCTTCAGCGTCATCTTGTTCGTGCCGCTGGTGGCGATGAGCGCGGTGCGTTCACCGATCCGGCCGGCAGTGCCGCCGATTTTCACCGGCCTGTTCATGGACAAGATGGTCGGCTTTGTGAAGCTCTATTTCCCGGTATTCCTGCTCGGGGCGGGGTTCGGCAAGGTCATCGAGCTCTTGGGCTTCCGGCATCCCGGCTGACCGGCGGGTGCAATACCTGCAGCTCGGCGTGGGCCATTACGGCATCCTCAACGACCGGCGGTGGCGGAGTGACATCTTGCCCCGCATTTCGGGCTTCATCGCCGCAAGCTAGCCTTCCGCGACGGTGTCGTGGAAGGCCTGCGCGTCGGACCGGCTTTCGAAGATGTGCGGGCGCACCGTGCGGGTCAGCGCCTGGCCCAGCTTCACCCGCATGAACGCGCTCGTGCTATAGCGGGACACCTGGGTGTAATACTGTTGCTCGAGGCTCCGCACCATGTCGGCATAGGCGCCCGCAAGGTCCTGGTTCAACTCGAACGCGTCGTAGTTCACGACCACTGCGACCCGGCGTCCGATCTGCGTGCAAAGCTTGATCACCGCAACCTTGATCGCCTCGATGTCCAGGGCTTGGCGGATATGCACCCCCTCGAAATTCAGGAACAAGGTGTTGCGGTCCGCGTCATAGGCCAATCGCTCGCTGAGGTCGAGGTTGAGCATCAAGCCCCGAAGGTCCATCGGCCCAGGCCGGAAGATGCGCGGGTCCATGGGCCGGACGTCGCCGATAGCCGGCCGGAAGCGCATATGCGCCAGGATGTCGCGCTCGATGTCGACGCCGGGCGCGACCTCGGCCAATTCCAGTCCGGCAGGCGTCAGGCGGAACACGCAGCGCTCCGTCACATACAGCACCGGCTTGCCGGCTGCTGCCGCGACCTTGCCGCTGAACGTGATCTGCTGGACCGCTTTGCCGAATTTTTGAGCCCGGCCTTCATGCAGGATGCGGAGCAAGCCATCCTGGACGGCAAGCTCCAGTCCGCCGGCAGTGAACGTACCGGCGAACACCACCTTGCGCGCGTTCTGGCTGATGTTGATGAAGCCGCCCGCGCCCGCCAGCCTCGAGCCGAAGCGGCTCACGTTCACGTTGCCGTCCGCGTCCGCTTCCGCCATGCCCAGCACCGCGATGTCCAGGCCGCCACCATCATAGAAGTCGAACTGCTGGTTCTGATGGATGATCGCCTGCGTGTTCACCGCCGCGCCGAAATCGAGGCCCGAGACGGGCACGCCGCCGATCACGCCGGGTTCGGCGGTCATCGTGATGAACTCGTCGATCCGCTCCTCTGCCGCCACGGATGCCACGCCCTCGGGCATGCCAATGCCCAAGTTGACGATGGCGCCGGCGCGTAGCTCCAAGGCACAGCGCCGGGCGATCACCTTGCGCTCATCAAGCGGCATGGACTTTACGCCGTCCATCGAGACGCTGATCTCGGCGCTATAGGCGGGGTTATACACAGTGCCATAGGTCTGGGTGTGGTTCTCCGGTCGCGCGACCACCACGCAATCTACCAATGCACCGGGGATCAACACCTGCCGTGGGTGCAGCGACCCCGCCCGCGCGATGCGCTCCACCTGTACGATCACGATGCCACCGGAGTTCTTCACGGCCATGGCCATGGACAGGTTGTCGAGATCCAGCGCCTCGCGCTCCGCAGTCACGTTGCCGTTCGCGTCCGCCGTGGTGCCGCGCAGGAAGGCGATGTTGAGCGGGAAAGCCCGGTAGAACAGCCATTCCTGCCCGTGCAGCTCCAGCAACTCCACCAGATCCTCGGACGTCACGGCGTTGATCTTGCCGCCTTCGAGCCGGGGATCGACGAAGGTGCCGATGCCGACCCGAGACAGGGTGCCGGGCTTGCCTGCCGCGATATCCCGGTAAAGGTGGGAGATCACACCCTGCGGCAGGTTGTAGGCTTCGATCTTGCCCTCGAGCGCGAGTTTCCCAATCCTTGGGATCAAGCCCCAGTGCCCGCCGACGGCGCGTTTCAGCAGCCCGTCATGGCCCAGCGCGTTCAGCCCACGGTCGCGCCCGTCGCCTTGCCCCGCCGCGAACAGCAGCGTCAGGCCGCGCGGCACGGCAGTCTCGACGAAACGCTTCTCCAAAGTCAGCAGCAGCTCGTCCGGCACGCCGATGCCGACGAAACCCGAGGTGCAGATGGTATCACCATCCTGAATGACGGCGATGGCTTCTGCGGCGGTCGTGATCTTGTCGCGCATTCTCAAGTTCCTTTACTGTGCCGTGACGTAGGCCAACTTTCGCGCGCTGGCACCACGCCGGGTGTACCAGCGCCGTTGATGATGCGGCCCCACCCATGGTCCAACATGCCTGGCAGTGCCGCCCGGGTGGCCACGAACGCCGTTAAGTTGATGGCAATGATTGTGCCCACCGGTCCAGCAGAAGGTCTTGGACCGCGGCCTCATTCCCGAGCATCCCCGTTGGCTCCCGATGGCTTGTAGCCCTACACGAATCTCTTCCGCATTCGGATGGCTGGTCAACCCATCAGCGTGAGGCAGCAACCGCGACGGCAAGCTCGAATGCTGCAATGACGCCACCTCGGCCGAGGAAGCATGCAAGCCAGCGCATCAGACAATCCCGGTGAGGTAGTAGACTGCAATGACCACGAACACGGCGGCCGTCTTGAGACAGGTAATCGCAAAAATGTCCTTGTAGGACTGCCGGTGGGTCAGACCCGTCACCGCCAACAGAGTGATCACCGCGCCGTTATGCGGCAACGTGTCCATGCCGCCACTGGCCATCGAGGCGACACGGTGCAGCACCTCCATAGGGATACCGGTCGCCTTGGCTGCCGCGATGAACTGCCCCGACAAGGCAGCCAAGGCGATGCTCATGCCTCCCGAAGCGGAGCCGGTGATACCCGCAAGGGCGGTGACGCTGATCGCCTCGTTCACCAACGGGTTGGGAATAGCGGCCAAAGCGTCCTTGATGACCAAGAACCCCGGCAAAGCGGCGATCACGGCGCCGAAGCCGTACTCCGAGGCGGTATTCATCGACGCCAGCAACGAGCCGCCGATGGCCACGCGGGTGCCATCGGCAAAGCGTTGGCTGACCAGACGCCAAGCCAACACAACGACCGAGAGGATGCCCACGAGCAGGGCCAGCTCAAGCGCCCAGATCGCTGCAATTCCCGGTATTGCCGTTACGATCGGGTGGTCGAGCCCGACAAGCGTGGTTTCATTGCTGGCCCCATACACGTGCGGCATCGCTATGGTGAACAGCTTGTTCAGCACGCCCACGATCACCAAGGGCAGGATGGCAACCATCGGATTGGCGAGCGCGGCAGGTTCCACCGGTTCAGGCTCGTTGGTGTGCCCGGTGCCGTAGCCTTCGCCCGCTGCCGCCGCCTGGCGCATCCGCCAGCCGAGGTAGGCCATGCCGAAGATGAAGATGAACACCGCGCCGATGATGCCGAGCCACGGCGCGGCATAAGCGTTGGTGCCAAAAAACGAGGCCGGAATGATGTTCTGGATCTGCGGCGTGCCGGGCAGGCTGTCCATGGTGTAGCTGAATGCGCCAAGCGCGATCGTGCCGGGGATCAACCGCTTCGGCAGGTTGCCCTGGCGGAACACCTCGGCGGCGAAGGGGTAAACGGCGAACACCACGACGAACAGCGACACGCCGCCATAGGTCAGGATGTTGCAGACCAGCACGATGGACAGCACCGCGCGCTCGCGCCCGACCAGGCGGATAACAGCCGAGACGATGGATTGGGAGAAGCCGGACAGTTCGATGACCTTGCCGAAGATGGCGCCGAGCATGAACACCGGGAAGTACAGCTTCACGAACACGACCATCTTGTCCATGAACAGGCCGCTGTAGACCGGCAGCACAGCGGCCGGGTCAGTCAACAGCACAGCCAGCAACGCGGCGACCGGCGCGAACATGATGACGCTGAAGCCGCGATAAGCGACGAACATCAAAAAGCACAGCGCAGCCAGGGTGATCGCAAAGCTCACGTTGGTTTCCCTCCCGTATGTCTCACCCGATGAAAGCGGGGCGATTGGTCTTTTTGCCTGCTTGCCGCAGAGCCGTGGGAAGGTAAAGACCTATGGAGCGCTTACGAGGCGGTTGTCACAATTCCTGAGCGAGCCTGCTTGCAACCAGAAATATGCAGGCGGTCTGGAGCAGGCTTTGCACGATGAAGCCGAGCCGGTCGTAGCGCAGCGCGAGGCGCTTGTTCTCCAGCAGCCAAGCGTTGCTGCGCTCCACCGGCCATCGGCGCTTGCCCAACCCTGAACCGCTCAGTTGCCGCCGCTTCTGGAAAGCGCTGGA
>CALMVT010000074.1 GCA_937873175.1 uncultured Acetobacteraceae bacterium | reverse complement strand
TGGACATGGTCGGCGAGATGGTGCCCGAAGGCCGCCGCATCCTGCTGTTCTCCCAGTTCACCTCCATGCTCGACCTCGTCAAGCCGCGCCTGGCCGAAGCCGGCATCGGCTTCGTCGAGCTGCGCGGCGACACGCGCGACCGCGCCGAGCCGGTCCGCGCGTTCGAGAGCGGCGAAGTGCCGCTGTTCCTGATCAGCCTGAAAGCCGGCGGCCGGGGCCTGAACCTCACGTCCGCCGACACCGTGATCCACTACGACCCGTGGTGGAACCCCGCCGTCGAGGAGCAGGCGTCCGACCGGGCGCACCGCATCGGCCAGACCAAGTCCGTGTTCGTCTACAAGCTGATCGCCTCAGACACGGTGGAGGACCGGATCCTGCAGCTGCAGCAGCGCAAGGCCGACCTGGCCCACATCGCCCTGAACGGGAACGGCGAGCTTGCCGGCATCGACGTCGGGGATTTGGACTTCCTGTTCGGCGACGACGTCGGGCGATTGGCGGCCTGAACCTGCCGGAACAGGCCAAGGGACTGCAATGCATGGCGGGCCAGGACGGAAGCGGCGGGGACGACTGCCCCCGTCGACCTGTCGTGCCGGCCAGGCCGGCTGTCCGAAACAGGCGCCTGCGAGCCTGCCTGGCGGTTCGAGGCGGCAGGCACGGCAGGAAGCCTGCCGCCCGTCAGATGGCGTCCTTGAGGTCTTTCGCGGCACGGAACGCCACCTTGCGGCTGGCCTTGATCTGCACGGCCTCGCCGGTCGCAGGGTTGCGGCCCATGCGCGCCGGACGGTGCTTCACCTCGATGATGCCCAGGCCGCCGATCCGCACCCGCTCGCCGGCCTTCAGGTGATCGACCACCCGGCCGAACACGTCGGCGACGACGGCCTCCGCTTCGCGTTTCTGCATGTCGTGCCGCTCGGCGAGGCTTGCCGCGAGGTGCTTCAGCGTCACCGTCGCCGGGGCTGCCGGCTTGGCAGGTGCCTCGGCCGGCACCGCTGCGGCCGCCTTGGCGGGCGTCCTCTTGGGTTCCTTGGCCGCGGCCGGCTTGGCGGCGGCGCGGACCGCTGCTTTGGACGGGGCCTTGGGTGCTGCCTGTGCCGTAGCAGGCGCGTTGCCTTTTGCGGCGCTTTTCACCGTCGTGACTTGTCTGGCCATGGGAAATGCTCCGAGTCCCTGAAAAGGGGTGACGGAAACCACGCCAAGGCCGCTTCGACAAGCTTCCCTTTCGTTCGAGCTGCCGCAACAAGCACCGCTTCTGCCTGGGACGGGCCAGCAGACGGCTGCACCTCTTGAATAGGCCTGGGTGAGATGGAGGGTGACCGGGCTGAAAGTCGGCGATCATCTGCCCCTCGCAGCCCGGACACGGCACCTGCTTCAGAAGCCGCCACCTTGGGTGCAATCACTTCGGGTCGGGCACCGTGCCGAACGCGGCAAGGTGACCCGGCTCGCCGAAGTCGCCTGCCGCCTCGTCGGCCAGCACGCGCACGACATGCGCTCCCGCGACCGATCCGGCGGCGATGGCCCTTTCCGCGCGCCGAATCGCCTCCTCCGCACTGCGGCATGCCGGTTGCGGGCCCGGCACCAGGTTGCCCCACTTTCCCCTGGCACAGGGCCGGTAGATGATGCGCTCGCTCAGCGCCATGCCCTACCCACCCCTACGCGCAGTCCCGGTCTCGACGGCCTGTTGTGGAGCAAGCGGACTATGGCGCAGGGAAGCCAGGTCACACCTCCTCGTCGGCACGGTGCTGCGCGAGGGCGTCGAGCGGCGACAGCTTGGCGTCGTAGTGCCTGCGCCATTCCTCGGGATCGATGACGAAGGTGAGGATGGCCTGAACCTCAGCCGCCCAGGTCTCGAAGGTCACGGCTTTTGCTCCGGTATGCGGACAACCGCGACACCCTCCTGCCGTTGAAAAGAGGTGCCCACGGGAACGGTCGCACAAGCCACCCTATGATCGGCGGCATATGGCTGGGCCGAAAGCAAGGCGGGCAGCTTTCCTACCGTGCGCCAACCGGCGCAGGCCCCTCCGGCCCACCAACCCTGCCTTGCGATGGCTTGTGCTGGATCGAACTCTCCAGGCCGACCCCGCCCAGCAGCCAGGCTTCCAGTTGGCGGCGGGCCCGGAACACCCGGCTCTTTGCCGTGCCAACGGCGCAGCCGGTTGCTTCGGCCACGGCCTCGTAGCCCATGCCGTGCACCACCACCATCAACAGCGCTTCCCGCTGGTCCGCAGGAAGCCGGGCCATCGCCCGGCCAAGCTCCTTGAGCGCCAAGCCATGCTCATGCGCTGCGTTCGTCGCGAACGCCGCCTCCGGCACGTCGGCTATGTCGGCGGTGTCCCGGTGCTTGCGCCGGTCCGAAATGAACCGGTTGCGCAGGATGCGGTGCATCCAGGCCGGAAAGTTGGTGCCGGGGACGAAGCTTGCCTGGGCGCGAAGCGCGTTGCACACGGCGTCCTGCACCAGATCCTCGGCGGCCGAACGGTTCCGGGTCAACGCCAGCGCCTGGATGCGCAGCTTGGGCAGGATTGCGAGAACCTGATCGTGGAAGAGAATGCTCATCAGGCTGCCTTTTCCCTCACTGAAGCGTTTGTAGCACAGACAGTCCCAGGGCCGCACCTGGTCACTTGCCCGCCTGGGAGTTGAAAGGCCGCCAGCAGCTTGGCAATCGATCGCTCGTTCTCCAACCCACTCGGACGCAGACCTCTCGTTGCGACCTTGATGGCATGGCTCCGGCCTACCAACCTGGAACCCGACAAGGGCCCTGGAGGTTTGCTTGGATGGCCACCAGCTTTGCCCACCCCGGCCCATCAAGGTATCCATGATCCGCATCCGACAGGGCTTCACCATCGG
>CALMVT010000073.1:4605-9577 GCA_937873175.1 uncultured Acetobacteraceae bacterium | reverse complement strand
GGGGTATTCCTGCTTGAGGTTACCCGCCACTTCGGGCGGAAGGGGGGCGACATCGACGCATGTCGCTGAAATGGTAACATTTCATACGCCGCAAAAGTCCAATTTTGCGGCTCTCCCGCACTTTGCGTGGATCATGCCGCCAGCAGAACGCGTCGGCGGAGCAGGTCGAAGCTGGCGTGACTATACATCTGGCGCTTGATGGTTTTGAGTCGGTTGACCTGTCCTTCGGTTTGTCCATTGCTCCAGGGCGTGGTGAGGGCAGCGCGTATCGCATCGACGTCTTTTGCCAGCCCGGCAGCAAACGTTTCCATCGTCGTCACGCCACACTTGCCGGCTTCGGCGAGCCAGGCATCCAGTTCAGCACCGGCCGCCACGGCGTCGGTTTGGTTGCCGACGTTGCATGCACGCACCAGGGCGGTGAACCTGCGGGCAAGCATGGCCACGATCGCGGCGTCTTTGTCCTGTTCCACACGTGCGACCGCTACCGCATCGGCCGTTGGCAGCGTTGCGGCGGGCTGCACAAGCAGCCACGCGAGTTGCCGAGCCGCGGGCAACGGCGTGACCGGGCTGCCATCAGGCGAGCCTGGACTGGCTGGCATCCGCCCGCGCCATCGGTGTGGCGCGGTCCTGGCCGGCTTTCGGCGGCGTTCGCTGAGCCAACTCCGTACCAGCCTCGCCCTGCCGGTGAAGCCTCGCGCCTGCAACTCCCGCCACAGCACGGCGGCATCCTCACAGCCTTCGGCAACCCGCGCCTGCAGATGCGGGAGATGCTGGTCAATGATGCTGTGGCCGGGGCGACGTGCGCTACGTTCCGGAAAGCTCGAAGCGTGGGCGTAGTTGCGTACCGTTCCGCGCGCCAGCTTCATGGCGCGTGCGATCGCGATCAGCGGTTCGCCTGCGGCACGCCGGCGCTGCACCTCGCCATACAGAGCAAGGCGACGCGCACGGCTGTCCGCGCGACCCTGTTCGTCCGCGGCACTGCACGGGAACGGCCCGATGCGTTTGGCCGACACGGCGTCGCCACCGTCGCACATGGCCGGCAGCCGCCGCAGCCGGCCATGTGCGCCGGCAAGCCAGCGCTCAATGGCTTGGCGCAGGTTGGCCAACAGATGCCATCGATCGGCGACCTGGACCGCCGCTGGCGCGCCGATCGCGATGGCGCTGGCATACTCCGTCGAGCGGTCGCGTGCGACCACCTTGACCCCCGGCCGCCGTCGCAACCAGTCGGCCAGCGTCGCCGCGGTGCGGTCGGGCAGGAGATCGACCACCCGATGCTGCTCCAGGTCGACGACGATCGTGCCATAGCTGCGTCCCTTGCGCTTCGCCCAGTCATCGACACCGATGACGCGGGATTCGGTCTGCTCCGGGATAGGCAGTCGGTTGAGCAAGCGCAGCACGGTGTCGGCGCTGGCCGGCATGGACAGCTGGGACAGCAACCGGGCACCCGCTTCGCCGCCCAGCGCAGCGCCCGTCCGGCCCTGTGCCTCGGCCAGCCGGCGCGTGCGCCGGGCGAAGGGCACCACCAGTTGCGACACACGTTCGGCGAAGGTTTGACGGGGACAAGCGGCGTTGCGGCAGTAGAACCGACGAACGCGCAAACGGACCTGAACCGTCCGCCCGAGTGAAGGCAGGTCAGCAGGGCGCCGATGATAGCGGCTGTGCACGGCCCGGCTCCTCTTGTCGCAGTCCGGGCAGCATCCGCCACGATCTAAGCCATGCGCAGCAATTTGAAGATGGGCCGGAGTATCAGGTGTCACCTGTTCGATCCGGCAACCAGGGATCGGACATTGAATGTTCATGCATTACTTTATAGGAAGACACATCGTCTTCACCAAACACCAGTGCTCTTCCGTCACAATCCACGCAAAGTGCGGGAGAGCCAATTTTGCACCAGCATTCGGGATGGCTGTTGGTTTCGGTTGACATCCAAACCGACCGATTGAAGCGCGTTGAGTTAACTCGGCCCCACTGGCCTGGAGCAATTGGTGGCGGACCGCAAAAGTAGGACAGCATAGCTTTGAGCTACCTTGAGCGACGCTCATCGTTGTATGAGAGAGGAGCTTTTGGGGTAGGCGAGCAACATGGTGGCGCGGACGGGTAAGACCGCGGGCGGGCGGTCGTTGCTGGTAGAACTGACCTACGTCGTCGCGATCGCCCGTCATCGGAATTTCCGGAAGGCCGGCCTTGAACTCGGCATCAGCGCTTCTGGACTAAGCCATGCCCTCAAGGGCCTGGAAACCCGGCTTGGCGTGAGATTGGTCAACCGCACCAATCGAAGCGTGACCTTGACCGCCGCTGGCCAGGAGTTGTGCGACGCCATCGGCAAACCCTTCGAAAGTATCGACAGAGCGGTCGAGGATCTGAACCGGTTTCGCGATGCGCCGCGTGGTCGCGTTCGGCTCAATGTCGTAGCTGATGCGGCGCCGCTGCTCGTCGGCCCAGTCATGGGGGTGTTCACGGATCGGTATCCCGAAATCGAGGTCGACGTCGTTGTCAGCAATCGCATGCTCGACGTCGTTGGCGAGGGCTTCGACGCCGGTATTCGTTACGGCGGCACGGTGCCGGAAAATATGATCACCCAGCGGCTTTCCGCTGACACGCGCTGGGTGGTCGCGGGCGCGCCCAGCTATCTCGACCGATTTGGCATACCAGTCGTTCCGGCTGATCTCGCGGTGCACCGGTGCTTGGGCGTGCGGCTTGGAAATGATCGCATTTACGACTGGGAGTTCAAAGGATCCGAGGGCGAGTTTTCTGTGCGGGTCACAAGCCGGATCACGGCCGATGATACGCGTGCCACGCTGACGATGGCTTGCGCTGGCGCCGGACTGCTGTATGGGCCGGAGGGTGCCGTCAAGCCCTATGTCGAGCGAGGCGATCTCCGACTGGTGTTGACGGATTGGGCGACGACCGGCCCTGGCTACCACCTCTACTACTCGAGCCGCCGTCAATTACCGCCCGGCATCCGACTGCTAGCCGACTTGATCCGCGAGTTGCGCCCACTCGGGCTCTAATTCTGTGATGAGCGTTGCTCAACGCTCCATCAAGCGGCAGTCGGATATGAAACGCCGCTGAACGGGCCGATCTCCTGACCAAGGAGATTGCGATGAACCCAACGTATGACTTTACCGGCCAGGTCGCTTTCGTCACCGGTGCGGCCAAGGGTATGGGCTTGGCAGCCGCGCGCATGTTCGCCGAGAGCCATGCGTCCGTCGTGCTTGCCGATCTCGACGGCGCGCTAGCCGTGACTGAGGCGGCGCGCATCACGGAAGAGGGCGGCACGGCGATCGGCATCGGATGCGACGTGAGCGACGAGAAGCAGGTCATCGCCGCGATCGACCGCACCGTCGCCGAGTTCGGCCGGCTGGACATGGCCTTCAACAATGCCGGCATCCAGGTGCCACCGAGCGATGCCGCCGACGAGCAGCTTGAGCAGTTCGAACGCGTGATGGCGGTCAACCAGCGCGGCGTCTGGGCCTGCATGAAGCACGAACTGCGCGTCATGCGGCCGCAAGGCTCGGGCGCTATCGTGAACTGCTCGTCGCTCGGCGGTTTGGTCGGCTTGCCGCAACGCGCCGCCTATCACGGCACCAAGCACGCCGTGATCGGCATGACCAAGAGCGCCGGGGTGGAATACGCGCCGCGCGGCATCCGCATCAACGCGGTCTGCCCGGGCACGATCGACACGCCCATGGTGGCCGACATGCTCGAGGGCCAGAGCGATGCGATGGCCGAGATCATGAAGCAGCAATCGATCGGCCGGCTAGGACGGGCCGAGGAGGTCGCCGCCGCAGTACTCTGGCTCTGCAGCCCGGCCGCCAGCTTCGTCATTGGCGTGGCCCTGCCTGTCGATGGCGGCTTCACCGCCCACTGATCCATTCGCGTCCAGGAGATCAAGATGACCGATGAACCGACCAACGCCCGTAAGTCATTCGGCGACATTGCCCCGAAACTCGCGGAAATCACCGACAAGGTCTTGTTCGGCGGCGTCTGGGCCGATCCCAGCCTGTCCCCGCGCGATCGCAGCCTCGTCACCATCACCAACCTGGTCGCGCTCTACCGCCACAACGAACTCGGCTTTCACCTCAAGCGGGGGATCGAGAACGGGCTGACCAAGGACGAGATCGTCGCCGCGATCACCCACACCGCGTTCTATGCCGGCTGGCCGACGGCCATGACCGCCATCCAGACCGCGCGCGAAGCGCTGAAGGATGTGTCATGAATGACGCAGTGTGCAGCCTCTCGCGGCGTGATGTCTTGGTCGCCAGCGGTGCGGCCTTGGTGACTGCCGCCATGCCGGAGGCCGTCGCCGCCGCTCCGGTTCCTGTACAGGTTCCTCTCGCAAACGCCGGGGTTCACCTAATGCCTGTGCGTCTTGAGGTGAACGGTCGCCAGGTCGCGTTGTCGCTTGATCCCCGCACGACGTTGCTCGACGCGTTGCGCGAGCATCTGCATCTGACCGGGACCAAGAAGGGCTGCGACCACGGTCAGTGCGGCGCCTGCACCGTGATGGTCGAGGGGCAGCGGATCAACGCCTGCCTGAGCCTGGCCGTGCAGCATGAGGGCGACCGGGTTACCACGATCGAGGGGATCGGGACGCCGGACGCGCTGCATCCAATGCAGGCGGCATTCATCAAGCATGACGGCTACCAGTGCGGTTACTGCACACCGGGTCAGATCTGTTCGGCGGTGGCCGTGTTGGCCGAGATCAAGGCTAGCGTGCCGAACCATGCGCAGGCGGATCTGATGGCAGCGCCCGCCCCGACCGGCGCGGAGCTGCGCGAGCGCATGAGCGGCAATCTCTGCCGCTGCGGCGCCTACGCCAACATCGCCGACGCCATGGCCGAAGTCGCGGGAGAGCGGGCATGAGGTCCTTTACCTACGAGCGCGCCACCGACCCGGCCGCCGCCGCCGCTTCCGTCGCCCGCACGCCGGGCGCCAAGTTCCTCGCCGGCGGCACCAACCTGATCGATCT
>CALMVT010000073.1:0-4505 GCA_937873175.1 uncultured Acetobacteraceae bacterium | reverse complement strand
GGCCGACGCCGCATTGCCGCAGGGCTCGCGCGCCGTCGCCCGCAAGCTGTTCGATGGCGCGCGGCCGAGCAGCGACAACGAATTTAAACTGCCACTGGCGGAGCGAACGATCGCCGCCGCCATGGCCAAGGCGAGGTCAGCATGAAGTTCGACACCCCGGCAGGGCAGAACCCAATCGACCGCCTGACCGTCATCGGCCAACCGATCGACCGCTACGAGGCCAAGCTCAAAACGACCGGCACCGCCACCTATGCCTACGAGCAGCACGCGGCCGTGCCCGACGCGGCTTATGGCTACATCCTCGGCGCCGCGATCGCCAAAGGCCGCATCGCGGCGATCGACACGGCAGCCGCTGAGGCTGCACCCGGCGTGATTGCGGTGCTGACCCACCGCAATGCCGGCCCGCTCGGCACCGGCAAGTTCTACGTGCAGCGGATGCTGGCAGCACCGGAAGTGGACCATTACCACCAGCCGGTCGCCTTGGTGGTAGCGGACAGCTTCGAGCAAGCTCGGGCAGCGACCGCGCTGATCCGCGTGCGCTACGACCGGGCCGAGGGTCGCTTCGACCTCGAAGCCCGAAAGCCCGGCGCGCCGATCGCCAAGCCCGCCGAGTATGGCGGTCCGACCGAGAGCCTGATCGGCGACTTCGCCGGCGCGTTCGATGCCGCCTCGATTAAGCTCGACGAGACCTACACCGTGCCCGACCAGGCGCACGCGATGATGGAGCCGCACGCCTCCATCGCCCGCTGGGACGGCGACAAGCTGACCTGCTGGACCTCGATCCAGCAGATGAACTGGGGCACCCGCGACGTCGCCGCCGTCCTTGGCATCCCGCGCGAGAACGTGCGGCTGATCTCGCCTTTCATCGGTGGCGGGTTCGGTGGCAAGGGCACGGCGCAGACGGAGCTGATCCTTGCCGCCGCGGGCGCTCGCCTGGCCAAACGCCCGGTGAAGGTCGCCCTGCAACGGCCGATCATGTTCAACAACACCATCCATCGCCCTAAGACGATCCAGCGCGTCATGCTCGCGGCTGAACCCGGCGGCCGCCTGACCGCGATCGGGCACGAGAGCTGGAACGGCAATCTCGAGGGCGGCCGGACCGAGCCGTGCGTGACGTCCACCCGCACCCTCTACGCCGCCCCGAACCGGCTGACCCGGCTGCACCTGACCACGCTGGACCTGGCCGAGGGTAACGCGATGCGTGCGCCGGGCGAGGCGCCGGGGCTGATGGCGCTCGAGATCGCGATGGACGAGATGGCCGAGAGGCTGGGCATGGATCCGGTCGCGTTCCGCCTGGCCAACGACACGCAGATCGAGCCGGAGAAGGGCATCCCGTTCTCCACCCGCCGTTTCGCCGATTGCCTGCGCATCGGCGCCGAGAAGTTCGGGTGGACCCGGCGCAACCCGAAGCCCGGCGCCATGCGCGACGGCGACTGGCTGATTGGGCTCGGCATGGCCGGCGCCATCCGCGGCGCACCCATCTCCAAGGCGGGCGCCCGAGCCCGGCTGGACCGGCAAGGCGTGGTGACGATCGAGACCGACATGACCGACATCGGCACCGGCAGCTACACGATCGTGCAGCAGACGGCGGCCGAGATGATGGGCGTCCCGCTCGACAAGGTCGTGGCCAAGCTGGGCGATTCCAGCTTCCCCGAGACGCCGGGCTCCGGCGGCCAGCAAGGCGGTCCCTCGGTGACGGCGGGCGTCTACGCAGCCTGCATGAAGCTGCGCGAGGTCGTGGCGCAGCGGCTCGGCTTCAACAATGCCGACGTGACGTTCGCGGACGGGCGGGTGCACTCGGGCGGCCGCGCTGTCCCGATCGAGGTGGCCGCGCGTGACGGTGAGCTCGTGGCCGAAGACAGCATGGAATACGGCGACCTATCCAAGCGCTACGCCCAGCAGACGTTCGGCGCGCACTTCGCCGAAATCGGCGTGGATGCTTACACCGGCGAGGTGCGGGTACGCCGCATGGTGGCGGTCTGCGCTGCCGGACGCATCCTGAACCCGAAGACAGCGCGCAGTCAGGTGATCGGCGGCATCGTCATGGGCATTGGGGCCGCGCTGATGGAGGAGATGGTCGTCGACAAGCGGCTCGGCTTTTTCGTCAACCACGACCTCGCCGGCTACGAAGTCCCGGTGCACGCCGACATCCCGCAGTTGGAGGCGCACTTCATCGAGGAGGTCGACCCTACGATCTCGCCGCTTAAGGCCAAGGGGGTCGGCGAACTCGGCCTGACAGGCGTCGCACCGGCGGTCGCCAATGCCGTCTACAACGCGACCGGCGTCCGAGTGCGCGAGTATCCCATCACCCTCGACAAGCACATCGGCCGCATGGCACGGGTTTCTTAGGAAATTACCATTATGAATATCACCTGCAGCGGCTCTCAGCCCTCCGGCAAGGGACCTGCCGATTGGTTCACCGGCACCGTCCGCGTCGGTCCCTTGTTCAGCCCACCCGAGCCCGCCCGCGTCAGCGGCGCCCTCGTGACCTTCGAGCCCGGCGCCCGCACGGCGTGGCATACGCACCCGCTCGGCCAAACCCTGATCGTGATGACGGGGATAGGTTGGGTGCAGCGTGAGAGCGGCCCGGTCGAGGAGATCCGACCCGGTGACGTCGTGGGGTTCGAGCCCGGCGAGAAACATTGGCACGGCGCTTCGGCCACGACCGCGATGAGCCACATGGCAATTCAAGAGAAGCTCGATGGCAAGAATGTCGAGTGGCTGGAGAAGGTATCGGACGAGCAGTTCGTGAAGTGATCTCGTGACCGGGTCGATCCCCATCACGGAGGCTTCCCACTCGACAGGGTCCCAAAGGGAGATCTCCGTCGGCGTCGCGTTGGTGCCGCTCATGGCGATGGTGCTGGTCGCCTTCCTGGTGATCGGCATGGCGCTGCCGGTGTTGCCGCTGCATGTCCACGCGGAACTTGGGTTCGGCACAACCGTGGTCGGCTTGGTGACAGGGAGCCAGTTCGCCGCGTCGCTGGCGTCCCGCTTCTTCTCCGGCCGAACTTGCGACGAGCGCGGCCCCAAGCGGGCGGTGCTGCTGGGCCTGGCGGGCGCGATGCTGGCTGGACTGCTATATCTGCTTTCGCTTGCGTTTGCGTCTGTGCCGGTTGTCGCGCTCGCAGTACTGCTTGCCGGGCGCGCCGTGCTGGGTGCTGCGGAAAGCTTTATCATCACGGGCGCGACCGTATGGGGTTTGGCGCGTGTCGGCGCCCAAAACGCTGGTAAAGTGATCTCCTGGATGGGCACCGCGATGTTTGCCGCGTTCGCGGGCGGGGCTCCTCTCGGAGTCTCGCTCAATGGTTGGGGAGGGTTCGGCGCGGTGGCCGCTGCGACCGCGTTCCTGCCGCTGGTTACGATGGTGCTCGCGTCCGTCTTGCCGTCGGTTCCCGCGATCGGGAGGAGCGACACCGACATGCTATCCGTTGTCCGCAAGATCTGGATGCCCGGGCTCGGCGCTGCCCTGAGCAGCGTTGGCTTTGGGGTCATCCTCACGTTCGGGTCCCTCCTTTTCGTGGCGAACGGATGGAGCCCAGTATGGCTTTCCTTCAGCTCATACGCAGTTGCGCTCATCGTTGCCCGAATGCTGTTCGGGCACCTGCCGGACCGAATTGGGGGCGCTAAAGTCGCTCTGGTTTGCTTGCTGGTCGAGGCAGGCGGGCTGGTCCTGATGGGGGTTGCGGCGTCCGCCTTGTCTGCTGCCGTAGGGGCCGCACTGCTCGGCTTCGGCTACGCCCTGGTTTTCCCTGGGCTGGGCGTCGAAGCTGTCCGCCGCGCTCCGCCAGACAGCCGCGGCGTTGCGATGGGCGCCTACACGGCCTGTCTTGACCTTGCCTTGGGTGTATCAGGCCCAGTGCTCGGGCTGCTTGCGAGCCAGACGGGCCTTCGGATCGTGTTCCCGGTCGCTGCGGCCATCGTCGTCGCGGCGGCGCCCATCGCAGGCAGGTTGATGAGGCAAGACCTTCAACGGCAAATTTGAGGAGGTATGAAAGTGCGGTTCCGAATATGGACGCTGTGGTCCGCAGCATTGATCACATGGCTGGTATCAACCGAGGCACAAGCGGCAGACGCCTTGGCCCGTCTCCCCGGCTGCGCATCGCAATACCTTCGGGTCGTTCGCTCGTCCGGAGACACCGTTGATTACCTCGGTGCCGAGCCGGGCGTTCCTGAGCTGTGTTGGCTTAAACGGACGAGCGATGGCGACGGTTTGTTTTACCTTGGCCTTTGGCGGATCGCCTGGCCCGGTGCAGGCCAAGCCTATCCCGCAATCCGCGCCGCAATGCTCGGCCCACAAGGGACACGCACGAGCTTTGTCACTCGATCTTGGCCGGGGATGCAATGGATCGACAGCTACCGGAACGAAGGTGAAGAGCTCGTCACGGTCAGCGGGACCCGGCACCGCACGCTGTGCCTCGCGCATGAGCGTGAGGGTATCGAAGGAAACACCTATCACTCAGTGATCACCCACTGGATCGACATGGAGACCGGTGTAATGCTCGAGA
>CALMVT010000072.1 GCA_937873175.1 uncultured Acetobacteraceae bacterium | reverse complement strand
TGCTGACACGGGTGCCGCGCAAAGCCAACTCAGCCCGCAGCGCGCGCACCGTCAGGTCAGGAACCGCCGCAACCCGGGCCAGAAGCCAGTCCCGCTCATGCAGCAGAACCGCACGCCGCACGCCGCCCATCGGCTTGGCCGCGCAGCCACCCGTCATGGTGTGCCGCTGCATCCAGCGGATTACGGTTGCTTCGCCGAGATCGAGCAGGCGGGCGACCGCACGCCGGGACTGACCTGACTCAATAAGCGAAACGGCACGCTGGCGCAGATCAAGGGAGTAGGGCCGGGTCATACGCTGCTGGCCTCCAATCCAGCCAGCAGCTTGAAGCAGAGTTCAGCCCGCGCCTGAAGCCCCCGAGTCAATCCGAAACGGACACGCTTTAAGCCGCGATGTCTGTCCGGGATGTTTGGTGTTCACAATTCCACCTTTGCACCCTACGCCGAAACTGAAGTTTCCGTGCTCGGCCACAACATCCATTCGGCCCGATTTGGGATTTACCAGCACCGATTGGCGGTTCGGCCCCGCATAAAGACCACCGTAACTTGTCTTACCCACTGATGTGGTCATCGCGAAACCCCGCTTTACCAACCATCTTTTGAAGTCGAACCGTTTCCCGTGCTCTCCGTCCTGGGTGGATAGTAACATATTGTAAACCAGGTATCGTCCGTAGCAGGTGAAGTGCAAACGCCACTGTCACGGCACCCTCGGTCAGATACTGCTCCTGTTCGCCAGAGTGAGACCCCCGCACGGTTTGGCGGTGGGTCTCGCAGAATAATGAGGTCATCAAACACGGTGAACAGCCTGGAACCAGATGACATCGCCAACCCGATCCAAAGCTTTGATAAGCACGATGGTAGTTATTCGGCAATGTGATCATAATTGCCGGTGAACGTCATTGATGCCTTTCTCGATAAAAAATCGGTCGTATGGCACAACTCCCATTATGCCAGCGGTATAAGGCGGCAAGCCCCATTAACCCGGTCCAACCCGCCCCAAGCATACTTATACTCCTCCCGCCCCCGCAGGAAATTCGCCTCCCGCCGACCCTCCGCAATCGCCTCCTCAAGCATCGCCGCCAGCAACAGCGAGCCGGGGCTGACAAACGACTGCCCGGTGTCGAACCCGCTCAAATAGAACAAAATCCGCTCCCGCCCGGCCAGCAACGCGTAGCACGCCGCCGCGACCGCGCCGTCGATCCGCAGCGCCTGCAGCCGCAGCACCCCGGCCCGCAGCAGCGCCGGGGCCGCATCGTAATGGAACCCGAGCACCGCCGGCGCCGCAAGCGACCCAGGCTCCCCCTGCGCGGTCCAACGTGCTTGGTGCAGGCGCACAAGCTCGGACAGCAACGCCTGCACCGTGTCCGGCCCGGCGGTTTCGATCGTGAACCCGCCGGCGCGGGCGGCGCGGTTTCGGTTCATGCGCAGCTTGCGCAGCGTGTTTGCCGGTACCGCGTCAGCCAGCCCGGCCACTGTCGCGGGCAGCGTCAGCACCGGGCATGGTTGGCCCTCCGACCAGTCGGCGGACCAGCCCGCCGGCGCAACCCCGCGCAGCGCCGAACCCGGCGGCACCTCGATCAGGTCGCATACATCCACCCCGTCCGCACGCGCATGGTCCAGCGCCGCCTGCAGCAGCGGTCCCGGTGCCACGCCCGCCTCCAGCAGCGCGTCCAGATGGTCCGTGGTGCCAGCGCCGATGGGCAGCAGCTTGCGTACGCCCGGCTCGTCCAGCCGATACAGCGGCAGCACCCCCGACAGCCGCCCGTCCGTCCGCTGGATCGCCACCCGCGGCGCGCCGGTGCCGAAATGCCGCCACCACGGCACCAGCCACGCCGGGGCGGCAAAGGGCGAAGCACCCGGTACCCGGCGCCACAGGGCTTCCCACTCCGGCGCAAGCGCCAGCAGCGCCGCGTCGCTGTCCAGCAGGATAATCCCGGTCATGCCGGGGCGGCGACGCGCGTCAGCATGTGATAGCGGTCGAGGTAGGCGGCCGCCATGCGCTCGATTGAGAAGCGGCGCCGGGCGGTCTCGCGGCACAGGGCGGCGTCGATCCGGTCCACCCGACGGATCGCCGCAGCCATGCCCTCCACATCATCAACCAGGAAGCCGGTGCGGCCGTTCTCCACCAACTCCGGCAACGCGCCGGTGCGGAAGGCGACAACCGGGGTGCCGCAGGCAGCCGCCTCCATGGCGACGAGCGAGCTGGTTTCGGCGACGAGGCTCGGCACCAGCAGACAGCGCGCGGCCGCAAGCAGCCGGCGTTTTCGCACGAAGCCGACCGGGCCGAGGTAGCGGCGGCGCCGGTCGAGGCGCGGCAGGATCTCGGCGCGGAAATAGTCTTGATGCGCCGGGTAGGGGAACACGCCGCCGGCCAGCAGCATCGGCGCGTTGGCCGCCCGCGCCGCGTCCAGCGCCAAATGCAGGCCCTTCTCCGGGCATACCCGGGCGAGCGTCAGCGCAAAGCGGCACTTGCGCGGGTGCGCGGCGCCGAGCCGCGCCACCGGCACCCCGTTCGGGATCGGCGGCAGCAGGCGCGGGTCGGGCGGCACGCCGCGCATCTGGCTTTCGGACACGCCATGCACCCAAGTGTCCTCGCGGGGCGGCGCGAGCGCCTCGGGCGGATACCAGTCCGTTGGCAGGTGCAGCGTGGCCAGCGTCGGCGGGCCGGGCGGGGGAAGGTAAGAGTAGAAATCCAGCCCGTGCATGTGGATGACATCGACGCGCTCGCGCCGCAGCACGTCGGCGGTGATGGCGCGGATCGCGTCTTGCCGGGCGGCATGGATCGCGTCGGTGATGGGGCCGTCCGTCGGCGGCGCTGGAAAGGCGTGCAGCTCGCCCGCAACCTGCGACCCGGCGCAGGCGATGACAATGCTGCGGTGGCCCACCTCCGCCAGCGCGTGATCGAGGCTGCTCAGCACCTGTTCCGACCCGCCCACCGCGTCGAGGCCGACCGGGGCCAGCGGGTAGGCGATGTTGAGGACCGTCAAGCGCCGCATCGGGCATCCCGCGCGAGGGCACGCCAGCGTGCGCCGGTCATGCTCCAGCCCCAATGCTCGTAGTTCAGCCGGCCCGGCATCGGCGGCTCCGTGAAGTCGTACGACGGCGCCGGGCGAAACGACTCCTGGTCGGTGCGGAAAGCCGCGAGCGTCCGGGCCTGGGTGCGGAAGCAGTCGAACATCGCCCGCTTGCGTTCCCGCTCGGCCTCCGTGAGCGTGACGACCGTAGGGGTCGGACCCGGCAGGAAGCGGCCGGTCAGCAACGTGCCCGCCGGGTCCGCATGGTAGCCCGCGAACTCCAGCACCGGGCGGCGCCCGGCCGCGGCGTGCACGGCGAACGCGGCGGCGTCATGGTCCGGATGGCCGCCCTCATAGGCGTGGGTGATTGCGGCCTCGATCCCATGCGCGTCGAACAATCGGGACAAAGCGCAGGCAAGCGCCGGCATGTGGAAGCTCGCTTCCTGGTCTGCGACGCCCAGCTCCACCAAGTCCGGCGCCGCGCCCGCGGCGTCCAGCGCCGCCATCAACTCGCCGCGCCGGGCGGCGGCATAGTCCGCGGGCACGTCGAACCCCGCCGCCGCGGCGTCCGCCAGCGCCCGCGGTGCGCCGTCGGTCACATGTATTACCAACAACCCGGGCAGTAGGTGCAGGCTGGCCCCGGCGGCGATGGTCTCGTCATCCGGGTGGGCGACGACCAGCGCCACCCGTGCGCCGACCGGGCGCCGCGCCGCAAGGCCGTGCAAGACGGCCTCCATGCGGTCAACCGGCCGCGGCGTGCATCGGCAAAGCGGTGTCAGGCCCGCTGGAAGCATCGGTCCGTACGCGCCCCGGCGCGTAGCGGCGGATCATCGCGGCGCAGAACTCGGCGAACTCCTCGGGATGGGTGGGCACGGCGGTGTAGTGCGGCCATTGGCCCTTGTGCTCCGGCGTGAAGCAGAAGGTCGCGGTGACGTTGAACCCTTCCAACGCGCGCATCTGCCGGTCGAACCAGGCTTCTGCGTCGGGGCGATACCAATCGGCCCAGCTCAGCCCGGTGCGCAAGGTGGTCACGCCCAGGTCCCGCATGTGGCGCACCGCGTCATCTAGCCGGTGGTCCTCGAAGTGGAACCATTGGCACAGGCCGATCTCCGGGGTGAACTCGTGGAAGATCCTGGCGGCGCGCTTCGGCCGCCCGTGCTCGTCCAACAGGCCCATGTGGAAATGCCGGTAGTAGCTGCTGCCCTCCGCTTCCCGATGCCGGGTGGTGGCGGGCCACGCAGCCGGCAGGTCATAGAGACTATACCATTGGATGCGCTCCGGGCGCTTTGGGCCAAGGCCCAGCAGCAATTCCGCGGTACGGCGTAGGCCCCATTCCTGCACCTCCTCCGCGCCAAAAGTCGAAACGCCGACCTCGCTGACCCAGAGCGGCAGGTTTGTCACCGCGCGGATGCTGTCGAGCTTGGCCGGCCACTCGTCGAGCATCCAGTGGTTCCAGTCGAGCGGGAAGCCGTGCACCGCCACCGCGTCCAGGTCGTCCAGCGCCCCATGCCCCTGCAGCACGCGAATGAAATCGGGGTCGATCGGGCTGATGCCGCCCAGGACGCGCGGCAGCCCCGGCGCTTCTGCGGCGATAGCTTGGCCGGCCAGCTTGGTCATGCGGGCGAAGGCGGCCCAGCCCGGGTCGTTCTCGAAGTCCCAATGCGACTTATTGTTCGGCTCGTTCCAGATCATCGCGGCTTCGATCATGGCCGAGCCTCCTTTCCGCGGGCCTGCTGCGGAGCCTGCGCAAATCGCTCTTGCGATTTCGCTGCGCTCCCAGCGGGATACACCGCGCCATACCGTGCGTCCGGCAACAGCGCGCAGCGGCAGATAAACACCTCGTCCTCCGGGTTAGCCTCGATGCCGAACCCGGCGGCGCGCAGCATCGCGGCCGAGCACGCGGCGTTCGGCGCCCACCAGTTGGTGTTGTCGTGGGAATAGCTGCGTTCGATGAAATGCAGCTTGGGATAGCCGGGATCGTCGAAGATTGCCGTTTCCCAAAACTCGTAATCCTCCGCCAGCGGCAGCACGGCGTTGGACCCGCGCTGCAGCGACTGGAACACCAGCAGGTCGCCCGCCACGTGCTCGCGGATCAGGTCGAGTGCTAGCAGCGGGTGGCGCAGGTGATAAAGCACGCCGATGAAGAACACGACGTCGAATCGCTCGCCCAACTGGCCCACGTCGTACACAGACATCTGCCGGAACTCGATGTCGAGGCCCTGCACTTCCGCGGCGAAGCGCGCCTGCGCCAGGTAGTCCTCGTCGAAGTCGATGCCAAGCACTCGGGCCGCCCCTCGACGCTTCATCTCCATGGCGTAGAACCCGGCGTTGCAGCCGATGTCGAGCACCGTCTTGCCGCCGAGGTCCGCGGGCAAGCTGTCCTGGAAGCGCCGCCACTTCACATTGGGGTAGTCGCCCAGGAAGTGCTCCGGCGCGGTTTGCACGCCACGGAGGTCCATGTTGTGGAACCACGGTCCCAGCGCCTTCACGCGCTCGCGGATGCGGTCGGTCGTCCAAACGGGCGCGCTCAAACGGTGTTCCCTTCCAATCTGGCCGACCCCGTCCGCTTCTCCACTGCGGCGTGCGCCGGCGCCGGCGCCGCAGCCTGTCCGCCCAACAAGCGCATCGCCTCGCGGTAGCCGTTGAGCGTGCCGACATCGACGTAGCTGGACCCAGCGCGCACGCCCCAGGCCGCGTTGCCTTCCGCCAGCCAGGCGTTGACCAGCGTGCCGATGAACTCGTCCGCGCGCTCCCGCCGCAGCCACAGGCGGTGCAGCGCGTGCAGGGTGGCGCCGGGCATCTTGAATGCGCCCCAGATCCAGTTGGACCGGGCGTCCGGCGACTTCACCTGGATGGCTTGAACCCGCCCGTCCGCGTCCAGCTCCACGGCGTCGAACAGCTCCGGCCGCTCCACGGGGAACAGCAGGAACGACAGGCGGTCGTCCGGCAGGCGGGCCAGCGCATCCGCCGGGAACCAGATGGTGTCCGGCAAGCCCACGATCACCGGCTCATGCTCGGGAATCAGCGGCACGGCGCGGAAAATGGCGTCGCACAACCCGGCCGCGCCCGCCTGGCAGACATAGGCCAGGTCCACGTCGCCCACGGTCCCGCCGTAGTATTGCAGGATGTCGCTTTTCCAGGGCGAGATGACGAAGCAGATCTTGGTGGCGCCGCCCCGCACCATGCGTTCGATCAGGTATTCGCTGACCGCCCGGGGCCGCTCGATGCCGCTGGCGTCTAGGCGCGAGCCGACCGGCAGCAGCTCCTTGCTGAATGCCAGCGGCTGGATGCGCGTGCCGTTGCCGGCGGCCGGGATGATGCCCCACATCACACGCTCTCCCGCGAGGGCACGGCCTCAAAGGCCTGCACCAATTCGGCTACGCGGCGTGCGGCGCTGTGCTCCGCAAGCGTGCGCTCGCGGGCGCGGCGCGCAATGGCGGACAGCTCGGTCGGGGCCATGCGCAGCGCCGCCAACGCGTCCTGCGTCGAGTGCGCCACCAGGATTTCGCGGCCCGGCTCGAAGAAATGGTCCAGCCCAGCCCAATGGTCGGTCAGGATCGGCACGCCGCAGGCCGCGGCCTCGAACAGCCGGCCGGACGGGCACCAGCCGGCACGCGCCATCGCGTCCCGCGTCACGTTCAGGGTGAGGCGGGACGAGCAGTAGAACGCCGGATGCGCGGGCGGCGGCAAATGGCGCACGAAGAACGTGTTGGGCGTCCACGGAAACCCGTCCGGATACTGCGCGCCGCCGATCACGAAGCGCTCGCCCGGCAAGGCACGCGCCGGCTCGACGAACAGCCGTTCGAGCGCCGCTTGCCGGTCGGCGGCATAGGTGCCGAGGTAGGACAGCAGCCCGTCATATTCTGGGCGTGGGGGCGCCGGGCGGTGCAGCGCCGGGTCGACCGAGCCGTAGATCGGCACGACCCGGCGCGCGCCGAGCCGGCTGCGCAACGCCTCTAACGCGCCGCCCCCGGTGTAGCTCAGCACGAGGTCGAACCCGGCCAAGCCGTCCGGCCCGATGTAGTCCACGGTCTCCCCGGTCCCGAGCCGCGCCAGGGTCACGGGGGTGTCCAGGTCGTAGAAGCAGCGCAGGGCGCCCGTGCCGTCCTGCAACAGCCGCGTCGCCGCGAGCGCGTCCGGGCAGTAGGACGTGACCATCCCGACATCCGCCCCCGCAAGCGCGTTGCGCGCCCGCGGCAGCGCCGCCGCCCAATCGGGATACAGCACCAGCTCGCCGCCGTCCGGCAGGGCCGACAGGTCACGGTAGTCCCTGTAATACGGCACGTCGCGCTCAAAGAAGACGACCCGGTGCCCCGCTGCCAGCAGTGCGCCGATCAGGCCGCGCCACAGCGCCGCGTGCCCGTTGCCCCAGGAACTGCTTACCGACAGGCCGAAGATCACGATCTTCATGCCGGCACCGCCCGGCGCTCGCCGCTGCACGCCTGCGCGGCTTCGGCGAAATACGTTTCAAGCTCGGCGGCGCGGTGGTCGCCGGTGTGGGCGCCCAGCACGCGCGCCCGGGCGGCGGCGGCCATCGTCCGACGCCGGTTTTCCGGCAATGTCCGGATCGCCGCGAGCACCTCCTCCGTCGTCGCGGCAATCAAGATTTCCTGGCTGGGCCGGAAAAAAGCGTCCAGCCCGGCCCACCAATCGCTGATGATCGGCACGCCGCAGCACGCGGCCTCGAACAGCCGCACGCTGGGGCTGTAGCCGCGGCGCACCATGTCGGCGCGGGTCACGTTCAAGGTGTACCGCTGCGCGGCGTAGAAGGCGCAGTGCTGGTCGGGCGCTAGGTGCTCGATTCGCTCGACGTTGCCGGGCCAGGAAAGGCCGTCTGGGTATTGCGGTCCGGCCACCACGAATCGCCCGGCGTCCCACGCCCGCGCCGCCCGGCACAGCAGCGCATCCACTACCGGCTGGCGATCGGCGCTGTAGGTGCCGAGGTAACCGAGGTCCCAGGCCGGCACGGCGGCCGGGTCAGGGCGATGGACCTCCGGATCAGCGGAGCAGTACAGCGGCCGCGCCATCGGTGCGCCCAGCGTGCGCTCGAGGTATTGCAGCGTCGGCCCGCCGGTGAAGGACAGGTAAAGGTCGAAGCCGCGCAGCAACTCCGGCGTCAGGTAATCGCAGGCGTTGTCGTCCAGCGCCGCCAGCGTCACCGGGGTGTCGATGTCGTAGAACGCCGTGACGCCCCCGGCCAAGCGCTGCACCAGCGTGCCGACCGCGATTCCGTCCGGCACGTAGGACCCCACGATCACCAGGTCCGCCGCCCGGATCGCCGCCGCCCAGCGGTGCGACAGCTCCTCCAGCCCGGCGTAGAGTTGGGTCTCGCCATAAGGCGGCGCCGGCAGGTCGCGGTGGTCGGCATACCAAGGCTTGTCGCGCTCCAGGAACAGCACGCTGTGGCCCCGCTGCGCCAGGCCGCGCACCAGGCCGCGAAACGTCGTCGCGTGCCCGTTGCCCCAGGACGAGGTGATGGTCAGGCCGAGGATCACGATCCGCAAGGTCAGGACCTAGCGAATCCGGCGGGTTGGGTAGGGCGTGGGCACACCTGACTCGTCTATCGTAAACCTTGTAGGCCTACAAACGCCGATTTGCGCCGGGGTTCCCGTAATGGTGTTGCCGAAGCAGGCTGTGGAGGTCCGTCCGCATCTGCGCGAGCGGCTCCGCCCACTGGCCGGGGCGGGCCTGCCGGTAAAGCCGAACCGAATCGTACCAACAACTGCGCCGCCCGGTCATCCAGCGCCAATCGGCCTCCGCCTTCAGCAGCAGCCAAGTCGGCCGGCCCAGCGCGCCGGCCAAGTGCGCGACCATGGTGTCCACCGTCACCACCACGTCCACCGTCGCCAACAGTCGGGCGACCGCCCCCACGTCCGCGCTGCGGTCCCCTGGGTCGAGCACCGCGGGTGCGCCCGCGGCGGACAGCTCCGCCAGGCCAGGGCCGCGCTGCAAGCTGACCAGCCGCACGCCGGGCACCTGTGCTAACGGCGCCAGGACCGGCAGCGGCACGGACCGCTCCGGGTCCCAGCCGCCGGCCTGCCAGCAGATCCCCACCAGAAAGTCGCCGGCCGGCTGGGGCAGCGGCTCGGCGGAAAGGTAGGGCGTGCCGCCCGGGGGCAAGCGCAGCGCGTGGGCGAGCTCCATGATCTCGATGTCGCACTCCGACGCGGGCGCCGGCGCGTCCAGGCGGAACGGGATCAGCCGGTCGGGGCCGGGCAGGGCGCGCAGCAGCGGCAGCAGTTCCGGCTGCGCTTCCAGCGTCACGTGCGCGGCCCGGCGCCGGAGCGCGGGCACATAGCGGCAAAACTGCAGCGTGTCGCCAAGGCCATGGTAGCAGCGAACCAGCACCCGGCGCCCGTCCAGGCTGCGCCCGTCCCACACCCAGCGCAGATGATAGGGTAGGGCGGGATCGTCCCGCGTCGCCGGGTCGCGCGAACGAAGCACCGCGTCGCTGACCGCCCAGGCCGCATCGAACGCGCCCGCCCGCATGGCCTGGTCCCACAGAGCGCCGGGGTTCCCGGAGACGTGCCCGAATCGCCGTTGAGTGAGCAAGGGATGCGTCATAAGCAACCATGGGGCCACAGCGCAGACCCAGGCAACGTGGCACCGCCGCCCGTGTTGCCCGGGCCTGGTCCGGCGGCTGGCAACAATCGTCGGGACCACGGATGCAATACCTGTTCATCACGCACGCTGCCCGGCGGCACGTCGCCGCCCTGACGGCATTTCTGCGGTCGGAAAGCGCGGGCGGCCTGGTGTTGATCGTTTCCGCCCTGGTGGCGCTCGGCTGGGCCAACTCGGCGGCGGCGCCTGCCTACCGCGCCTTGCTGCAATACCCACTCGGCATGGGCGACTTCGCGAAGCCCATGCACATCTGGATCAACGACGGGCTGATGGCGCTGTTCTTCCTGCTGGTCGGGCTGGAACTGCGGCGCGAGACCACGGAAGGCGAGCTGGCGTCGCCCACGCGGCTCGCGGCGCCGGGCTTGGCGGCCCTAGGCGGCATGGTGGTGCCCGCGGCGATCACCGTGGCGCTGAACTGGGGCGATAGCACGGCGCTGCGCGGCTGGGCGGTGCCGGTGGCGACCGACATCGCCTTCGCGCTGGCGGTGCTGAGCGTGCTGGGCAGCCGGGTGCCGGTGGCGCTCAAGGTGTTCCTGACGGCGTTGGCGATCATCGACGACCTGGGCGCCATCGTGGTGATTGCCCTTTTCTACACGCAGGGGCTTGACTTGGCGGGGCTGGGGTTGGCGGTGCTGGCGTGGCTGGGGTTGTGGGGGCTGAGCCGCGCGGGCGTGCGGCGCTTGTGGCCATACCTGCTCGGCGGCGCCATGCTGTGGGCGCTGGTGTTCGAGTCGGGCGTGCATGCCACGCTGGCCGGGGTGGCACTGGCGTTTGTGGTGCCGATGGGAGCGAAGCCCGAGGAGGACCAAGCGCCGGCCGAGCGATTGGAGCACAAGCTCGGCCTTTGGGTCGCCTATGGTATCCTGCCGCTGTTCGGGCTGGCGAACGCCGGGCTGGCCTTCGACATGCTGCCGCCCGGCGCGGTGTGGGACCGGCTGGCGCTCGGCACCGCGCTGGGCCTGTTCGTCGGCAAGCAAATCGGCGTGTTCGGCGCGGCGCTTCTGGCCGCGCGCCTCGGCCTAGCCCGGCTACCGGAGGGCGTCACGCGAACCCAGCTTTACGGCGGCGCTGTGCTGTGCGGCATCGGCTTCACCATGAGCCTGTTCATCGGCGACCTCGCTTTCCGGCAAACGCCGCGGGGAGACGAGGTGAAGCTTGCGGTGTTCGTGGGGTCGCTGGCGTCTGCAGCGCTGGGGTTGCTGATCCTGCGCCTGGCGGCGCGGGCGAAGGTGGCGGAGCGGGTGGCCGTCGCGGAATAGGGGCGGT
>CALMVT010000071.1 GCA_937873175.1 uncultured Acetobacteraceae bacterium | reverse complement strand
CGCCGGGGCCGATGGGGGTCGTGATCGGGCTGGCCGGGCTGGGCAGCGCCGCTTGCGCCTGGCTGCTGCTGCCCGCGCCGGCCGCGAACCCGGCCGAGGCCGCGGCCGCGCGCATGACCCGCTAGAAACGGCCGCGATCCATGCCTAGGCTTCATGGATGCAGCGTGGGGACCTCCTTGATCTCAACGCGTTTGCGACGGTCGCGGAGAAGCAGAACTTCACGCGCGCGGCGGCCAAGCCCGGCACCTCGCAATCGGCGCTGAGCCACACTGTCCGGCGGTTGGAAACCCGGCCGGGCGTCCGCCTGCTGACCCGCACGATCCGGCGCGTTGCGCCCACTCAGGCGGGCGAGCGGCTGCTGAAAACGCTTGGCCCGGCGCTCGACGCCATCGCGGCCGAGCTGGCCTCCCTGAGCGAGCTGCGCGAGAAGCCGGCCGGCACCATCCGCATCACTACGTCCGAGCACGCGGCGAACCGCGTCCTGTGGGCCGTGCTGAAGACGCTGCTGCCGGACTATCCCGATGTCCATGTCGTGTTTGCGATCAACTCCGGCCTGACCGACATCGCCGCCGAACGGTTCGACGCGGGCGTGCGCCTCGGGGAAGTGGTCGCCCGCGATACGGTCGCGGTGCGCATCGAGCCTGACCTGCGCATGGCGGTGGTGGGCACACCCGCCTACTTCGCCGCGCGGCCAAAACCGCGCACCCCGCAGGATCTGGCCGAACACCAGTGCATCAACCTGCGCTTGCCCACCTCCGGCGGCCTTTATGCGTGGGAACTGCAGAAGGGCGGTCGCGAGCTGAAGGTCCGGGTCGAAGGCCAGTTGGCATTCAACAACGCGCCGATGATCCTCCGCGCGGCCCTGGCTGGGTTCGGCCTGGCCTGCGTGCTGGAGGACCATGCGGCCGCGCATCTCGCCAACGGCAGCCTCGTCCGCGTGCTGGAGGGTTGGTGCCCGCCCTTTGCCGGCTACCACCTGTATTACCCAAGCCGCCGCCAACCCATGCCGGCCTTCGCCCTGCTCGTCGAGGCGCTGCGCTACAAAGGGTGAGGCGGAAGCACCCAACCCGGACGACGGAACCGCCATGCGGGCCGGAAAGGGCGGGTCCGCTGCCGCCGGGCCTTTTGAAAGGCCGCAAGACCCGTGACGGCAGGCGCCATGATCAATCTTTTCACCGCAACGCCCATGTGGGATCGCGGCAGAAAACACAGCCAGTTGCCCGCCGGCCGGGGGGCCAGGGCGGCCCCCCTCGTTGCGGATCAACGGAAAGAAGCCAAGCCCCCTGACGCGACCACCGTTCCGGGCAGAGCGGCCCGGCGACCGCGAAGCTGTGCAGATCGGCCATCCGCGGCATGGAGCCCGCAACAGATCACCCCGCGCCTGCGGCTCGACTTTCCCAAGAACGAGACCACGCGGGTCAGCTACGATGCCGTCCTCCACGCGCTCTCCATATAAGGCCGGGGAGCGCCAGGCCGCGAGCTGACCGGCTGCCTGTGCACCGGACGGGCGCTGCGTATGCCGCGGGCAAGGCTTTCATCGTTCCCGAGGTGACGATCAGCCAAAGCCCGGCGCAACGACCATCGTTCCGCCATCAGGCGCCCAGCTATTTCGGACCGCGATGACCCTCTATCAATAAAACGTGAACAGGTTTTGCTCGTGATTGTTGCATGCATGTAGTAACGTTGCTTTAACGACAAGGCAAAGCAGAGATCCCTGATCTCTTGCGCCTCCCTCATCATGTTGAACGCAGCCTCGCAGAGTGTCGGGCAATGCTGCTCTCCTATATGCGCCTGCTGTCGCGAAACGCGGCGGAGACAGCGCTGGTGGGGCTTTGGCTGTGCGTGGAAAGGAATGCGTGGACAACTCCTCACGTGCGTGTGGCGGCTAGCAGCGGGGACCGGGTGTGGCTACGCTTCCAGATAGAGGCACGACGCGCTGAGTGCGGCTGCAAGGCGGCTGACTGCCCATTCATCCGCCTTGATGCCGGGCAAATGGCGCCGCAATGGTGCCTGCACCGGGCAACGCACCGATGGGTGCAGCCGCACACCGTCGCTTTCCATGCTCGTGGCTCACGGTGGTTGCGCCCGGCGACCGATTCACCGTTCCCGCCCTGGCGCCGGGGCCTGGTTGGCATGGGGTTCGGGCTTACTAAACGGAGAAGGACTCCATCTCGATTCTGATGCGCGCGGCCGCCCGCATCAGCCGATCGACCGCGTCGCGAAGCTGGTCGCAGTTCGCGGCCTTCGGAGACGCCAGCACCGCGTCGAACGCAACAAGGAAGTGGGCGATCTGCGCCGCTATCGTCTCGCGCAATTCTGGATTGAAGCCAGCCGCTTGGGGGCCGGGCACCGCAGCAACGGGCCATTGGCCGGCGTTGTCGCCCGCCGGCCTGCGGGCGGGGGGCGGCAGGCGCTCTTCATCCTTGGGCGGGGACGCCGACGGATCGAGCTTCACGTTTTGCCGAACGATGTAGCGGATCGCCGGAGCGGTGCATTGGTAGGCACGGGCAATGCTGGCCAGCGACTCTCCGGTCGCGTGCCTTGATTTGATGGCTGCCCACTCCTGACGCGCGATCTTGCGCGGTTGCCGCGCCTGCAGCGGTCCGTTGTCATCCATCGGCACCTCACCTTATGTTTAATTTCTGAGACAGTCCTGCCAAGCGGCAGAATGCCTCAACGGCACCATATACATAAAGACATGAGTGCACTGTGTCTTCGCCGCGCCGGAGATTTTTATCGCAGCCAGCTTCCAACCGACAGATGGCACGTCGATAACGCGGACTCAATGCCGACGGGCCAAAACCGATAAAAGCTGGCGTAAAGAATCTTCTTTTTCTTTTGCAAATTTTTGCCTTAGATAAGACTGGGCAAAAATATCGAGCAGGTTCAGCTCGAACGCACCGCAGCGGGGACGTCATGACAGCGGGACATAGGGCGCGGTTCGGCGGGGTGCGGAGATGAACTTCGCCGCCAACACCTGGGCGTCGGCGGCGCCTGAAGCCAGCCACGAGGCGCTGCTGACCCGGCTGGAAAGCCGGGACGCGGTGATCGGGATCGTCGGCCTGGGCTATGTCGGGCTGCCGCTCTCGCTTTGCGCCTGCGAGGCCGGGTTCCGGGTCATCGGCTACGACCTCGACGCGGACAGGGTGCGCCGCCTCAACGACGCTGACAGCCCGTTCACCCATATCCGCCCGGCCCGGGTGGCGGCGGCGCTGCAGCACGCGCGCTTCACGGCCACGGCCGATCCCGGCGCGCTCGCCGCGGCGGATGCGGTGCTAATCTGCGTGCCCACCCCGCTCGGCCCGCACCGCGAGCCGGATCTGTCCTACGTCGAACAGACCGGGCGGATGCTCGCCGGAATCTTGCGGCGCGGCCAGCTCGTCATCCTGGAGTCCACCACCTATCCCGGCACCACCCGCGACGTGCTCAAGCCCATCCTGGAGTCCTCCGGCCTGCGGTCGTCCACCGACTTCTTCCTGGCCTACTCGCCGGAACGGGAGGACCCGGGCAACGCCGAGTTCAACACCGCGCTGATCCCCAAGGTGGTGGCCGGGGACGGCGAGGGGGCGCTTTGCGTCGCCTCCGCCCTGTATCGCCAGCTCGTGCCGGCCACCGTGCCGGTCTCGTCGCTGGAAACGGCCGAGGCGGTCAAGCTGACCGAGAACATCTTCCGGGCGGTGAACATCGCCCTGGTGAACGAGCTCAAGCTGGTGTTCGCGGAGATCGGCGTGGACATGTTCGAGGTGGTGGAAGCAGCCAAAACCAAGCCGTTCGGCTACATGCCGTTCTACCCGGGGCCGGGCCTGGGCGGCCACTGCATCCCGATCGACCCGTTTTACCTGACCTGGAAGGCCCGCGAGCTGGGCATCTGCACCCGCTTCATCGAGCTTGCCGGCGAGGTGAACACGGGAATGCCCCGATACGTCGTGGAGCGGGTGCGGGAGGAGCTGGACCGGCGGTTTGGCAAGGGGCTGTGCGGCGCCCGCACCCTCGTGGTGGGAATCGCCTACAAGAAGAACGTGGACGACATGCGGGAAAGCCCGGCGCTGACCATCATGGACATGCTGGACCGCGCCGGCGGCAAGGTTGACTACTACGATCCGCATTTCCCGGTCATTCCGCCCACCCGGCAGCATCTGGCGCTGGCCGGCAAGGCGTCGGTGCCGTTCGAGCCCGCCTTTCTGTCGCGCTACGACGCGGTGGTCATCGTGACCGATCACGACTGCATCGACTACGAAATGCTGCTGCGCTTTTCCCGGCTCATCGTCGATACCCGCAACCGGATGGTGCGAGTCGGCGGTGGCGAGGCCCTCCGCGTGGTGGCACGGGCATGAATGCGGGACTGGGCCGCGCCGGGCCGCCGCGCGTGGCGGCCATCGGATGCGGGCACTGGGGGCGCAACCTGGTGCGCAATTTCCACGCGCTTGGCGCGCTCGCCGCGGTTTGCGACGAGGCGGAAACGTCCGCCCGGGAGATGGCGCGGGACCATGCGGTGCCGCTCCTCGGTTTCGACGCGATCCTGGACGACCCGGCGATCACTGCGGTCGCGTTGGCCACGCCCGCCGCGACGCACGCCGTTCTGGCATTGCGCGCCCTCGCTGCGGGCAAGCACGTGTTCGTCGAAAAGCCGCTCGCGCTCGACGTATCAAGCGCGATGCAAGTGGCGGAGGCCGCCGCGGCGCGGGGGCGCGTGCTGATGGTGGGGCACCTGCTGCAGTATCACCCCGCTTTTCTCAAGCTGCGGGACTTCGTCCACGCCGGGGCGTTGGGCCGGCTTCGGTTCATCCAATCCGCCCGGCTGAGCCTGGGCCGCATCCGCCGCGAGGAAGACGTGTTCTGGAGCTTCGCGCCCCACGATATCTCCATGATCCTGGCGCTGACCGGCGAGCTGCCGGACCGCGTGGAGGCGATCGGGCATTGCTGCCTGCATAACCGGATCGCCGACGTGGCGACCGCGCACCTGCGTTTTCCGGGCGGCGTCAGCGCGAGCGTCTTCGTGTCCTGGCTCCACCCGGCGAAGGAGCAGAAGCTGGTCGTGGTCGGCGAAAACGGCATGGCGGTGTTCGACGACGGACAGCCCTGGACACACAAGCTGCTCCACTACCCGCATCGGATCGAGTGGCAGGGCGGCCTTCCGACGCCCACGCGCGCCGACGCTCAGCCGGTGCCGCTGCTGCCGGACGAGCCGCTGCGGCAGGAATGCCGGCATTTCCTGTCCTGCATCCGGGACGGCGCACAACCGCGCACCGATGCGCGCGAGGGGATCGGCGTGTTGCGCGTGCTGGACGCCGCCCGGCGCGCGATGGCGTCAGGCGCCCCGGCCAGCCTGGACCCCGCCCCGCCGCCGCGGTATTTCGCGCACGAGACGGCCTGGGTGGATGCCGGCTGCGAGATCGGGGACGGCACGCGGATCTGGCATTTCAGCCACGTGCTGAAGGGATCGCGCATCGGGCCGGGTTGCGTGATCGGGCAGAACGTCGTGATCGGGCCGGACGTGCATGTCGGGCCGGGCTGCAAGATCCAGAACAACGTGTCCCTGTATTGCGGCGTGTCGCTGGACGGCGCGGTGTTCTGCGGCCCGTCCTGCGTGTTCACCAACGTCGCCAACCCGCGGGCGGAGATCGAGCGCAAAAGCGAGTTCCGGCCGACGCCGGTGGGCTTTGGCGCCACGATCGGCGCCAACGCGACGGTTATCTGCGGCCATTCGCTCGGCCGTTACTGCCTGGTGGGCGCGGGCGCCGTGGTGACGCGCGACGTGCCCGCGCACGCCCTGGTGGTCGGGAACCCGGCACGGCGGGTCGGCTGGGTCAGCCGCGCCGGGCACCGGCTGACCGAGGCGCTGACCTGCCCGGAAACCCGCGAGCGCTACGCGCCTGACGGGCAGGGTGGCCTGGCCTGGCTTGAGGAGGCACGAAACGTGGCATGAACGACGTGACGCCGCCGGACCAGATCGCCTTCATCGACCTGGCGCGCCAGCAACAGGCGCTGCGCGGCAAGATCGACGCGGCGGTCGCGCGCGTGCTCGACCACGGCCAGTATGTCATGGGACCGGAGGTCGGGGCGCTAGAGCAGGCGCTCGCCGGGTTCTGCGGCGCGCGCCACGCCATCACCTGCGCCAGCGGCACGGACGCGCTGCTGCTCGCGTTGATGGCCGAGGGCCTGCGCCCGGGAGATGCGGTGGTCGTGCCCAGCTTCACCTTCTGCGCCACGGCGGAGATGGTGTGCCTGCTCGGCGGCGTGCCGGTCTTCGCCGACGTGCGCGAGGACAGCTTCAACCTCGACCCCGAAAGCCTCAAGGCCGCGGTGGCCACCGCGGCGACGCTCGGCCTGAGGCTGCGCGGCGTGATCAGCGTCGATCTGTTTGGCCAGCCCTGCCAGTATGCCGCCATCGAGCAGGTCGCCCACGGGAACGGGCTGTGGCTGATAAGCGACGCCGCGCAGTCGTTCGGCGGGAGCTATGGAGGGCGCCGGGTCGGTCGCATCGGCGACATCACGACGACCAGTTTCTTCCCGTCCAAGCCGCTGGGTTGCTACGGCGACGGCGGCGCGGTGTTCACCGACGATGATGCGCTGGCGGAAACGATCCGCTCGCTGCGGGTGCATGGCCAAGGGCGCGACAAGTATGACAACGTCCGCGTCGGCATCAACGGCCGCTTGGACACCATTCAAGCCGCGATCCTGCTGGAGAAGCTCGCAATCTTCCCGGACGAACTCGCGGCGCGGGAAGCGGTGGCCGCGCGCTACGCCGCGATTCTGCCGCCGGAGGCCGTGCCGCCGGCGGTGATGGACGGGACGCGATCGGCCTGGGCGCTTTACACCATTCGCACGGCCCCGCGCGATGCCGCGCAGCAGCGGCTGCAGCGGCACGGCATCCCGTCCATGGTTTATTACCGCTGCCCGCTGCACCGGCAAACCGCCTACAGGGGCTTTCCGGTGGCCGGCAACGGGCTGCCGGTGTCGGAGCGGCTTGCCGAGACCGTGCTGAGCCTGCCGATGCACCCTTATCTCGGACCGGAGGACCAGGCGCGCGTCGCCGCCGCGCTGGCCGTCGCGGATTGAGCCGTGCGCGCGCGGGGGGCCGGCGGCGGGGCTGCAGCGACGGCAGGCCAGATCCTGCCCAGCTTGCGCGACCTCCTATCCGTCGAGGCCGCCTACGTGTTGTATGTTTATTCCGGCCGGTTCAAGACCGTTGCGCCGTTCCGCCTGATTCCAGGCGACCTCACGGTGCTGCTGCTGGCCTTGGTCGCCGGAGCGGTCACCTGGGGGCTGCTGGCCGGCCGGCTGCGGCTGCCTCCCGCGCGGCCGCCGGTGCTGCTGGCGCTGCTGCTGGTCGAGTTCGCCGGCGCCAGCGTGTTCTGGTCAAGCCTCGATCCGATCAACACCGACAAGGCGCTGCGTTTCGTGCTGTTCACCGGCTCCAGCTTTTTCGTGGCCTGCATGCTCGGCCAGCACCCGGCCTCGCGCGCCCGGCTGGTGCGGCTGATTGCCCTGCTCAGCGTCACGATCCTGGTCTACTACCTGTATCAGCGCTTCGCCGTCGGCACGACCAGCGGCTCGATCGAGAGCGGCGCGCTCGACCGCGTTCCCGAGGCCGGCACGAACTATGTCGAGAACGCCGAGCACGCTTGGCTGCTGTTCATCATCTGCCTGACCCTGGCCGTGCTCGGCACGCCCGGCCAGTTCCTGGGCGCGCTGGCCGGCCTGGGCGCGGCCGGGATGCTGCTGACCATCACCGGCGGCCGCGGCCCGCTCCTGCTTTCGGTGCTGAGCGTGCCGCTGCTCGCGGCCGGGGTCGTCGCGGCGCGGCGGGACATCGTGCGGCGTCTCGGCCGGCTCGCGGTCCTGCTGGCGCTGCTGGCCGGGTCCGGGGCGCTGGGCTACGCCGTGCTGGCCAGCGGCTCAGACGCTGAGGCGGAGCAGTTCCACACGCTGCGGCGTATCGACGCGCAAGTCTCCGGCGAGGCCACCTACTCGATGGATATCCGGGCGCTGGGCCGGCAGCACGCCATCGACCAGTGGCTGCGCAAGCCGCTGTTCGGCTGGGGGATCGGCGAGTACACGATCCAGGAACCCGACCTGCGCTACCCGCACAACCTGTTCCTTGAGATCCTCATGGAGACCGGCATCGTCGGCGCGGCGCTGTTCCTCGGCGCCGTCGCGGCGGCGGTCGCGGCCTGCAGGCGCATCGCCCTCGACAGCCGGACCGGATGGGCGGATGCGGCGCTGGTGCTGGTGTTCCTGACCGATCTCGGCTCGCGCATGACGGTGCAGGGCTACCTCGCCGATGACCGCATGTTCTTCGGCTACATGGGCTTGATCATCGGGTGCGGCCGCGCCCGCGCCGTGCCTGCGCGCGCGTCGCATGGAAGCATGGCAGCCCGGGCCGACAGCACGGCGGTTCGGCCTTGAAGATCCTGCTGATCAATCACTACGCCGGCTCGGACCGGATGGGCATGGAATACCGCCCGTTCTATTTTGCGCGCGAATGGCTGGCGATGGGACACGACCCCACGATCCTGGCCGCGGGGTTTTCGCACCTCCGCCATCGCCAGCCTCAGTTTGTTGCCGACCTGGAAAGGACGGAAGAAAGCGGCGTGCCTTTCCGCTGGCTCCGCACCGCTCGCTACAGGGGCAACGGCGCCGGGCGGGTGGCCAGCATGGCCACCTTTGTCGGCAAGCTACGCCTGCATGCGCGCCGCTTGGCGCGGGAACACCGGCCCGACATGGTGATCTGCTCGTCCACTTATCCGCTGGACATCTACGCCGGCGCGCACATCGCCCGCGCCGCCGCGGCACGGCTCGTGTTCGAAGTGCACGACCTTTGGCCGCTGACGCCGATGCTGCTGGGGCAGTACTCGCCGCGGCACCCCTATATCCAGGTGCTGCAGCGTGCCGAGGACTGGGCCTACCGGCACGCCGACGCCGTGGTGTCGATCCTGCCGCACGCACGCCGTTACATGATGAGCCGCGGCATGGACCCGCGAAAGTTCGCACACGTCGCGAACGGGGTGCCGGTGGCACACTTGTTTGACAGCGCCGAGGAAGCGCTGCCAACGGAGTTGGCCACGCCGATCGAAGCGGAACGCGCCCGCGGCCGCTTCCTGCTGGGCTACGCCGGCGGGCTGACGGTGAGCATGTCGGTGGAAACGCTGCTGCAGGTGGCCGAATGCCTGGCCGGGGCGGGGATGGCCATGTTCATCGTCGGCGACGGGCCGGAGGGCGCGGCATTGCGTGAGCAGGCCGCCCGCCTGGGCGTTGACGGCGTCCACTTGCCGGGCCGCATCGCCAAAGCGGCGGTTCCGGCCTTTCTTGCACGCATGGACGCGCTCATGATCCCCTGGCGCCGGAGCCCGCTTTACCGGTTTGGCGTTTCCCCCAACAAGCTGTTCGACTACATGCTTGCCGGCCGGCCGATCGTGCAGGCCTGCGCCGCCAGCAACGACCTGGTCGCCGAGGCGGGCTGCGGCTTCACCGTGGAACCCGAGAACCCCGCTGCCTTTGCCAAAGCAGTATGCCAGCTCCGGGCCATGTCTGCGGCCGAACGCCGGCAACTGGGCGACAACGGACGCCGCTTCGTCATGCAGCGCCACGATTGCCGCGTGCTGGCAGGCCGCTTCTTGGACGCAGTCGCCGCCGCTTCGGAGCTGTGACCTGAAATACTCGGCAGAAAACATTTGCGCGGCCAGCGTATAAGAAAGTTCTATGCATAAGAAAAATTCCATGTAATTATTTTTGTTATAAAAACAGGGAGAGGCGCCATGGAAGGGGCCGTGAAGGCTGTGATCCAGTCGGGAGGGAAAGGCACGCGCCTCCGTCCCTACACCATGGTGCTTCCCAAGCCGCTGATGCCGGTTGGAACCAAGCCGGTGCTCGAGATGCTGCTGAAGTGGCTGCGGCGCAACGGAATCCGAGAGGCTTACGTCACCACCGGGTATCTCGGCCACCTGATCCGCACCGTCTGCGGAAACGGCTCGCAATGGGACCTGCGCATCACCTACACGCAGGAAGCGGAACCGCTTGGCACGGTGGGCGCGCTCAGCCTGTTGCGCGGCAAGCTGGACGACACGTTCCTCATGCTGAATGGGGACGTGCTGACCGACCTGAACTTGAACGCCTTTGTCGCCGCGCATCGGCGGCATGGCGGCCCGCTCACCATCGCCACCACCCGGCGCACCGTGCAGATCGATTTCGGCATCCTGGAGGAGCGCGATGGCTCCGTCGTCACTTTTCGGGAAAAGCCATTGCTGACGCACCTGGTCAGCACCGGCATCTACTGCATGGAGCCGTCCATCCTGGACCACATCCCGACCGGCGTGCCGTTCGGTTTCGACGACCTAATGCACTGCATGCTCGGGCACGGCCTGCCCGTGCGCTCGTTCCAGCATGACGGACTCTGGCTGGATATCGGCCGGGTGGAGGATTTCCAAAAGGCGCAGGGCCTGGCGTGGGACGAGGAGGTTCCGGCCTACGAGTGCGCGCCGCTCGCCTTTGCGGCGGATCTGGTGGCCTGAGCCGCAGTGCTTCGGGACGGGAGGACGGCGGATGTTGCTGGTGAGCGAGCCGACCCTGGGAGAGCAGGAAAAGGCGGCTCTTGCCGCGGTGATCGCTTCCAACTGGATCACCATGGGCGACCGCGTGCGCGCCTTTGAGGCCGCTTTCGCCGCCGCGCACGGCGCCGACGACGCGGTGGCGGTGAACTCCTGCACCGCTGGACTGCATCTGGCCCTGGCCGCCCTGGAGATCGGACCCGGCGACGCGGTGCTGGTGCCGTCCCTCAGCTTCGTCGCGACGGCGAACTGCGTGCTGCACGCCGGCGCGGCGCCGGTCTTTGTTGACATCGACGGCCCCGGCCGACCGCTGATCTCGATAGAGGACGCCGCGTGCCGCTGCACGGAACGCACCCGGGCGGTGGTCGTGGTCCACTACGCCGGCGCGGTTGCCGACCGCGAGGCTTGGCGCGGCTTCGCCGTCGCGAAAGGATTGAGGCTCATCGAGGATGCGGCGCAAGCCGCCGGCGCGCCCGGCGCCGGCAGCTTCGGCGACGCCGCGGTGTTCAGCTTCTACGGCAACAAGAACATGACCACCGCCGAGGGCGGCATGGTCATCGCCCGCGATCCCGCCGTGCTGAGCATTGTGCGGCAGTTGCGGGGTCACGGCATGACCAGCAGCACGCGGGAGCGCATAGACACGCGCACCCCGGGATACGACGTGACCCGGTTGGGTTGGAACTACCGGCTCGATGAGCTTCGCGCCGCCATCGGCTCGGTGCAACTGCAATCCTTGACGAAATGGAACGACCGCCGGGCGATGCTGACGCGCTGCTACTGGGAAGCGCTGGCGGAGCGTTGCCCAGACGTGCAGGTGCCGTTCGCCAACGGAAACATCGCCTCGGCCTATCATATCTTGCCGGCCGTCCTGCCGGAGATGACGGATCGCGACCGGATCATGGCTTTGATGCGCGATGCGGGGGTGCAGACCACCGTCCATTACCCGCCGATCCACACCCTCTCCTTCTACCGTGAGAAAGGCCCATCGGTGTCGTTGCCGCGGACGGAAGCGTTTGCCCGCCGCGAGTTGACCCTGCCGCTGCATCCGAAGCTGACCGAGCAGGATGTCGTCCATGTGGCCGACGCGCTGCGGCGCTCGCTTGCCTGGCCTGGAGTGCGCCGATGAGTTCTACCATGTATATGGGGTCCCCGACGCAGCGGCGCGGCGGGGACGCTGCCGTCCGGCGTGCGCTGGACGTTGCGGTGGCGTCGGTCGCGCTGCTGCTGGCAGCGCCGCTGATGCTGGCGATCGCCATCATCATCTACCTGGACAGCCCCGGGCCGGTGCTGTTTTCGCAGACCCGGATCGGGCGGCATGGGCGGCCGTTCCGGCTGCACAAGTTCCGCAAGTTCGTGCATGGCAGCGCCGGCGGACCGGCCGTGACCCTAAAAGACGACCCGCGCATGACCCGCGTGGGCCGGGTGCTGGAACGCACCAAGCTCGACGAGCTGCCGCAGCTTTGCAACGTGCTTGGCGGCTCGATGGCGCTGGTCGGGCCACGGCCGGAAACGCTCGGCTTCGCCGGTTGCTTCACCGGCGAGGCTCGTCGTTTGCTGAACTACGCCCCCGGCCTGTTCGGACCCAACCAGGTGCTGTTCCGCCACGAGTGCCTGATGTATCCCGCCGACGAGGACCCGCACCGCTTCTACCGGGAGGTGCTGTTTCCGGCAAAGGCCGGCATCGACCTGGCCTACTTCCCGCATCGGACCCTGGGATCGGATCTCCGCTGGGTGGTCCTTGGCGCGCTGGCTGCCGTTGGGCTGCTTTCGGGGTCGCCACGCATCGCCGCCCCCCTTCCGGCCGGCGGCCTTGATCTGCCGCATGCGGGCCGTGCGGCGGCGTTGGGGAGCCGCAACCGCCATGCATGAGGCCGCGTCCATGCTGGAGGAAGTGCCGCCAGCCATCCGGTCCGGCTTGCAGGCGCCCGTCGCCTGCGTGCAGGGGCTGGGCTTCGTCGGTGCGGCCGTTTGCGTCGCGGTGGCCAGCGCCCGCGACGGGCAGGGCCAGCCGGCGTATCGGGTGGTCGGGGTGGACCTGCCCACGCCCGAGGGCGCCCGGCGCATCGCCGCCCTTAACCGGGGAGAGTTCCCGTTCCCGAGCACGGATGGCAGCTTGGCCGGCGGGCTGCGCCAGGCACGCGAAGCGGGCAACCTGGTGGCCTGCGCCGACGCGGCGGCCTTTGCCGGGGCCGACATCGTGATCGTCAACGTGCCGCTGGACGTGCGCCTGGACGTGCCCGCCCTGGCGCTGACGCCGTTCCAAAGCGCCATCCGCGCCATCGGCCGGCACATGCAGTTTGACGCGCTGGTGATCGTCGAAACCACGGTTCCGCCCGGGGCGACCGAGACAATCGTGGCACCCATTCTGATTGAGGAGCTGCAGCGTCGTGGCCTCCCGCATGACGGTTTCCGCCTCGCCCATTGCTACGAGCGGGTGATGCCGGGCAACGCCTACCTAGACTCGATCCTCGGCATGCCGCGGGTTTATGCCGGGCGCGACGCGCGCTCGGCGGATGCGTGCGAACGCTTCCTGCGCAGCGTCCTGGACCCGCGGCGCTGCCGGCTGACCCGCCTGGCCAGCACGACCGCCTCGGAACTCGGCAAGGTGCTGGAGAACACCTATCGCGCCGTCACCATCGCGCTCATGGAGGAGTTCGCTGCCTTTGCCGAGGCGGCGGGCGTGGACTTGTTCGACGTGGCGGCCCCGATCCGTGTGCGGCCCAGCCACAGCAACATGCGCACGCCTGGCCTTGGGGTCGGCGGCTACTGCCTGACCAAGGACCCTTTGCTTGCCGAGCTGGGCGCGCGTGACGTGCTCGGCCTGGACCAGGAGTTCCCGCTTGCCAGCCTTGCCGTGCGGATCAACCGCCGCGCGCCGCGCCGCGCGCTGGACCGCCTGCGGACGCTGCTGGGCGGCAGCCTGGCCGGCGGCAAAATCCTGTTGCTGGGCCTGACCTACCGGCAGGATGTCGGCGATACCCGGCATTCGCCGTCATACGACTTCTACGCCGCGGCGCAGGCCGAAGGCGCCGGGCTGCAGGTGCACGACCCGCTGGTCGAGCATTGGCAGGAGGCCGGCGTCGCGGTGCCGCGCCAGGTTCCGTGCGCCGGCGGCCTCCATGCGGTGGTGCTGGCCGTGCCGCACCAGTTCTACCGTTCATTCGACTACGCCGCCTGGCTCGCCAGGTCCTGCCCGCTGTTCCTCGATGCGTTTGACGTGCTGAGCAGGGAGCAGCGCCAGGCGCTCCGCGCGCTGGGCTGCAGGGTGGAGAGCGTCGGCCGCGGGGCCGGGCTGTGAACCGCGCGCTGATCACCGGGGGTCTGGGCTTCATCGGCCAGCACTTGGCGGCGCGCCTGCTGGCCGAAGGGTTCGACGTCCATGTCGTTGACAACGCCCAGCGGGGCAGCGTGGACGCGGCGGTCGAGGCGCTGCGGGCGCACCCGCACTACCGCCTGACAATCGGAAACGTGGCGGACCCGGCGGTGCTGGGCATGCTGGGCGACGGCTGCACCCACATATTCCACCTTGCCGCCGTGGTCGGCGTGCGCAACGTCGTGCAGCAGCCATACCGCGTGCTGGCCGGCTCCGTGACGGCGTTGTCGGCGCTGCTGGACTGGGCCCGCGCGCAGCCCTCCCTTCGCCGCTTCGTGTTCCCTTCCACCAGCGAGGTTTACGCAGGCACCCTCGCCGCTTTCGGCATGGCCGTCCCGACCCCGGAAAGCACGCCGCTCGCGATTGCCGATCCAGGGCAACCGCGCACTGCCTACATGCTGTCCAAAATCTACGGAGAAGCGCTGTGCCGCAGCGCCGGCGTGCCGTTCACCATCGTGAGGCCGCACAACGTGTACGGCCCGCGCATGGGCATGGCGCACGTGGTGCCCGAGCTGCTGGCCCGGGCCTGGCAGGCCCCGCTGTTCGGCGAGCTGACGGTGTACTCGCGCGACCATCGCCGGACCTTTTGCTACGTTGACGACGCGGTTGAGCTGATGCTCCGCCTGGCACTCGCCCCGGCGGCGTTGGGCGGCACGTTCAACGTTGGACGAACCGCGGAGGAAGTTTCTATCAGCGGCCTGGCCAAGCTGGTGGCAGAAACCGTGGGCAGGCCGCTCCGTCTCGTGCCTGGCCCCGACACCGCGGGGTCTCCCATCCGCCGCCAGCCGGATATCGGCCTGGCCGTCGCCGCAACCGGCTTTATCCCGCAGGTCACCCTGCGCGACGGCCTGGAGCGAACCTTTCGCTGGTATCGCCACCATGTATTCGAAGCTAAGGCGATGGCGCCACGCGGGCCGGAGATGGCTGGGTCCGCAAGCCTGCCCCCGTAGGCATGGTGCCGGACCTGCCACGTTCGGCGTCGATGCAGGACGGGCCGCGCTGCGGCCTGGAGCAGGCCAGGGCCGGGCCGTGACGCTGATCGCGAGCCTTGCCGCATCGGCTTGGCAGGATGTGCGCACGGGCAGCTTGCTGGGCAGCCTGGTGGGCTCGTCGGTGCTGCGCGACCTCGCGCGGCTGGGCAGCGGCGCGTTGCTCGCCCAGCTTATTCTCGCCGGCAGCGCGCCGCTGATCCTGCGGCTTTATGAACCCGGCGACTTCGGCCTTTACACCTTGGTGTATGGCCTGGTGATGCTGCTGTCCTCGTTCGGGTCTTGCCGGATCGAGCGCCTGATCGTGTCGGTGCCAAACCGGATCACCGCAGTCCGCTTGTTGGCCTCCATCTTCTGCATCGGCGCCGCGGCGGCCGTGCTGCTGTGCTGCGCGCTGATGGCGTTCCACCTCCTCGCCGGGCGTGCATTTCCGCAGTGGCATGACCAGTTGCCGCTGCTGTGGCCCGTGCCCTTCGCCGTGCTCGTGCAGTTGACCGCGTCGGGGCTGCGCTACCACGCCATCCGGATGCAGCGCTTCACGGCCGTCGCGACGGCGCGGGTCACGCGCCCGGTGGTTTTCGTCGTGGGCAGCACCGGCGTCGCGCTGCTTTGGCCCCAGGCGGGCGGCCACGGGGCGCCCGTGTTGCTGGCAAGCCAGATCGCGGGAGACTTGCTCGCCCTGCTGATCCAGTTTCGGAGCAACGGCCGCGCGGCATGGCTCGCCCTGCTGCGGCCGCGGTTCTGGCAAAGCCTTGGCGTAACACGGCGTTATACCCGGATGTTGGGGGCGATGACCGCCTCGCAGATCCTTGGCGATCTGTGCCAGCAGATGACGGTGTGGACGGCGACGTTCGCCTTTGGCGCGGCGCAGGCCGGCTTGTATGTCCTGGCATTCACCATCGTGTCGGTGCCCAGCGTGATCCTGGCCGCCCCGCTCGGAGACGTGCTGTTCCAGCGGCTGTCCCGCCGGCATGCGGAGCGGGAGCCTTTGGCCCCGCTGGTGATCCGGAGCACGCTTATCCTTGCCGCCACGGCCGCGGCGCCGTTCACGGCCTTGGTCGTCCTGGGGCCGCGGCTGTTGCCGCTTCTGTTCGGGCCGCAATGGGCGGGGGCGTCGCACTCGATCGAGGTCCTGGCCGTGGCGGCCTACCTGTTCTGCGTGACCACGCCTGCGGCCAATGTTCTCGTCATCGCCCAGGCGCACCGCTTCATCGTGCTGCGGCAGGTGCTGCAGGTGCTGGCCGTGCTGCTTTGCGCGGCAGCGGCGGGATTCGGGCTGGTGTCCTACGCGGGCTGGCTGGCCATGCTGGTGGCCGGCCGGTCGCTGGTTTACCTGCTGGAATTCACTGTGTCCTGCATTCTGGCGAGCACCGACCATGAAACCTGACGCGGTTGCTGGCGGCCAGGCCGCGCGTACCCTTTCCAAAGGCGGCGGCCGTTGGGGGGAGAGGATGGCCGGCAGGCTCGCCGCCTCGCTCGGCACGGGACGCCTGCGGATCGCGATCGCGCTGCGCCTGCTGCGACGCCCCCGGGTGCGGATCGAGTTGTTTGGCGAGGACCACTGCCGGGCCGCCTACGCCGCGTTCACCGCCCGGCATCCGAAATTCCCGTTCGTGCGCCGCAAGTCGTTCGGGGCGGCGCTGCGCGACCTGGGGGCGCCGGAAAGCGAGCTGTTCGCCGGGCCGCGGTTCGAGCTGCTGCGCCGCAAGGTGCGGCGGACGCGGAGGCTCGGCTACCAGGTCCGGTTGTTCGAGCCGCTCGACGCGCTGGAGGCGATCCTGCGCGTGCACATGTCAAGCAAGCTCCGGCAGGGCCGCGCGATCCGGCCCGAATACCTCGATCACGGCAAGCTGGCGGCGTACTGCGTCCAGCCTGGCCCTTGGTACGGCGTGTTCGACGCGCAGCAGGTTCTGCGCGGCTACTGCCACCTGCCGGTGGTCGGGGAGTGCTGCGTGTTCTCCCGGATCATGGGTGATGTCGACCGGCTGGAGGACGGCATCATGTACCTGCTAGTCCACGACGCCGTCGCTGCCATGCACCGGCTGCGGGAGCGCACCGGGCAGCCGCGATGGGCATTCTACGACATGGTCCTGGGAGGCTCGCAGGGCCTGCGCGACTTCAAGCACCGCTGCGGCTTCGACCTTTACCGCGTTTCTTGGCATTGGCGAGGCGGAGCGTCGAGATGATGAAAGCAGCCATGTTCCGCGCGTATCAGAACTTCCTGATGCCGTCCCGCCTACCGGAATACGAACAACTGCTCCGGGACCTGGTTGCGCAAGGCTACAGCTTCCTGACCGTCGCCGACCTCGCGCGGCAGGGGGCGTTGGGACGCTTGCCGCCGCGCTGCTGCATCGTGCGGACCGATGTTGACAGCGACGTCGCGACGGCGCGCGACATGTTCCGGATCGAGCGCGCATTGGGCCTGCGCACCACCTATTACTTCCGCCTCCGCACCCTCGACCCCGGCTTGATGCGGGAGATCGCCGACAGCGGCAGCGAGGTCGGATACCATTACGAGGAACTTGCGACGTTTGCCAAGCGGCACGGCCTGCGCAACGGCGGCGACATCGACGCATGGGCCGACGCCATCCGCACCGACCTCGCCCGGAACATCGAGCGGTTCGCCGAAGTCGCCGGCCGTTCTCCGCTCACGATCGCCTCGCATGGCGATTGGGTGAACCGCAGGCTGCGCGTGTTCAACCATTCCGTCGTCGATGCGGCATTGCGCGCGCGCTTCGGCCTGCTGGCCGAAGCCTACGACGATTGGCTCAACGCCCCCGTGCGGGCGCGCTTCGCCGATGCGCCGCCGCCGGCGTGGTGGGTTCCAGGGGCGCCGGCCGCTTCGGTCGCCGAGGGGGCGGCCTGCATCTACCTGCTCCTGCATCCGCGGCAATGGCGGGCCAACCGGCGCGAGAACCTGCGCCTCGACGTCGAGCGTGCGGCCGAGGGTGTCGCCTATGCCGTGCGCTGCGCGATTCGCGCCAATGCGGAGCGCAAAGGGCGACTCAAGGCCCCAGCCTCGATGCCGGAAAGGTCCGCATGAGACCCGGCCTCGTCGTCGCGCCGCGGCGCTTCTTGTGGCCGGGTGCGCGGGAACCGGCGATGGAAAGCGGCAAGGACCGGTATCTCCGCTGGAGCGCCGGACAGCCCGACATCCCGATCTTCTCGCGCGGGTGGTGGCTGGACGCGGTGTGCGACAAGGGCGAGTGGCATGTCGTGCTGTTCGAGGACGGTGGCCGCATTGTCGCGGCGCTGCCCTTCTACTTGAAGCGGCGGGGTCCGTTCTCCATCGTCACCATGCCGCAGCTTACCCCTATCCTGGGACCCTTTATCGCCTACCCGCCCGGCCTTTCGCATGCCAAACGGCTCAGCCTGGAAAAGCGGGTGCTGACCGACATGATCGCGCGCCTGCCGCCGGCGGACCACCTCGTGATGGCCTGCCACTCCCGCCTGACGAACTGGCTGCCCTTTCACTGGGCCGGCTTCAGCCAGAGCACGGCCTACACCTACACGCTCGACCTGACGGATCTCGACGGCGTCTTCGCGGGGTTCCAGCCAGAAAAGAAACGGAGCATTCGCCGGGCGCAGGAGCGGGTGCAGGTCGGCTTCGGCATGGACGCGGACGGGTTCTGGCACTTCCACCGGAACGTCTTGCGCAAACGCGGCCGGAGCATCAGCTATCCGCTCGCGCTGTTTCGCCGGGTCCATGCCGCCGTGCATGCGCAGGGCGCCGGCAGCGTCATCCATGCCCGGGACGAAAAGGGGTGCGTCCTGTCCGCCCTGTTCACCGTCTGGGGGCCGGAGGGCGCCTACAGCCTGATCAACGCCACCGACCCGGAGTTCGCCCATTCAGGCGCTCTGGCCCTGCTGGTGCAGGAAAGCATCCGGAACGCCGCGCGCCAAACGCGCCGGTTTGACTTCGAAGGCAGCATGATCGAGGGCGTTGAATCCGTGTTCCGCCATTTCGGCGGCGTGCAGACGCCTTATTTCATGCTGACCTGCACGGCGTCCCCGCTCCTTCGGCTGCGCACGGCGGCGAGGTCGGTGCTTCGGCTCGGCTGATGCCGGCCGGGCGGCTCAGGGTGGATCAGGCCGATGCGTTGTCGGCCGTGCCGACCGGCCGGGAGGCGGCTGTTGCGTGCAATCCGCTCGGCGCCCGATCGGCTCGGCGGTTGGCCCGACGCCTGCGCCGGCGCGGGCCTCAGGCGCCCCGGCGCCGGCCGCGGGCGAGCCGGGGCGCAGCCGGTAATCGTGCCGCGCGGCATCGGCAAAGCCGGGGTCGGCAGTGATCGTGCCATCAGCCGTCAAGCCTTTGCGCAGGCGCATCCCGTCGCCGGCGATGCCGTACAGCACGTTGCGCGTGTAGCTGTTGTGCGGACCGGTGATGCCCGCCTCCGCGATGCCCGGCGTAGAATTCGCGATGATGTTGTCGGCCACCGCGATGTGGTCGCCCGAGGCGGCGCTGGCGCCGGAATCGCCGGACCCGACCAGGATGCCGCCGCCGCGCGCCCGGTCGATCGTGTTGCCGGTGATGCGGATGTGCGCTGCGCCGTGCCACAGATGCACGCCCACGCCGGCCACGTCATGCATCACGTTGTTGCGCACCGTCCCGCGCTGGCTTTGATAGAGGCCGTGGACCAGGCTGCTGCGGCGGCCGGGCGGTCCGATGTCGTAGACCAGGTTGCCGTCCACCGTGCCGTCGGTGCCGCCGTAATACGCATCCATCAGCGCGCCGGCCCCGCCATTGCCGCTTGCCTCGGCCTTCGCGAAGGCGGCCGGGTCGGTCAGGATGTGGTGCACCCGGTTGCCGACAAAGGAGGTGTGCGATCCCGTGCTGTACAGCCCAACGGTCCAGGAGCCTGCCGGGGCGCCGCTGCCGTCGATGTCGAAATCCCTGATCTCCACATGGTCGCCCTTGTTCCACCATCCCGCCTGGCCCGTCTCCGCCTGGGCCGCCGCGGTGCCGGCGCCCACGATCCGCGCCGCCCACCGCTGTTCCGAGGCGTAAACGATGCGGGCCTCCGCGGCGCCGCTCGCCGCCGTAACGAAGCCGCCGGGGTAGGTGCCGGGCGCCACCAGCACCATGGTGCCAGGCCCGGCCCGCAACGACGCGGCGGCAATGGTGCGCAGCGGCCGCGCCTGCGAGCCGTCATCCGCGTCGGACCCGCAGGGCGCCACATGCAGGACGGGCACGGCATCCCCGGCCGCTGCCGCAGGCGGGGCGGACAACGCGAGGGTGGCGGCCAGGGCCAGGAACGCCAGCCACCGCAGGGGTCATCCCCCTTGGTATTTCCGCATGGCGCGGGCGAACATATCGGCATCCTCATAGCCATAACAGGCGGCCTTGCGGCCATCCACCTGGGCCAGGATGACGCCCGCCGGCACCTCGAAGTCCCGCAGGCGCTGCAGCGCGGCACAGATGCTGGCCTCCTTTGTCGCTCCCCAGCGGACAACCAGGGCCGTGAAGTCCGCGTGGCGGGCCAGGATGCCGGCGTCCGCAACCGCCAGCAGGGGGGGCGTATCGACGATGATCCCGTCGAACATGGTGCGCAACTGCAGCAGGATGGACGCCATTGCCGGCGATTGCAGGGTATCGGCCGGTGACGCGACGGGCTGGCCTGCGGCAATGACGAACGCGCCGGAATTGCTGTCCAACTGAATGACCTCGTCTATCGCCGCGGTCCCCGCCGCAAGCTCGGCCAAGCCCGGGCAGCGCTGCACCGACAGCAGCCGATGCACGCTTGGCGCGCGGAGGTCGGCGTCCACTACCACCACCCGGCGCCCGCCCGCGGCCAGCACCCGCGCGAGCGCGGTGACGATGCTGCTCTTGCCTTCGCCGGGCAGGGCCGAGGTCACCAGCAAGATGCGCTTCGCTCCGATCCGCGAACGGTCGAACTGCAGCCACACCGCGCGCAGGTTCTCCGCGAGCAGCGAGGTGGGTCGCGCCAGCACCGCGGCAGGGGCGGCGGCGCGGCCGGCCCAACTGTTTCGCGAAACGGATGGGACGCTGCCGAGCAGATGCGCGCTGGTCAGCCGCCGGAGCTGCGCCGCAGTGCGGATCGAGCGGTCCTGGCGTTCGCGCCGCATCGCGAGCAGGCCGCCCCCGGCTGCCGAAACGACCAGCCCAACCGCCATCATCGCCAGCGTCGGCGGGAAGCTCGGGGCAACCGGAACCGCGGCCGCCGAAATGACGCGCACCTCGGCGGCCGGCAACTGCAGATCGGAGCGCGTCTCGGTCATGCGGGAGTTGAGTTGGTTCACCAGGCTCCGGTTCGCCTCCGCCTGGCGCTCAAGCAGCCGGATCTCGTTCTCCGAGACCACCGAGCGCGTCATCTCGGCCCGCACGTTCCCGATCATGCGGGCGATGACGGCTTCCTTGGCGGTTGCGACGGCGAGTTCGTTGCGAAGCGAGGTGCCGAGCTTCGCGATCTCGGCATTGGCGGCTGCGTTCAGCGCATCCGATTGGGCTTTGGCTTCCTGCACCCGGGGATGGTTGGGCGGGTAGGAGACTGCGAGGCCAGACAGCCTGGCCGCGGCCTGCGCCGCCTGCGTCTGCAACTGCTGGACCAGCGATGAGCCGACTGCCGCGCTTGCCGTGCTGGAGCCTGGCGCGGCGTTCCGGGTCGCTTCGATCCTGGCGAGCCGTGCCTCCTGCGCCGTGCGTTCGCTGGTGGCGGCGGAAAGCTGCCGGGTCAGGTCGGAAAGCTGGTCGCCAAACACCTTCTGCTCGACGGCGGGCTGCCGGCCGCTTTCCTGCTGTATCCGCTGAATGGCCCGCTCGGCGTCGCGGACACGCTGGTTGACGGCTTCGGTCTCGCGATCGAGGACGGTGATCGCCGTTTGGGCGTCGCGCTGGCCCTCCTCGCGCCGCTGCGCGGCATACTGGGCCACAACCGCGCTCACGACCGTGGTAGCCATTCGCGGCCGCTCGGACTGGAAGCGGATCTCGATCACCCTTGTGGCCTCGGTGGGGATGGTCGTCAGCCGGTCGAGCACCCGGCTGACCACCTGGTCGCGAATGCTCGCCGGCGACGGTGCTTCGGCCGTGGCGGGGGCCGGCGAAAGGCCGAGCATGGCTGATATCCGCCCGACGACGCTCTTGACCCGCCGCGCCAGGTCCTGCCAGCGCGAGGGCCGCAGCGAACGGTTGAACTCGGGGTCGTGCTCCAGCCCGAGTGCCGCCACCACGCGCTCCACGACCCTGCGGGAGCGGATAAGCGCCATCTCGTTCTTGCGGACCGACTCCTCGGACGGCGGCATGAAGGCCAAGGGGTCGGCCCTGGCGGCGTGCTTGGGCACGCGCGGGTCGATCATCACGGCCACGCCCGCGGTGTAAAGCGGCGTGAGCGCCTGGCAGGCCAGCAGCATGCCAAGCCCGCCGGCCGCGGTGACGCCGGCGATCAGGCGCCAGCGCCTGCGGGCGAGGGCCAGCAGCGGCTGCCCCGCCGCGCCGCCATGCTGACCGCCCGGGAAAGTGTCGTCGTGCGGCGCGGTGCCATCCGCAAGCATGGTCATGGCGGACAATGCCCATGCGGTGCGGACATGCCCCTTGAGATGTGCCGGCGCTGCGGGGTCGCGGCGGTTGCGGCCATGGCGGTCGGTGTCCTTCTCGCGCAATCTCGAACCGGTCAACGGCTGATGTTTTTACGCGGAGCCTAGGCTATTTGTTTTCGCTGCATAAGCAAAGGCGATAAAGCGTCGAGGATGTTTTCGTGCCGGATTTTTTGGGTCCAGGAGCATGGCTCAGTCCGCGGCCGCGCCGATGATGCGCCCATACAGCCGCAGCAACGCCTGGGCCTCGGTTTCCCAACTGAATTGCCGCGCCGCCAGCGCGCGGCCCCGGCGCCCCATCTCCTCGGCCTCGGCGGGGTGGTCCAGAATCCACTGAATGGCCGAAGCGATGGCGGCCGGGTCCCGCCCATCGACGCAAAGGCCGCACCCGTTCGCTTCGACGGTGGCCACGAAGCCCGGGAAGTTGGAAGCAACCACCGGCAGCCCGGCGGCCATGTATTCGAAGATTTTGATGGGCTGCGAGTCGATGTAGGACTGCAGGGGATGGAACAGGGCGAGGCCGAGGCGCGCCCCGGCAAGGATGCGTCGGACGCCGTCGCGATCCTGGCGGCCGCGGTATTCCACCCGGCTCCAGGCCGGCTGCCTGGCCAGCACCGGGGCAAGCCCGGCAGGGCGCACATCGCCGGCCAGCACCAGTTTCGGCCCGTCCGGCAGCCGCTCAAGCGCCGCCAGCATTTCCAGCGCGCAGCGTTCGGCGGTGATCGCGCCGACATAGGCCAGGTGCCCGGGCCTTGGCGTTGTCCGAGGCGCCGGGAGCGTGAATTCTGAAAGGCGGGCATGGTTCTGCACCAGCGCGGTGCGGGCCGACGGGAACCGGCGCGCGATGGCCGGGGTGGCCGCCACCACGCCGGACAGCAGGTGTCCCGCCACCCATTCCAGCCCCTCGGCCGCGTGCGACGCCAGCCCCCGCGCCGCCCGGGGGATCCAGGGCTTGAACGCGATGTCGCGCGGCAGGTCCTCATGGGCGTCGTAAACGACGCGGCGGCCCAGCGCCCGCAGCGCGAGGCCAAAGGGGATCAGCTCGGGATCATGGAAATGATAAACCGCGGCGCGGCACCGAAGCGCCGCGAGCGTGACGGCGAATGGGGACACGAGCAACCGGCCAGCACGTCCGCGGCGGCGGTGGACGGCGGCCAGGGCCACGTTTGCCGGCCATTGCGCCGGAAGCGGGCCGGCATGCGGCACCACGAGCCAGACCTCAAACCCCGCGCCCGCCAGGCTCACGCATTCTTTCCAAAGGATACGGCTGTCGTCCGCCGCGTGCCCGGACGACATGTGCGCCACCCTGGTCGCTCCAGCGCCCGCCTGGCCCCGCATCCCGCAGCCCCATGTTTTTCGATCGTCATTCTTTATGGGAAGCAGGAAAAAAGCAAAAGAATGAGTGCCGCGTTGGCCGCCCCATGGCCGCTTTCGGCGGGCCAGGGGCGGCCGGGCCAGCGCTAGCTGGTCAGGTTGACGGCTGAGTGATGGGCGCCCGCCGAGTACATCGCAAACGGCGCATCGGCAATGGCGGTCCCGTCAATCGAGAGGGCGTTGACATACAGGTTGCGGTCAGTGCCGGGCGTGCCGTCCCAGCGGTCATTCAGGAAGCTTAACTCGACATCGTGCTGGCCGGGTGCCAGGTCCACGTTGAAGCTGAACGGCTGAGACTTGCCATCGGCGTGGCTGGCGGTCACGGATTGCCCGGCGCCGATCGTCTTGCCATCGACGGTGACGGTGAAAACGGCATCTCCGACATAGGAATCTTCAGAAAGGTCCAGCAACAGCGTCCGCGTGGTGATCGGGGCGGTTGCGGAGGGGAGCGGCGCCGGGCCGGCCGACGAACCGGTTTCCAGCGCGCCGACGTCCAGGCCCTGGCTGGTCGAGCGGATACCGCCGGAGAAGTCGGTGGACGGGGTGGCGGAGGCCATCGCGGCGCCGATGGCGGGCGAGCCGGCCTGCAGGTGATAGTCGTTTCCGCCGGGGTTGACGAGTTTCGGGTCGGCCGTCACCGTCCCGGTCGCCTTCAGGCCGTGCTGCAACCTGAAGTCGGCAGACTTGTTCCCGTAAAGCAGGTTGTTGGCGTAGGTGTTGTGAACCCCAGTCGTGCCTTGCTCGGAGATGCCGTAAACCGAGTTGGTGATGATGTTGTTGGCCGTCGTCACGTAGTCGCCGGACGTTGACGTGGCGCCGGAGTCGCCCGAACCGACCAGGACGCCGCCGTCGCGGGCGTCGTCGATCGTGTTGTTGACGATGTTGATGTGGTCGGCGCCGTGCCAAAGGTGCACGCCGACGCCCACGATGGAGTGGACGATGTTGTTCGAGACGGTTCCAGCTTCCGTCATGTAGATGCCCTGCACCGTGCTGCTTGTCTTGCCGGCGGGACCGATGTTGTAGACGAGGTTGCTGTCGACCAGACCGTCCACGCCGCCGTTGTAGCGGTCCATCTCAATCGCGGCGCCGCCGTTGCTGGCCCCCGCGAAGGCGCCCGGGTCGGTGAGGATGTCGTGCACGGTGTTGCCGACGAAGCTTTGATCCGAGCCGGTGCCGTAGAACCCCAGCCGCCAGTCGTTCGCCTGGCTGCCGTCGATCTCGAAGCCCTTGATGTCGACGCAGTCGCCCTTGTTCTGCCATGCCATGTCGCTGCCGCCGCCAGCGCCGACGATCTTTGCCGCGCCCGGCGTGTCCGAAACGTAAAGGATGTGGGCGTCGGTGCTGCCGTTGCTGGTGGTCGTGAAGCCCCCGGAATAGTTGCCGGGCGCGACATGCACGACGGTGCCGGGCTGTGCGCTTTTGGATGCTGCGACAATGCTTCGGAAAGGCGCCTCCTGAGAGCCGTTATTGGAGTCGGAACCGTTCGGCGAAACGTAGAGAGAGTTGGCCATAAGTCGATCTGAGCCTTTACTGCTGAAAATCTACGGCCACCACTTAGACAAACCTCAATTTTTGAGGCGCCAAGACGAGCCAAGATTTGTGATTTGAAGTAAGAATGCCAACTTAGGAAGCAATCTCGGTTCGAGTCTTTGCTTACCCCGTTTCTTCGATAAGACTTGCTCCGCTGAGCTTGTTTGTACCTGAAACGATGCTGTTCTGGATCGCATGCGGCTCAGCGGGCTGGCCTGAAACACGACCGCAAGCGGGCGACCATGCGCCGTCGCAATCATTGTTTGTCTCTAACCATGCAGATCTGTTTTCGAAAATTAGCGCGTTCGTTGCCGTGAACATTTTTTCTCCCCTCTGCCTGTGCGCCCGTGATTGGTCGCGCAGAGCCAGAGGTATCATGCCCGCACCATGATTTGTGCAATCCTGTTGCGTGGAGAATCACGTAAACACCGGGAAATCAGGGCATTTTTAGCAGAACACTTACGATTACAACAGAAAAATTAGGAATTTTGACTCAATTATGATCTGATTTTATTACACGAAATCCAAAAAGACTCAAAAGTTTCAGATTCGTTTATATTAATTACTGTGGCCCTCCCGGAGTCCCCAGAAGTTTTAGGCCAATATTTTCCGTGACTGCTCTGTTCTTGATGAGCTTCGTCCAGGCAATCGAAACCAAATGCCCGCCTGAGGTTTTCGCTCGCGCGGGAACCCTGCGCCCCGGCGCGCGGCCACAATCTGACGCTCAGGCGCACCGGTCAGCAGGGGCCTCCGCTTCCGCCCCGGTCACCCGAAGCTGATCCGTGCGCGCAACCCATGGCAATCACTGGTTCGTCCTTGCCTATGGCGGCCCCGGATCGAGCGCGCGTGCCGCGCCCCGGTTACTTCCGCCATGCCACGCGGGTGCGTCCGGCGCCATGTTCCGGGCGGCAGTCACGCTGCATGGTGCTGTCTGACCCGGTTCAGCCCGAGCGGCAAGGAACACCCGCACCGGACCGCGCAAGGGGCCGTCCCGCACGCGCCGAAGTATGAAAAGAAAGTGGCCTCTCTCCGTTTTTTCGTTCAATGTTCTTGTGTGCAACGGGCGTCTCGCCTGCCCGCCCGGGCGGGCGGAAGCGGCGGCATGGCTGGCCGAAGCTGGGATGGAAGCAGGTAGGATGACAAAGACCGGTCCGTGTCTGGAGCCTATCCTCGGCGCGGCCGGCACCGTTGACATCACCCCTGGCCGGCCGGCATTCCTGGCCGGCTACGAGAACCGTTCCGTCCTGGCAGGGCGCGTGGGGCACAGATTGCAGGCGGGCGCCCTTGTGCTGGCCGATGGCCGGGGCCGTCAACAAGCGTTGGTCAGCCTGGATCTGCTGTTCGCCGGTCCGGAACTGACGGAGCGGCTGCGCTTGTTCGCACAACGCGAGTTGGGCATTGACCGGCGCAATCTGCTGCTCGCCGCATCGCATACCCATTTCGCGCCACCCGTTGACGCCACCAAGCCCGCGCTTGGCGCCGTGGATCGCGCCTACCTCGATTGGCTTTGCGACCGTTGCTGCACGCTTCTGAGCGCCGTGGCCCAGCAGGAAAAGCGGCCGGTGCATTTCCGTGCCATCAGGGTTCCGTGGGACGGCGCCGTTTACCGCCGCCGGCTGTGGTGGCTCCCGCATGTCGAGCGGAGACGCCTGGCGTTTGGGGGCGTCGTCATGGCGCCGGCGCGGAGCCGGGCGACGGACCAAGGATTGCGACTGCTTGAACTGCTTGACCCCCGCAGCAGCCGGGTTGCCCTGCTCTGGTCGGCGTCATGTCATCCAACGGGATCGCCTGACATCGCTGCGGCCTCCTCGGATTATGTTGGCGCGGTGCGCGAGCGGTTGGGCACGCAAGCGCCGATGCTGTTCCTTCAGGGCTTTGCGGGCGATCTGCGCCCCGACGTGCCGGACCGGCGCACGCGCGAGCACCGGATGCGCCAGGCCTTGGTGTACGGGCCGAACTTCGACAGCTTCGACCTGCCGAGATGGGAAGCCTGGATCGACCGGCTGGCTGGCGCGGTCGCGGCCGGGCTGGACGAGCTGCAGCGCCGCCCGCCGGCGCCCCTCACAGGTCCCCTGGCCGGCGCTTTGGTGGAGGTCCCGTTGCGGGACGTCACTGCGGGCTACGACGGTCCGCCGCGTCCGGTCGGCTTTCAGCGCCTGCGGGCCGGGGCGATGTATGACATCCTGGCCGTCTCGGCCGAGCCTTGCTCGATGCTGCGGCTCCTGCTGGACGACCCGGCCCTTTGGCCGGTTGGCTACGTCGGCGACGTATTCGGCTACTGGCCTGCCGAGCACCAGCGCCTGGAGGGCGGTTATGAAGCGGATGGTTTCCTCGCCCCGTTCAACTTGCCGGGTCGGCTGCGGCCGGGGCTTGACCGCATCTTCCTGAACGCGACCAAAGCGGTAGCAGCTGAGTTGGCCCGTGATGTCGCCGCTTGGCCGGCCGAAGCAAGCGCCGTGGACGCATCCAGCCATCGTGCCCTTTGCGATCTGCCGGGAAACATTGGCGACGAACACGAACCGGCGGAGCCGATCGGCGCGGTGCGGCGTTGGCGCTTGGGCCGGCAGCATCGGCGCCATAGCCCCGGACCTGCTTGAACCGAGCCGACGCAAGCTGGCCCCACGGGCCGGCCCGTTGAACGGCCTCGTGCCGCCGCCCGGAACCAGGTGTTTGGTTTCGGGGTGATGGCGCTCTACGGACCGTTCGATCGGGTGGCGGGCCGTCACCCTTTCAGGAACTGCCGCACCCGCTCGACGAACTCGGCTGCGGCCGGCGCGTCAGCACCAGGAACGCCAGCAGGGCGCGGGTTTTCCGCGACAGCGGGGGCACGAGGCCGGCCTCCGAACCGCCAACTCCCTGCCGCGCGGCTTCATGGCGGGCACAACGGCCTACGCGCAAACCCGGCCGACCGGGCGCACGGCATAGGCCGTTCGGCCGGTCCGGGCCGCCCTGGGGTCGGATGCCAGGCCGCGCGGGTGATCGCAACGGGGCGTAGGAGGCCGGCCCGGACCCTACGGCCGCCCTCCTTGCGCCCGTTCCCCATGACGCCCAGGGCCGCACCATCGGCAGCGTCCGTGCGCTGGCCGACGGCGGCCAAACCGCCGTGCTCATGATCGGCGCCTATTTCCAGCACGGCAGCCATGAAGCCAGGGTGCCCGCCCGCGCCCTGTCCCTTGTGGACGGCAAAGTCACCCTGCAGGCGGAGACGGCCGAAGCGTTGAACCTCTGCACCCGGCAGTAACGGACGCCCTGGCCGGCAAAGCGGGTCCTCGCCGGCTTCCCCGGCCGGACCTGCGCCGTCATCCCGCCCCGAAGAACCGCAAGCGGGTTATCAGCGTGTAGTCGGACTCGAACACCATGATGCCGACGAACAACAGCACCAGCACCGGCGGAACCAGGATGGCATAAACCAGGGCGAGCCGCTCCCACGCCATGTGCATGAAAACGGCGACGATCAGCCCGGCCTTCAGCAGCATGAGCGCCACGATCAGCGACCACCGCACGTATCCCTGCAGGCCGACATAGTCCACGAGGTAGGAGCAGGCGCTCAGGACGAACAGCCAGGCCCAGATCACCAGGTAAAGCTTGATCGAGTGCTGCTGTCCCTGCGCCAGCGTCGCCGGCTGTGCCATGCTGCCCTCCGCTCACCAGAGATAGAAGAACGCGAAAATAAAGACCCACACGAGATCGACGAAGTGCCAGTAAAGGCCCAGGATCTCGACGATCTCGTAGTGGCCGCGCTGGCTGGTGAAGAAGCCGCGCTGCCCGCGATCGAAGTCGCCGCGCCAAACCCGGCGGGCGACGATCAGCAGAAACAGCACGCCGATCGTCACGTGGGTCCCGTGGAAGCCAGTGATCATGAAGAACGCCGAGCCGAACTGCACGGCTCCCCAGGGATTGCCCCAGGGACGAACGCCCTCCGCGATCAGCTTGCTCCACTCGAACGCCTGCATGCCGACGAAGCAGGCGCCAAACGCCGCGGTCGCCAGCAGCAGCGCCGCGGTCCGGGCGCGGTCGCGGCGGTAACCGAAGTTCACCGCCATGGCCATCGTCCCGCTGCTGCTGATCAGGATAAAGGTCATGATTGCGATGAGGATGAGCGGCACCGGCCGGCCACTGATGGTGAGCGCGAAGACCTCGCTCGGGTTGGGCCAGGGGTCGGTCGTGGACATCCGCACCGTCATGTACGACAGCAGGAAGCAGCCGAAGATGAAGGTGTCGCTCAGGAGGAAGATCCACATCATGACCTTGCCCCAGGGAACGCTGGTGAACGCCCGCTGGTCCGACGCCCAGTCGGCCGCGACGCCGCGCCAGCCCGTAGGTGGCGTGATCGCCTCATGCAGAGGACCCGGCCCGATATCCGCCATCCGCTTCTCCCCTACGACAGCAGCAGCATTGAAAAGAACAGCAGCCAGACTACCAGCAGGAAGTGCCAATACGTGGCGCACAGCCCGACGCTGAGCCGCATCTGCTCCAGCCCGGCGCCCCGTCGCATCCGGGCGACGGCCCCGGCCATCGCTGTCAGGCCGCCCAGCACATGCAGCCCGTGCACGCCAGTGACGAGGTAGAAGAACGCGCTGGCCTGATCGGTCGCCAGAAAATACCCAACGGCGCGGAGCTGCTGCCACGCCAGGAGCTGCCCTTGCAGGAAAGCAAAGGCGGACACGGCAGCGGCGAGCAGGCCGAGCCGCATCCCATCCAGGGCACCGCGGCGCGCCGACAACCGCGCCCATTCCAGCGCGGCGCTGCTGAGTGCCAGTACGCCGGTGTTGAACCAGAGGATCTTCGGCACGGGCAAGGGCTGGACGGCCGCGCCGCCCATCCCGTGGGTGCCCAGCCCCATGGAATAGGCGCTGAGCAGCAGGGAGAACAATGAGCCGACAACTGCGAGGAACATCCAAAGCCCAAGCCTCGCCGCCGAAGGGGACGACGCGCCGGCGCCGGGCAGATCGACGGGTGGTCCTTCCTCCAGCCAGGGCTTGCTCATCAGCCGCTGGCGCGACAGCCACCATGCCACCGTGGCCGCCAGCACGGCGAAAAAGGCGGCGGCAATGCTCACGCCGGAACCGTTCGCGCGGCCGGGGGCTGGTTCTGCGGCAGGAAGTCCTGATCGGCGCCGGGCACGCTGTAGTCGTAGGCCCAGCGATACACCACGGGCAGACTACCACCCCAATTGCCGTGGGCTGGCGGGGTTTGCGGCGTCTGCCATTCCAGCGTGGTGGCCCGCCAAGGATTGCCGCCGGCAGGCGTGCCCCGGAACAGGCTCCAGACCAGGTTGAACACGAAAACGAGCTGGGCCACGCCCACGACCAGCGCCGCCACCGTGATGAACACGTTCAGCGTCGCGGCGGACGGAGGAACGAAGGCCATCTCGCCCAGCTCATAGTACCGGCGCGGCACCCCCATCAGGCCGAGGTAGTGCATGGGAAAGAAGATCGCGTAGGCGCCGAGGAACGTGACCCAGAAATGCAGCTTGCCCAAGACGTCGTTCGTCATCCGCCCGGTGACCTTGGGATACCAATGGTAGATGCCCCCGAACACCACGAGGATCGGCGCGACGCCCATGACCATGTGGAAGTGGGCAACGACGAACATGGTTCCGGACAGCGGGACATCGACGACGACGTTGCCGAGGAACAGCCCGGTCAGCCCCCCATTCACGAAGGTGACAATGAACCCCAGGGCGAACAGCATCGGCACCGTCAGGTGGATGTCGCCGCGCCACAAGGTCAGCACCCAGTTATACACCTTGATCGCGGTCGGGACGGCGATGATGAGCGTGGTCGTCGCGAAAAAGAACCCAAAGGTCGGGTTCATGCCGCTGACATACATGTGGTGCCCCCACACGGCGAAGCTAAGCGCGCCGATCACCACGATGGCCCACACCATCATGCGATAGCCGAAGATGTTCTTGCGCGCGTGGGTGCTGATCAGGTCGGACACGATGCCGAACGCCGGCAGGGCGACAATGTAGACCTCCGGGTGGCCGAAGAACCAGAACAGGTGCTGCCACAGGATCGGGCTGCCGCCGCCGTGGCGCAGGTGGGTCCCCGCCTCGACGATGGCCGGCATGAAGAAGCTGGTGCCGAGCAACCGGTCGAACAGCATCATGACCGCGCCGACGAACAGGGCGGGGAAGGCCAGCAGCGCCATGACGGTGGCCGTGAGGATGCCCCACACGGTGAGCGGCAGCCGCATCAGTGTCATGCCGCGCGCGCGGCCCTGCAGCACCGTCACCACGTAGTTCAGCCCGCCCATGGTGAAGCCGGCGATGAACAGCATCAGCGAGACGAGCATCAGGACGATGCCCCAATCCCGCCCCGGCGTGCCGGACATGATCGCCTGCGGCGGGTAAAGCGTCCAGCCGGCGCCGGTCGGCCCGCCCGGCACGAAGAAGGTCGCGGCCAGCACGATCACCGCGAGCAGGTAAATCCAGTAGCTCAGCATGTTCGCATACGGGAACACCATGTCCCGCGCGCCGACCATCAGCGGGATGAGATAGTTGCCGAAACCGCCCAGAAACAACGCCGTGAGCACATAAACCACCATACTCATCCCGTGCATGGTGATGTACTGGTAATAGCTTTCGGCGGTGATGAAATCGAAGCAGCCGGGAAATGCCAATTGCAGCCGCATCAGCCAAGACAGCACGAGCGCCACCAGCCCGATCGTGAGCGCGGTGACTGAGTACTGGATGGCGATGACCTTGGCATCCTGGCTGAAGACGTATTTTGTCACCCAGCTTCTCGGATGATACAGCTCGGCGTCATGCGCCCCGCCGATCGGGGCCGCATCCATCCCGCCAACCGAGGCATCCGCCATCAGAATGTCCTCCCTTACCGCGCGTTGCTCGCCTGACCCTGGGGAGATGACTGCGCGAAGCTCTGCTGCTTCTGCAGCCATGCCCGGTAGTCGGCCTCCGGCTCGATCACGATGTTGCCGCGCATCTGCGGATGGCCCACGCCGCAGAACCCGGCGCACAGGATCTCGAACGTGCCGATCCGGGTGGGCGTGAACCAGAAGTACGAAACAAGGCCGGGCATCAGATCCATCTTGGCCCTGAACTCGGGCACGTAGAAATTGTGCACGACATCGACGGAGCGCAGCAGCGCCTTAACCGGGCGGCCAACCGGCAGATGCAGGTCGTCCGCCACGATGAGGACGTTGTCCCGCCCGTTCGGATCGCCCGGGTTCAGGCCGAGCGGGTTCTCCGCGCTGATGAAGCGGGCGTCGGAGGTGCCCAGCCGGCCGCCGGGCCCGGGCAACCGGAAGCTCCATTGCCACTGCTGGCCCACGGCCTCGAACTCGGACGCGCCGCTCGGCACGGTGACGAACTGGCCCCAAACGGCGAGCCCCGGCGCCAGCATGGCCGCGACGCCCACGGCGGTGATGGCGCCCAGCCACCATTCAAGCCGCTTGCTTTCGGGCTCATAGGCTGCGCGCCGCCCGTCCTGGTGCCGGAACCGCAGGATGCAATAGGCCATGAACAGGACCACGGCGGTGAACGCGATGCCGGTGATCCAGAACGTGACGATGATCGTGCCGTCAATGTACTGCCAGTTGGACGCGATCGGCGTGAACCACCACGGGCTCAGGACGTGGAACAGCACCGAGCCGAGCGCCACCGCGACCAGGACCAGGGCGACGGGCATGCTCCCCTCACTCCCGGCATGCGGAGTTTGAGCGCGGCGCGACGGCGCCCAAGTTTCCGCAGGGCCGGCCGCCGCTTCGGGCCGGGGCAACGACCGGGCGGCCGCGCTTTATCATGCGATCACCTTCCGATACAGATGCCAAGTCGCGTGGCCGAGCACCGGCAGGGTGATGATCAAACCGATGAAAAAGGGGATCGACCCGGCGACCAGGGTGCCGGCCACGATCAGCCCCCACATCGCCATCGGGCCGGGGTTCACCTGCATCGCGCGGATCGAGGTCCGCATGGCCAGTTCCACCCCGACGTTGCGGTCGAGCTGCAAGGGAAACGACACCGCGCCGACAGCCAGGACAAACAGCGCGAACAGGAACCCTACCGCGAAGCCCACGCCGATCATGACCCAACCCGCAGGCGTCAGTAGCACGTCATGCACGAAGGCGCTGACTGAGGCGGGCGGCGCGGGGCCGAGGGTTACGCGGTAGATGGCGAAAGCCGCCATCAGCCAGAGCACGAAGACCTCGATCAGCAAAAGCCCGAGCATCATGATGCCGCCGAATGACGGCGAGCGGACCACGCCAAACGTGTTCACCCAACTCACGGGGGCGCCCTGCTCGCGACGCCGGCTCATTTCATAAAGGCCCACCGCCGCCAGCGGGCCGACGAGCGCGAAACCGGACGCCAGCGGGAACAGCAGCGGCAGCATGTCGTAGCCTGCCGTCATGCGCGCCAGCACGAGGCCGATCAGCGGATAAAGGACACACAGGAACAGCACATCCGTCCGGTTCGCCCCGAAATCGTCGAGACCTTTGGTGAGCGCATCCAGCAGGTCGGCCACCTCGATCCGGCGCACCTCGGGAAGCGCCAACTCGGCTTGCTGCCCGCTGCCGGCGACCGGCGGAGCGGCCTTGCCTTTGACACCAAGGTGTTCCACGCCCCATTGGACGGGGTTGCGTATGGTCATGCCACATCCCTCCCGAACCCTTGGTCCGAGAGGCCGCGGTCACGCTGGCAAAAGGATCGGCGACCTGCCAGTTGCTTACTGACCGTGGCCTATCAACAGGCGAATATTACGCCCATCGACCACGTGCGTCCAGGAAATCCTCACGTGCACGCAACCCATGTTCCTTCGACCTACCTCGACGTTCGGATGGCGCGGAACGTGGCGGCGGCTGCGGATTTGCTGATCGCAGGATGGCGTGCCAGCCAGTCACGGGTGGGTAGGTGTCTGGATGCGAAACCCCCATGGACTATGCGGCGACTTGGAGGGTTGAGCTGTTGTTGCCCCGCGATCGTCGGATAGTTCTTCTTGAGTTGATCCTTGGATAAACTCGCGCGGCGAGCGGCAGCCCGGCGCGCGACAAGGGTAAACCTGATTACACAACACGGTTTGAGAACGCCTACGGAACCGTTCTTCGGGCGCTGTTGCACCCATGGCAATTTACGGTGTGGGCTTCAGGGCACCGCTCATGAGGCGATCACGAGGGCGGTGCGCCAGCGTCATGGCGGTGTTCACGCGCAACGCCGTTTGCCTGCTGTCCCCGGCCCGCTTCGGCGCAACCACCGAGACGGCGCTCGACAGGCTGCTGGCGCCCGGCGTGTGGGTGGGCGTGTCGCCGTCCAAGGTTGGCCCGCTCAGGGACGACGCGGTGCGGCTGTTCGGGTTGGCCGATCATCTCGGGCCGGGCAGCGCGGCCGCGCTGGAATCCCGCGCCGTGGTGCTGGACACGCTGCCCGGCGCGGCGCCCCCGAACTCCGGCGACACCGACGCGGTCGCGATCCTCGGCGGGCGTGTGAACGCGAGCATCGTTTACTGCTCCGGGTGGGACCGCTATGCTTGGCTGCTGCCCGACGCGACGCTTGTGCCGTTCCCGCCCGCACTTCAGATCGGCCTGGAGTATGGGTTGGCGTCCTGAAGGACGCACGCCCGGCAGCGGCGTCCGCCCCGAAAGGCTGATGCGCAAACGATATCAGGCGCGTGATGGATGGCCTATGCTGCCTGTACGGGCATTGGAACAGGGCGGCGCGAGCGCCGGGGCGGCTGAGCTGGCGCGGCTGCAGGCTGTGCTGGCCGCACTGCGAGCGTGAAACCAGGCCGGCGTATGAACGGCCCTTGGCAGCTTTGCCGTCAAGCGTTAAGCTCGTCCGTGCATAACGATGCCAGGGAGGCACAACATATGGACATCTCCGTCAGGCACGGAAAGCTCGGCGCGGACGCCGCAGACTTCATTTCCAAGCCTCGCCGCCTGCTGATCGACAACGAATGGGTGGAAGCGAAGTCGGGCAAGCGCTTTGCCGTGTTCGACCCGGCCACCAGCCAGCAGATCACCGAGGTGGCCGAAGCCGATGCCGCTGACGTGGACCTCGCGGTCGCCGCCGCGCGCCGCGCGTTCGACGGCGGCGAGTGGCCGCGCGTGAAGCCCTCGGCCCGCGGCCAACTGCTTTGGCGCTTGGCGGACCTCATGGAGGCGCATGCGGACGAGCTGGCCGAGATCGAGAGCCTGGACAACGGCAAGCCCGTCACCGTCGCCCGCGCCGCCGACCTCCCGCTCGCCATCGACATGTTCCGCTACATGGTAGGCATGGCCACCAAGGTGCGCGGCCACCTGCTGAACCTGTCCACGCCCGGCGACTACCACAGCTACATCCTGCGTGAGCCGGTGGGCGTCGTGGGCCAGATCATTCCCTGGAACTTCCCGCTGCTCATGGCCGCCTGGAAGCTGGTCCCGGCGCTCGCGGTTCGGCTGCACCGTGGTGCTGAAAACGGCCCAGCAGACGCCGCTCTCGGCGCTGCGCCTGGGCGAGCTGATCCTGGAAGCCGGTTTCCCGCCGGGCGTGGTCAACATCCTGCCGGGCTTCGGCGAAACGGCGGGTGCCGCGCTGGCCAACCATCCGGACGTGGACAAGGTAGCCTTCACCGGCAGCACGGAGGTGGGCAAGCTGATCGCCCGCGCGGCGACCGGCAACCTGAAAAAGGTGACGCTGGAACTGGGCGGCAAGTCGCCGGTGATTGTGTTCCCCGACGCGGACATGGACCGCGTGATCCCGGGCGCCGCCAGTGCGATCTTCTTCAACCAAGGCCAGACCTGCTGCGCCGGCTCGCGCCTTTACGTGCACAGCAAGGTGTATGACCGCGTGCTGGACGGCGTGTCCGAGATCGCGAGCCGCATCAAGGTCGGCCCGGGCCTCGACCCCGCGACCGAGATGGCGCCGCTGGTGTCCGACGAGCAGTTCAACCGGGTGACGGGCTTCATCACAGCGGCCGGACTGATGGCGCCCGCGTGGCGACCGGGGGCGGCTCCGGCAAGGACGCGAGCGGCGGAGGCGGCTGATTCGTGCAGCCCACCGTGCTGGCGGAGACGACGCCCGGCATGGCGGTGGTGCGGGAAGAGATTTTCGGCCCCGTGCTGGTCGCCTCGCGCTACGACGACGACCTGGACCGCATCGCCAAGTAGGCCAACGGCACGATCTACGGCCTGGCCGGGTCGATCTGGACCCGTGACATCAGCACGGCGCACAAGATGGCGCAGCGCATCCGCGCTGGGGCGATCTGGATCAACTGCCACAACGTGTTCGACGCGTCCCTGCCGTTCGGCGGCTACAAGCAGTCCGGCTGGGGCCGCGAGATGGGCGAGGAGGTGCTGCACAACTACCTCGAAGTGAAGGCAGTCACGACAGCGCTTTAAGCCGGTGCCGAATGCTGGGCGGCAGGGCGACCTGCCGCCAACTTCGCCGGCGAATGACCCCCGCGTTCATTCTTCCGAGACGGAATGCTGCGAGGCGGTCGAAGGGCTGACATCCTGGACCGTGTCCGAGGACGGCGACCGGATGCGGCTTGGATTTGAGGACGGCGTCGTCCGACGCCGCCGCTTGGACCTGCCGTTCGATGCTGCCGGCTCCTTGCTGCTCACAATCCCCCACATCCTGCGCGCGGCCCTCCGGGCGCGGGGCAACCGCGGCGCCCGCGTGGTCCAGCCACTCGGCGCATGGCGGGTGGAGCGGGCCGCACATTCGGGGTGCCTGATCCTGACACTCTCCGCGCCCTCTGGTTTCGACGTGGCATTCTCAGTCGCGCCACACCAACTGGCCGCCATGAGCGAGGCCGCGGACAGCGCGGACGTCCCGCAGGGCGTGTTGAACTAGCAGCGCGTCGGCCTCCGCCGATCAGGCCGGCAAACCCAGCCTGAACTCCCAACGATGTTCTGCGACCAGACACTTAGGTGCGCAGCATCGGTATTCTGACCCGGCGCTTGCGCTGCGCCGCCTGAGCGGCGGGCTTTGAGACCGGCCCTAGTGCAAGGGCCTGCCTTAGCTGGGCCAAGCGCCGGGCCAGGATGTCCCTGGCTACTCGTTCCATCGCGCGATAATCGGCCACATCGCAGCCCCAAGTCTCGCTGGACTTTCGCCGGCGAACACCGCTATGTTCAATGGAATATAGCGTGGGAAGGCGCCTCATGGGCTTCATCAGTTGGTGCGGCCAGCTCAGCAGCGTCGGACACGGCACGGCGCCGGAACTGCCATGACCGCCGCCACAGGTCCTGCAGTGTTCGCGAACGGCCGGCTGCCGAGTTCACCGAGCGCGATCCGAAAGACGGATGGGATCGAGTTTGGGCCGCTTTCAGCGCCTCCCCGTCAGCGGTCCAAGCTGTGGGAGCTGAACGACTCCGTGCATTGCTCGATCATCGGCACCTGCCTCACCACGGGCGAGTTGCGGCGGGTGATGAGCAAGGCGATGGCGGTCGAGGTGTCGCACATCCCCGACCACGACCTGCATGCCCGCGCGGTGGGCCTGTGCAGTCGGCACAACGCCTCGTCCAAGCTGCTGCAGAAGGCGCTCGACCACCGGCACGAGGCAGTGATCAAGCGCTTTGCCCGGCTGCGGGGCGAGGCGGCAGCGATGCAGGGCTGGGCCGAGGCACGCCGCGCCGGCGACATCCCCGGCGCTTATTGGGCGGTGCTCACCCACCCCGACGTGGGGCGCGCTGGGCTGCGGCAAGCGTTCGGCGACGTGCACATGCTGTCCCACCTGGTCGGCGCCGCGAACCGGGCGGACATCCGGCGGCTCACCGCGCTGGAGGAGGAGAACGCCGCCCTGCTCGCCAAGGTGGAGCGCCAGCAGGCCCGTCTGCATGAGGCCGTGACCTTGCGCGACGCGACCATCCGGCGTCTCGGCGCGCTGGCGGCGCGGCAAGTGCGGGACGCGGCGGACCCGGGCGACGATGACGCGCTGGCTGGGTTGCGCCACTTGGTGGCCGACCTCGAAACCCGCCTCGGCCGTGAAACGGGGCGGCGGGAACGTTCCGAGCAGCGCCTGGCCAGCGCCCTGGACGCGGCCCAGTTTTGGGAACGGCGTGCCCGGGACGCCGAGGCGGCCCGTGCGGCGGCGCAGCGGGAGCTGGCCGCGCTGGAACACCAGCAGGACGCCCCCGACGCGGCGGAGCCGGCCGTTTGCTTGCCCGCCGAGCGCAACCTTTACGTCGGCGGCCGGCCCGGCTGCACGGAGCAGGTGCGAACGGCGCTGGAGGCCGCCGGCGGCGCGCTGCTGTGCCATGACGGCGGGCGGCACGACCATCCGTCGCTGCTGCCCGGCTTGGTCAGCCAAGCCGACCGGGTGGCGTTTCCCGTGGATTGTGTGAGCCATGACGCGGCACTTGCGGTGAAGCGGCTGTGCCGCCAACTTGGCAAGCCCTGGCTGCCGCTGCGCAGCGCCGGCCTTGGCTCGTTTCTGGCGGCCCTGGCCGAGCCGGCGGGCAGCCGCGAACCTGACCGTCCTCAACACGCCGAAGGAGGCTTGCGATGAACGTTCTCACCCCGCTGGACCCCGCCCGCCACCCGTTCCTGACCGGCAAGCCGAAGCGCCTGCTCATCGACGGCAAATGGGTCGAGGCGGTGTCGGGCAAGACGTTTGACACGCTGAACCCGTCCACCGGCGCGCTGCTCGCTTCCGTGGCCGAGGGCGACGCCGAGGACATCAACCGCGCGGTCGCGGCGGCCCGGCATGCGTTCAACGGCCCATGGCGCAAAGCCAAGCCGTTCGAGCGGCAGAACCTGCTGCTGCGCCTTGCCGACCTTGTTGAGCAGAACTTCGAGGAACTGGCGGCGCTCGACACCCTCGACATGGGCGCGCCGATCAGCCGCACGCGGGGCAACCGGCTGCGCGTCCTGGGCATGCTGCGCTTCTACGCGGGCCAGGCAACCGCGATCCACGGCGAAACGATCGAGAACTCGCTGCCGGGCGACTACGTTTCCTTCACCCTGAAGGAGCCGGTGGGCGTGGTCGGCGCGATCATCCCGTGGAACGCGCCGCTGGCCTCGACGGTTTGGAAGCTTGGCCCGGCGCTCGCGACTGGCTGCACGGTGGTGCTCAAGCCGGCGGAGGAAGCGCCGCTGACCGCGTTGCGCGTGGCCGAGCTGTGCCAGGAGGCCGGCGTGCCGCCGGGCGTAGTCAACGTCGTGACGGGCTACGGGGAAACCGCGGGCGCGGCGCTTGCGGCCCATCCGGACGTGGACAAGGTGGCGTTCACCGGGTCGCATTTGACGGGCCAGAAGATCGTCCAGGCTTCAGCGGGGAACCTGAAGCGGGTGTCGCTCGAACTTGGCGGCAAGTCGCCCGACGTGGTGTTCGCCGATGCCGACCTGGACGCCGCGGTGCCGGGCGCGGGCATGGCGGTGTTCGCCAACTCCGGCCAGATCTGCAGCGCGGGGACGCGGCTGTTCGTGGAGCAAAAAATCTACGAGGAGTTCACGGCCCGCGTCGCCGTCTATGGCAAGACGCTTCGGGTCGGCAACAGCAGCGACCCTGACACCCAGGTCGGCCCGCTGGTTTCGCCCGAGCAGCTTGACCGCGTGACCGGCTACCTCGCCATTGGCCGGCAGGAAGGGGCGCGGCCGTTGTCGGGTGGCGAGCGGCTGACCCAGGGCGCCATGGCGCAGGGCTTTTTCGTGCCGCCCACCGTGTTCGTCGACGTGCGCGACGAGATGCGGATCGCGCAGGAAGAAATTTTCGGCCCCGTGATCTCGGCCATCCCGTTCACCGACGTGGACGAGGTGATCGAGCGGGCCAACCAGACCAACTTCGGCCTCGGCAGCGGCGTGTGGACCCGGGATGTCGGCAAGGCTCACCAATTGGCGCGCAGCCTGCGGGCCGGCTCGGTCTGGGTCAACTGCTACCAGGCGATGGACCCGGCGGTGCCGTTCGGCGGCTACAAGATGAGCGGCTACGGGCGCGAAGGCGGCAAGCAGCACGTCGAGGAGTACTTGAACGTCAAGGCAGTCTGGATCAAGACTGGCTGACTTGGAGCGCCACTCGACCAGAAACTGATAAGAACAAGGGATGATGTCATGTCAGGAACATTGGCCCAAGAACCTCGCCGGAACCGTTCGCGCTGCATGTGGTCAGCGTTCAGTGCTTATGCGTTGCTGGCGGCCGCGATTACTGCCGGTGCCGCTGCCACGGTGCCGACCGAAGTGGCGCTTCCGGGTGATCACGCCTTCCCGGAAAGCCTCAGCTCGATAAAGGACGGGACGCTATTTGTCGGCAGCTTCGCCGAGGGAGGTATCTTCAAGGTGAAGCCCGGCGCCGACAAGGCGGAGCCCTGGATCAAGCCGGGAGCGAATGGAAGCCGCTCGACCTTCGGCGTGCTGGCCGACGAGGCGTCTAACACGCTGCTGGTGTGCTCGAACGACACGTCCGGCTTCGGCGTTCCTGGCCCCGGCGACGCCAAGGGGAGCGCGCTCAAGGCGTTTGACCTCACGACCGGGGAGGCCAAGGGCAGCACGCCGCTGCCCGGCAGCCCGACGCTGTGCAACGACATCGCACTGGGGCCGGACGGCTCCGCCTATGTCACGGACACGGTCAACCCGCACATCCTGCGCTTGCGGCCGGGCGAAAGCGCGTTCGAGGTTTGGGCCAGCGATCCGCGGTTTGCGGCGCCGAAAGGGGGCGGCGGCCTCGACGGGATCGCCATCGGCGGCGACGGCGCCATTTATGTCAACACGTTCACGCCGGGGAGCCTGTTCAGGGTGGCGGTGACGGACGGCCGGGCCGGCGAGGTGACAACGCTGCAAACCTCGCGCAAGCTCACCTTGCCGGACGGCCTCCGCCGGTATGGCAAGGACACGTTCCTGATGATCGAAGGCGGAGGGAGCCTCGACCTGGTGACGGTCAAGGGCGGAACGGCCGAGATCACCACGATCAAGGACGGCTTCGGCGGACCCGTCTCGGTGACGCAGGTCGGCAGCACCGCCTGGGTCGCCGAAGGGCAGCTTGGCCACCTGCTTGACCCCGAGCTGAAGAAGCAGCCGCCAAAACTGCCGTTCCATCTTTACGCGGTTCCGCTGCCGCCGCCGTAGTGGGGCGGCTGGCGGCTACGTCGTTGCGGCCCGGTCTGCGCACTTTCACGGATTGCCCTTTTTGTTTAAAACGATGCGCCGCCTTCAGGAAAGTCGCTGCTGAGCGTGGTGCTTTTCCAAGCGTCGAAATCCTTTTTCAGCGCGACGAGCTTGTTACGGGCGATTTCCAGCGCCGGCTTGCCAAGCACGAGGTGGAGCGGCAGCTCCGGAGATTGAACGGCGGTGATGATGGCCTCGGCGGCGCACACTGGGTCGCCGGGCTGCTTGCCGTTGCCGGCCTCGGTCTGCGCCCGGCGGGCGCCGGCCGTTGCGTCATAGTCGGCGATGCGGGTGGCGGATTGCTTGATGGACGGGCCGGCCCAACTGGTGCAGGGCCTTTGCCGGGCCGGGTCGTCGGGATTGAGCCGGCTCAGGGCGCACGGCAGAAGCCTGCGCGAAGCGGACCCGGCCATGTTCCCTTGAATACAACAGGACCATGCCAGAGCTGGTGCGTTGCCGCGAGAGACGCAGGCATGGCGCTCCGTTCCATTGCGCATCGGCTCCACGCTGCCGCTTAGGACGGACGGCAGAACGCAGCGTAGCTATATCTGGACAAGCATAGCGTGAGCCCTCTTGATGAGGTTTGTGCGGCTTCGGCCGCTGTTGGCGGCAGGGCGCGGGGCTGGCCACGTCCACGCCCGGCGCCGGTCCAGGTGGCGACTATGCCCGCAAAGTCGCTCATGCTTCTGGGCTGGCTGGGCCATCTCGGCATGCAGTTTGCGGCGGAGATGGGCTTCCGAACGGTCGCCATCGGGCGGTAGGGCTGACAAGAACGGCCTCGCGTTCCGGCTCGGCGCGCACCACTACATCGACAGCAGCGCCGGCGACCCAGGCGCGGCGTTGCAGACAAAAGGCGGGGCGCAGGCCCTCCTCGCGACGGTGCCGGGCGGCAAGGCTGTTTCCCCACTGCTGTCGGGCCTGGGCGTTCGCGGCAAGCTCGTCGCGATCGGGGTGTCGCCGGAGCTTATCGAGGTTTCCAGCACCGTCATGGTGGGCCAAAGCGCCAGCGTTGTCGGCCATGCCTCGGGCACGTCCATCGAGAGCGAGGATACGCTGCGGTTCTCGGCGATGTCCGGTGTGCGCCCGATGATCGAAACGATGCCGCTAGAGCGTGCGCCCGAGGCTTACGCCCGGATGATGAGCGGGGCAGCGCGGTTCCGCATGGTGCTGACGATGGGCGGTGGCCCGTAAGCCCCTGACACGCTACGTGAACCCGACGACAGGATGCGGCGTGTAAGGCGCTTCCAGCATGCCGATCTCCTCCGACGTGAGGGCGAGCGACAAGGCGGCCGCCGCGTCGTCCAGGTGCTGCGGCTTCGACGCGCCGATGATCGGGGCGGTGACGACGCTTTTTTGCGCGACCCAGGCCAGGGCCACCTGCGCCTGCGAAACGCCGCGCCGCGCCGCGATCTCAGCCACACGCTGCACGACTTCGCGGTCGGACGCGGTGTTCGCGGCATAAAGCGTCTTGCCGACCATGTCGCTCTCCTGCCGGGCGCTGGTCTCGTCCCAATCGCGGGTCAGGCGGCCGCGGGCCAGCGGGCTCCAGGGCAGCACGCCGATGCCCTGGTCGGCGCACAGCGGCAGCATCTCGCGCTCCTCCTCGCGGTTCAGCAGGTTGAGGTGGTCCTGCATGCTGACGAACTCGGTCCAGCCGTGCATGCGCGACGTAAACAGCGCCTTGGCGAACTGCCAGGCATGCATCGACGACGCGCCGATGTAGCGGGCCTTGCCGGCCTTGACCACGTCGTGCAGCGCTTCCAACGTTTCCTCGATCGGCGTGGCCGGGTCCCAGCGGTGGATCTGGTAAAGGTCCACCCAATCGGTGCCGAGGCGGCGCAGGCTGTTGTCGATCTCCATGAACACCGCCCGGCGCGACAGGCCGGCGCCGTTCGGGCCTGGCCGCATGCGGCCGTTGAGCTTCGTCGCGATCACGACATCCTCGCGGCGCGAGAAATCGCGGACGGCGCGGCCGACAATTTCCTCGGAATGGCCGTCGGAATAAACGTTGGCCGTGTCGAGAAAGTTGACGCCCAGCTCGAACGCTTTCTGGATCAGCAGGCGGCTGCTCGCCTCGTCCACCGTCCAGGCGTGGTTGCCGCGGTCGGATGCCCCATAGGTCATGCAGCCGAGGCAGATGCGGGACACTTCAAGGCCAGTCGAGCCAAGCCTCACGTAATCCATGCTGAAAACTCCTTGGGTCAGAACGGCACGGCGCATCATCGCCTATTCCGCGGCTAAGCATCATTCTGCGGAGCGTGTCACGCGCAGCAGGTAGAATGATGCGTCTGACAGGGATAGCCTAAGCAGGCATTCGTGGCATCAGCCACGAATGCCTGCTTAGCGCCATGGCAGCCAACTCCGGCCGCATCCAGGCGGCGGTGTCGTGGAACACGGCGCCGCCCGCAGGCAGGGCAGCCTCGTCGCTGGTCAGCACGTTGATTCCATCCAGCAGGCCCCCAAAGGTGCTGGCCGGCCAGATGCTTTCCACTGATGAGCGGCAAGCCTCACTGAGCCCTGCCATGATGACGAGGAAGGCGACACAGCCGTCGCCATCGCCAGGTCAGCCCAGGTGCGCTGGGCCGCGTGCGTCGCTTGGCGCGGCTGCGCGGAACGTGAAGCGGCGCTCTCGCGGTCTCAAGCCGGACTCATCTGAACGCCCACCGCCATCTCCTGACGACGATGGCGAGTGGGTCGGAACAGTGCAATTTGGACGCCCCGGATTATGTTTGAACGCAGTGGCGTTTGGTGAAGGCATCAAGGACACGGAATGCAGTGTTTGGCTGTCAACGGCGGCGTACGCTGATCCCCGATCAGTGCTCCATCCTGCGCACTTGCTGCCCTGCACACCGGCATGAACGGCGCGGCGCTGTCGTTCCATCCCGAAGCCGCTTGAACGAAAGCAACCTTATGATCCGTGTTTCCAGGCCTGGCCTCGTCGTTGTCGCCGGTGCGGCCGCTCTGGCGTTGTCATTCCGGGTGATGCAGCCATCGGCGTTCGCGGAGACCGCGCCTCGGGCACTGCCGCCGCCGATGCTGGATATCGCGTCGGATCGGGCCGGGCTGCAAACGGCCGTGTTTGCCGGCGGGTGCTTCTGGGGTGTGCAGGCCGCATTCCAGCATGTCGCGGGCGTGAACCAGGCGGTTTCCGGCTATGCCGGCGGCCAGGTCCCCGACCCAAAGTATGAACAGGTGAGCACTGGCGCGACCGGGCATGCAGAGGCGGTGCGCGTGACGTTCGACCCGGGCCGCGTCAGCTATGGCAAGCTGCTGGAAATCTTCTTTTCGGTGGCGCTCGACCCGACGCAGGTGGACCGCCAGGGTCCGGATCGCGGCACGCAATACCGCTCGGAGCTGTTCGTGGACGGCCCGGAGCAGGACCGGACGGCGCGGGCCTACGTGGCGCAGCTTGAGGCAGCCCACGCCTTCAGCCGCCCCATCGCCACCCGCATCGGCCCGGCGGTCCCGTTCTACCCGGCCGAGGCTTATCACCAGGACTACCTCGTCCGGCATCCCGACGCCCCTTACATCGTGTACAACGACTTGCCGAAGGTGCGCAGCCTGGAGGCGCTGTTCCCGGAAAACTGGCAGGCAATGCCGGCGACCGTCAGCAAGCTCGCTTCGGATAATTGAGCCTTATAACAGGCTGATGCAACGCGCGTCCGGTGTTCATCACCCCCGGGTTTTGTCCTGACCTTCTCTGCGG
>CALMVT010000070.1 GCA_937873175.1 uncultured Acetobacteraceae bacterium | reverse complement strand
CCGCGTGCTGGAAGCGCCGGACGGCGCCGCGGCGCTGCGGTTGCTGGACGGGGGCGGCCGGGTGGACATTCTGGTGGCCGACATGGGACTGCCGGGCGGGCTGGACGGGCGGCAGGTGGCGGACGCGGCGCGCGGGCGCAGGCCCGGCCTGCCCGTGCTGTTCATGACGGGCCATGTGGAGGTAGCGGGGCCAGGGGCAAAGATCGGCAAGCCGTTCCCGCTGGACGTGCTGGCGGAGCGGATCGGGGCGGCGCGGTCCGGCCGGGACTGACCGGCTGCAGGGTGCCGTCCATGGTCATGATCAGCGGAAGTCCCGGGTCGGCACTTTGATGCCGGCGCCGCTAGTCGTTCGGGCCGTGCGGTCGCCCGTTCTGTTTTCCTGTCGGTCCAGCCCGGCCCCGTCCCGTTCGCCGACGCTGCGCAGCAGGTCCGACAGGTCCTCCAGTTGATCGGCGACCACGTGCACCACCTCGCCCTCGCGCTGCACCCGGCCGTGGCAGGCGATCATGCCGGCCGAAAGCACCAGGCGGCGCTGCCGGGCGTAGCGATGCGGCCAAAGCACCAGGTTCGCCACCCCGGTTTCGTCCTCCACCGTGATGAACATGACGCCCTTGGCCGAGCCTGGCTTCTGCCGTACCAGCACGATCCCCGGCACCACCACGCGCCGCCCGTCGCGGAGGTGGAGGAGGTCCGCGCAGGCCAGCATCCCCCGTGCCCGCAGCGTGTCCCGCAGGAACGCGACCGGGTGCGACCGCAGGCTCAGCCCGGTGCTGCGGTAATCCTCCACCACCTCGCCGCCGTCCCGCATCGGCAGGAGCGGCATCGGCGGCTCGACCAGCTCCGGCCGCGGCAGCCGGCCGGCGTCGGCGGCGGCAAACAACGGCAGCACGGCGTCGGCCAGGCCCCGCACCTGCCAAAGCGCCTGGCGCCGGTTGAGGCCGAGGCCGCGGAAAGCATCCGCTTCGGCAAGCCGTTCCAGCGCCGCGGGCGGGACGGCCGCCCGCCGCCAGGCTTCTTCCACGCTGCCATACGGCGCGTCGCCCCGGTGCGCGACCAGCCGCGCCGCGTGGGCGTTGGCCAGCCCCCTCACCGTGCGCAAGCCCAGCCGCACCGCGGCGTGTCCCCCGCCTAGCCGCGGTTCCAGCGTGCAGTCCCAGCGCGACGCATTGACGCAGACCGGGCGGATTTCCACTCCATGCTCCTGCGCGTCGCGCACCACCTGCGCCGGGGCGTAGAAGCCCATCGGCTGACTGTTCAGCAGCGCCGCGCAGAACACGTCCGGGTGGTGGCACTTGGTCCAGGCGCTGGCGTAGGCGAGCAGCGCGAAGGAAGCGGCGTGGCTTTCGGGGAAGCCGTAGGAGCCGAAGCCCTCCAGTTGGGAAAAGGTGCGCTCGGCGAAGTCGCGCTTGTAGCCGCGCTTGACCATGCCGCCGACCAGCTTGTCGCGGAAGTGCGACACGCCGCCCGTGACCTTGAAGGTCGCCATCGAGCGGCGGAGCTGATCGGCCTCGCCCGGGGTGAAGCCGGCGCACTGGATGGCGACCTGCATCGCCTGCTCCTGGAACAGCGGCACGCCCAGGGTCTTGCCCAGCACGCGCTTGAGTTCTTCCTTGGGGTAGTCGGGATCTTCCTTGCCCTCGCGGCGGCGCAGGTAGGGATGCACCATGTCGCCCTGGATCGGCCCGGGCCGCACGATGGCCACCTGCACCACCAGGTCGTAGAACGTGGCGGGCTTGAGCCGGGGCAGCATCGCCATCTGCGCCCGGCTCTCGATTTGAAAGGTGCCGAGCGTGTCAGCCCGGCGGATCATCTCGTAGGTCGCCGGGTCCTCCGCGGGGACCGTGGCGATATCCATGGCCGGACCGCCCTGCTCCTCCAGCAACGCGAAGGCCCGGCGCAGGCAGCCGAGCATGCCGAGGCCGAGCACATCGACCTTCATCCATTTCAGCGTGTCGATGTCGTCCTTGTCCCATTCGATTACCTGGCGCCCGGCCATCGCCGCCGGCTCGACCGGCACCAGGTCGGACAAATGGTCCTCTGTCAGCACGAAGCCGCCAGGATGGGTGCCGAGCTGGCGCGGGAAGCCGATCAATTCCCGCCCCAGCTCCAAGGCGAGGCGCAGCCGGCGGTCGCCCGTGTTGAGGTTCAGCTCGGCGGCGTGGTCCTCGCCGACGCCCCCCTCCGACCCGGCCCCGCCCCAAACCTGCGAGGCCAGCGCCCCGGTGACGTCCTCCGACAGTCCCAGCGCCTTGCCCACGTCGCGGATCGCGCCCCGGGCGCGGAAGCGCATCACGGTGCAGCACAGCGCAGCGCGGTCGCGGCCGTAGTGTTCATACACCCACTGGATCACCTCTTCCCGCCGCTCGCTTTCAAAGTCCACGTCGATGTCGGGCGGCTCGCGCCGGTTCGCCGAAACGAACCGCTCGAACAACAGGCCGCTGCGCACCGGGTCGATGGCGGTGATGCCCAGCACGAAGCACACCGCGGAGTTGGCGGCGGAGCCGCGCCCCTGGCACAGGATGCCGCGGCTCCGGGCAAAGCGGACGATGCTGTGCACCGTCAGGAAGTAGGGGGCATAGGCAAGCTCCGCGATCAGCCGCAGCTCGTGCCGGAGCTGATCCTCGACATCGGGCGGCAAGCTGCCGGGGTAGCGGCGCGGCACGCTGTCCCACACCAGCCGCTCCAGCGCCGCCTGCGGCGTCTCGCCCGGCGCTTCGCCCTCGTCCGGGTACTGGTAGCGCAGTTCGGACAGGCTGAAGCGGCAGCGGCCGGCGATCTCCGCCGTCCGCGCCACGGCTTCGGGGTAGGCCGCGAACAGCCGCGCTATCTCGTCCGGCCCTTTGAGGTGCCGGTCGGCGAACCGCTCGCGGCGGAACCCGGCCTCGTCGATGGTGCAGCCCTCGCGGATGCAGGTCAGCACGTCCTGCAGCACCCGCCGCTCCGGGACGTGGTAGAGCACGTCGCCGGTGGCAACGGTTGGCACCTTTGCTGCTTGCGCCAGGTCGGCGAGCTGCCGCAGCCGCACCGCGTCTCCTGGACGGCGGCGCAGGCTGAGCGCGAGGTAGCAGCGTTCGGAAAATTCCCGCTGCAGCCGGGCCAGCGCGCCGGCCAGCGCCGCGTCGGCCGCGTCCGGCAGCAGCACCGTGATCAGGCCCTCGCCGTGCGCGGCCAGGTCGGCCCAGGCGAGGGCGCAGCCGCGCTTGCCGGCCCGACCCTTGCCGAGCGTCAGCAACCGGCACAGCCGGGCATAAGCGGCGCGGTCGGTCGGATACACCAGCACCGGCAGGTTTTCGGTTAAATCGAGCCGGCAGCCAACGACCAGCTTGATCCCGGCCTCCTCGGCCCGCGCATGGGCGCGTGCGATGCCGGCCAGGGTGTTGTGGTCGGTGACGGCCATCGCCTCCAGGCCGAACGCCCGGGCCGCCACGAGCAGCTCCTCGACGTGGCTGGCGCCGCGCAGGAAGGAGTAGTTCGTGGTGACCTGCAACTCGACGTAGGCCGGGGCGGGGGCGTTCGGCACGCGGCTCAATCGCGGTCCGGGTGCCGGTGCCCGCTGGTGGACGGCGCGCTGGCCGCCGGGCGCTTCATCAGGACGTATCCGGAGCGTTCGAGAGCCTGCACCAGCCGCTCGGCCGTTGCCTGC
>CALMVT010000069.1 GCA_937873175.1 uncultured Acetobacteraceae bacterium | reverse complement strand
GCGGAGGACCGGCCGCACATCCAGCCCACCCGCGACGTGGCCGTGACCTACCGCGTCGAGGGCGAGGCCGCGTCCGCCGTGCCGGGCGGCATCCCGGGGGCGCTGCGCTTGTCCTGGGACGCCGCCGGGCAGCGGCTGCGGGCGGAGCCGGAAGGCCGCACCCAGGCGGTGATCGTCGATCTGCGCGCCCATTCCGTCCAGCTGGTGGACACGGCGCTGCGCAGCGCGCTGTCGCTCCCGGTGCGCGACGCCGACCTGCAGCCGCTGACGCTGGACGGCGCGCGGCTGACCCGGCGCGGCGAGGAGGTGGTGGCCGGGCTGCCCTGCACCGCCTGGGCCGTGCAGTCCACGCGCGGCGCCGGCACGGTCTGCTTCACCGCGGACGGCGTGGCGTTGCGGGCGGACGGGCAGGTGGACGGGCGGCGCGGCGCGTTCACCGCGTCAAGCGTCAGCTACGGCCCGCTGCGCGACGAGCTGTTCCGGGTGCCGCCCGACTTCATGCAGTTCGCCATGCCGAAGCTCGGACGCGCCCGGTGATCCGGGGCGCCCTGCCGGCGGCGGTGACGCTGCTGGCCGCCCTCACGGTCCCGCCGGCGTGGGCGCAGGCCGACCGGCCCGCGACGCTGCCAACCCGCGATGTGGACGTGACCTACCGCACCGGAGGAGGCGAGCGGGCGATGTCGCAGCGGTCCCGCTGGTCGGCGGCGGAGCGGAAAATGCGGCTCGATACGCCGACGCCGGGCGTTTACGCCATCGTGGACTACGCGGCGGGCACCATGGCCATGGTCAGCGACCAAAACCGTGGCGTGCTGGATTTGCCCACGCCCGTGAGTGGGCTGCCCGGCCACGCCGCCCCGGGCGGCGCCCCTTTCACTCGGCGCGGCACTGCCCAAATCGCAGGCGTGCCCTGCACCGAATGGGAGACGCTCGACTTGCAAGGCCAGGCGACGCTCACCTGCTTCACCGCTGACGGCGTGCTGCTCCAAGCGCGGCGCGGCGCCCAGGTGCTGGTGCAAGCCACGCGCGTGGCCTATGGCGTTCTGGACCCGTCCGCCTTTGCCGTGCCGCCGAGCTACGCGCACCAGGCGCCCCGGACCTCGCCCCTCTCGGCTTCGCCCGGAGGCAGCCGATGAGGCCCGCCCGCCCGCATTTGCATCCGATTGCCGAGTGGGCGCCCTGGACAGACCGCCGCGGGCGGCTGGACCCGTTGCGTGCCGCCGTGTTCACGCTGCTGCTGCTGCCGGCGGGGTGGCTGGCAGTGCGGGGGTGGATGAACATGCTGGGCGCTCGCCCGCTCAACGCCGCGATCCATGTGACGGGCTACTGGGCGGCGTGGATCTTCATGGCGTCCTTGGTTGTTTCTCCGGCCAAGGCGTTGCTGGGCACGCCGAACATCGTGGTGGTCCGGCGCATGATCGGGGTCAGCGCGGCCTGCTACGCCGGCGTGCACCTCCTGCTCTACGCCGCCGACCAGAACTGGCGTCCCTTGGCCATCGTGACCGAGATCCTGGTCCGCGCCTACCTCACCATCGGATTTGTGACGCTGCTGGGGCTGACGGCCTTAGCCGTGACCTCGACCGACGGCTGGGTGAAGCGGCTGGGCCGGAACTGGAAGCGGCTGCACAAGCTCGCTTACGGGTTCGGGGTGCTGGCGCTCATCCATTTCTTCCTGCAATCCAAGGCCGACGTGTCGCAGGCGACGATCGCGGCCGGCGTGTTCGCCTGGGCGATGATCTGGCGCGCGCTGCCGGCGGGGCGGGACCGCGGCCCGGTGCCGTTGATCGGCCTCGCCTTTGCCGCCGCCCTGGCCGCCCTGGCGTTCGAGTGGGCCTGGTACCGCTTCGCTACTCATGTCGATCCGCTCCGCGTGGTGCGCGCGGAGTTTGACCCGACATTCGGCCTGCACCCGGCCGGAAAGGTGCTGCTGCTTGGGCTGCTGACGGCGGGCGTGGCGGAGCTGCGGGGCTTGGCCCAGACCCGGTTCGGCGCCGGGCCGGGCTTCACGGTGCTGGTGTATGCGCTCGGCGGGCTGGTGGGCTGGGGTACCGGGCTGGCCCTGGGCTGGTCGATAGAGGATCTGCTACCGGAGGGCACGTCGGTCGGCATGCTGACCATCGCCTCCGTGCTGCTGTTCGCGTTGCTGGGCCTGGCACGCCACCGGCTGCGCGTCGCGTGGCAGCGCCGCCTCCTCGATATGCTGTGGGCCGGCGCGGCGCTACTGCCCGTGCTGGAGATGGGCACCGAAAGCCGCGAGGTCGGCATGTTGGACGCCGCCCTGCTGGGGGCCGGCGCGTTGGTGCTGGCGACGCGCTTGTGGGCCGCTTCGCCCGCCGCCGCGGCGTTGCTGGTTCCATTCGCGGGGCTGGCGGCCTACCAGGCATTCGGCCCGTTCTGATCAGGGCGGGAGCGACTTTGCCGCCGCCATGACCTCCGCGGCGTGGCCGGGAACCTTGACCTTGCGCCAGATGCGGGCAACCCGGCCCTCCGCATCCACCAGAATTGTGCAGCGGTCGGTGCCCGTATAAGTCTTGCCATACATCGACTTCTCGACCCACGCGCCGTACGCTTCCGTGACGCCGCCTGGGTCGGAGGCGAGCGGAAAGGTCAGGCCGTATTTCCTGGCGAACCGCTCGATGGGCGCCATCGCGTCCTTGGACACGCCGATCACCTCCACCCCGATGCCGCCGAGTTCGGGCAACGCCTCCTGGAACGCCTGCGCTTCTTTCGTGCAGCCGGGCGTGTCGGCCTTGGGGTAGAAATACAGCACGAAGGGCCGCCCGGCCTGGCCGGCGAGGCTGACTGTGCGGCCGCCGCTGGCCGGCATCTCGAAAGGGGGCGCGGCGTCACCTTCGGCAAGGCTCATTCGGGAACTCCAACCAGGGTGGTGAACGCTGCTCGCACGTCTCGCGCCGCCGCGTCCAGCGCGTCGCGAAGCTGCGAAAGCGGCAGGTCCGGCGTGCCGAGCTGCTGCCCCACCGCGCGGCGCAGCAGCTCCTCCGCCGCGGGCGGCAAAGCTTGCGCGTTGCGGCCCATGGTGATGCGGACGGTGCTCTGCACGGTGCGCCACAGCCGGTCCGCCCGGATCAGCATGGCCGCCGTGTCGGCCGGCAGCCGGCCGTCATCGGCCAGGCATCGCAGGGCGGCGCGCGTCGCCTGGCAGCCCGGCCGCACGCCATGGATGAGCTGCAGGGTTTGCGCGATGAACTCGACCTCGATGGCGCCGCCCGGCCGCAGCTTCACGTCCCATGGTCCCGTCGGTGGCAGGTCCCGCAGCAGGCGCCTGCGCATCGCTGCGGCGTCGGCGCGGGTGGGCGGTGCTACGAGGTCGGCGTCGGTGAGCGTC
>CALMVT010000068.1 GCA_937873175.1 uncultured Acetobacteraceae bacterium | reverse complement strand
GTGCATGCCGGGGTCGAGGTGCCCGTGGCTGAGCACGGCGTTCTCGGCATAGCCTGTGATAAACAGCACGCGCAGCCCCGGCCTGCGTTCACGCGCGGCGTCGGCTACCTGCCGCCCGTTCATGCCGCCGGGCAGGCCCACGTCGGTTACCAGCAGGTCGATGCGGGCATCGGACTGCAGCACTCGGAGCCCGGTCGGCCCGTCTGCCGCCTCGATGGCCGTGTAGCCCAGATCGCCCAGGACTTCGGTGACCAGCATGCGCACGGTCGGCTCGTCGTCCACTACCAGCACCGTCTCGCCCTGCTCCGCGCGCGGCGCTTCGGCCAGCTCGCCTGGGACATCGGCGTTTTCTGCCTCGCCATGATGGCGCGGCAGGTAAATGCACACCATCGTGCCCTGGCCCGGCTCGGAGTAGATGCGCGCCTGGCCCCCTGACTGCCGCACAAAGCCATATACCATGGACAAGCCCAGCCCCGTGCCCATGCCGATCGGCTTGGTTGTGAAGAACGGATCGAAGGCGCGTTGGATGACGTCTGGGGGCATGCCGGTGCCGTTGTCGCTGACGCACACCGACACGTATTGCCCCGGCTGGAGGTCGCGCTCGCGTGCCGCACGCGCATCGGGCCCACGGTGCGGCGGATCAGCTCTTCCATGCCTGTGACCAAGCGGTTCGCGTCGGTCGGTTTGGGGTCAAGTGTTTGCCGGCGCGAGAAGGCCAGAAGCCGGTGCGTGAGCGCCGCTGCACGCTTGGCAGCGCCCTGGGCCGCGACGAGGTAGCGTTCCAGGTCGCCGATCCGGCCCTGCGCCACCCGGGTTTGCAGCAGCTCCAGGCTGCCCGAGATGCCGGCGAGCAGGTTGTTGAAGTCATGCGCCAGGCCGCCCGTGAGCTGTCCCACCGCTTCCATCTTCTGCGACTGGCGCAGCTGCTCCTGCATAGCCTCAAGCGCGGCGGCCGCCTCCCTCTCGGCGGTGACATGGCGGCCGCTGGCGTAGATCAAGCCCTCCTCGGGAGCCGCCACCCAGGAGATCCAGCGATAGCTGCCGTCCTTGTGGCGGTAGCGGTTCTCATAGACCGGCAACCCCGACCCTGAGGCCGTGGCCAGCGCTTGCTCGCTCGACGGGTGGTCATCGGGGTGGATGAAGTCGAGGTAGCTGCGCCCGACCACCTCGTCCGGCCGCCAGCCGAGGATCGCCGTCCATGCCTCGTTTGCGGCCCTGAGCACGCCGGCGGTGTCAACAACCAGCTGCAGGTCCTGCGAGTTCTTCCACGCTCGGTCGCGCTCGCGCGTGCGTTCCTCGATCTGCCGCTCCAACTCCTCGCGCGAGCGGGCCAGGACCTCGCGCGCTTCTACGATCTCCTGGACGTCGGTGCAGGTGCCATACCAGCGCGTGACGTGCCCCTCGGCGTCCCGCACGGGCTGCGCCCGGCCCAGGACCCAGCGGTAGCGGCCGGATCGGTGGTGCTGAAGGTCGCGCCGGTCGAGAAGTCCACGCCGCCCACAGCCGAAGTCTTGGCAGCCCGCCTCTACGCCATGCTGCCGCGCATCCGCATCACCGACCTGCTGGCCGAGGTGGCGCGGTGGACCGGGTTCCCCGGCTGCTTCACCCACCTGCGCACCGGCGAGGCTGCGGCTGACCCTCGCATCCTGATGGCGGGCCTGCTGGCCGACGGCCTCAACCTCGGCCTGACCCGCATGGGCGAAGCCTGCAGCATCGGAAGCCTGGGCCAACTCGCCTGGACGGCCGATTGGCACATCCGCGAGGAAACCTATGCCCTGGCGCTTTGCCGCCTGGTCAACCAGCAGCAGCGCGAGCCGTTCGCCGTCGTGTTCGGCAGCGGCACGTCATCATCGTCGGACGGCCAGTTCTTCAAGGCGGCCGGCTTCGGCCGCGACGCAAGCCGGCTCAACGCCCACTACGGCCAGGCGCCGGGGTTCAAGGTCTACACGCACCTGTTGGACCGGTTCAGCCCCTTCTACACCACGCTGATCGCGGCCACGGCCAGCGAGGCGTTGCACGTGCTGGACGCCCTGCACTACCACCAGAGCGAGGTGACGACGCGCCGGCACCACACCGACGGGGGCGGGGATTCTGAGCATGTCTTCGCTCTTTGCACGATGCTGGGATTTCAGTTCGCGCCGCGCATCCCGGACCTGAAGCACCGCCGCCTTTACAGCTTCGGCAAGCCCTCGGACCACTCGGCGCTGGAGCCGATGATCGCCGGCCGCATCAACGTGGCCCTGATCCGTGCCCATTGGCAGGACATCCTGCGGGTCGCCGCCAGCATCCGTACCGGCACCGTCACCGCGTCGCTCATCATGCGCCAGCTCGCCTCCTACCCGCGGCAGAACGGCGTGGCCGCCGCCTTGCGCGAGTTGGGCCGGCTGGAGCGCACGCTGTTCACCCTGGACTGGGTCGACGATCCGGAGCTGCGCCGCGAGGCCGGCCAGGAACTCAACAAAGGCGAAACCCGCAACAGCCTGGCCCGCGCGGTCTTCATCCACCGGCTGGGCGAGATCCGCGACCGCACCTACGAGAACCAGCAGCACCGCGCGTCCGGCCTGAACCTGCTCGTCACCACCATCATCCTGTGGAACACGCGCTACCTCGAACGCGCCGTCGCCGTGCTCCGCCAGACCGAGACGGTGCCGGACCACCTGCTCGCCCACCTGTCGCCGCTCGGGTGGGAGCATGTGAACTTGACCGGCGACTACATCTGGGGCGCAGAACAACGACCGTCGGAAACCAGCGACGGATTGAGGCCGCTGCGTGCGCCACCGGACGCCTTCCATGCCGCCGCATGATGTTCCCGCTTCGTCCCCTTACGCGTACAAAATGCCCAATCCGTTAGTTCTGGCCATCAGGTCGCGCAGGTGCTGCG
>CALMVT010000067.1 GCA_937873175.1 uncultured Acetobacteraceae bacterium | reverse complement strand
GGGTGTCCAGGTGCAGCCGCGGCCCGACGTTGCGGATCGCGTAGCCGTATGACGGTTGCCCGCCGTTGCGGATCGACACCGCGGAAATCTCGACCTGCGCCACCGACCCCGCCTCGCCGCGTAGCGATGTGGTGAAGAACCGCACGGAGCCGCGGTCGCGCACGTTCGCCGTCAACACGTCGAGGTCCACGCCGCTGGCGCCCACCCAGCGGTCGAGCGGCTGCCCGCGCGCCTGGTGCTCGTCCAGCAGTTGCGCCATGTCCAGGAACGCCGCGTTGGCGGTGATGACCGCGCCGTGGTGGTCGGTCACCACGAAGCCGTCCGGCGCGCTTTCCACGGCCCGGAGCAGCTTGGTCTTCACGTCCGGCAGCGCGGGAACGGCGGACTGCACGGGGGAGATGCGCATCAGGAACAGCGCCGCGTTTTCCTGCCGGAACAACGACACCTTGACCGTCACCGGTTGGCTGCCGCGCTGAAGCCGGGCCGGCGTGTCCTCCGGCTTGGCGCCGGCGCGGATGGCCGCGAAGTGCGCTTGCAGCGCCGGCAGGCTGTCGGGATGGAGGATATCGGCCATCGCGCGGCCGACCACGTCCTCGGACCCGGCGCCGAACAGGTCCTGCGCCGCCGCGTTCGCTTCCAGCACGCGCCCCTTGACGGGATCGAGGATCAGCACGGCCTCGGACGACAATTGGAACAGCAGGCGGTAGCGCATCTCCACGTCGCGCAGCTTGGAATAGTCGCGCTCCATCGACTGCTGCGCGTTCATCAGGCGCTGCTGCAGGGCGGACATGACCCGCAGGTCGCGGCCGAACAGCACGATGCGGCCGTCCGCGCCGATCTGCACGCCGCAGTACAGCACCGGCACGGACCGGCCCTCGGGGGTGATGTGGTTGATGTGGCGCCACTTTGGCCCGGCCGCCGTCGCCGCCTCACGCAGCAGGGCCTCGACCTTCGGCCGGCTGTCCGGCGCCACGGTGGCCGCCAGGGCGCGGCCAACCCAGTCGGCGCTTTCGCTCAGGTCGTCCAGCAACTCCATGTTCTGGAACGCCGTGTCGCGGATCGTGCCGTGCGCATCGACGATCAGGGTCACGTCGGAGGACGCCGCGATGAGCGACGCTGCCGAGCCGGCGTCGAGGTCCCCCAGCGACGTTTGCGGCGATACGAAAGTTTTCACGAGTGCCGAGATCCCCCAGTGCACGCCTCGTTTCCCCGCCCCAAGCCTTAGCCCTGTTGCCGCATGCCGAAAGGGGCATGCGGGTCGTCTTCGCCGAGGCGGCAGATCCGTTACGTGCGGGGATCGGCCGTCATCGGCGCTTTGCCGCCAGATCGACCAGCGCCTGCGCTTGCTGCACTGCCTGACGGCCATCGACCGCCGTGCCGTCCGCGCCCACCTCGGCCGCGAGCGACGGGTTTGCGGTGAAGCCAGGACCGCCCACCAGGACGGCCAGGCCCGGGTTCATCGACGCGCGCCGCACCGAGCGGATCTCGGTCCGCACGGCGTCCAGCTTCTCGTCGCAGGCGAGCGAGAAGCCGACCACCTCGACCCACTCGCGCCGCACCATGCCGCGCAGGTCGGCGCTCGACTCCACGGGGCCGCACCAGGCGTTCCAGCCGGCCCGACGGAAGAACTCGTAGACCATCGACAAGCCGAAGGTGTGGTCCTCGCCCGGCAACGGCACCAGAAGCACCCGCGCGCCCTGGACCCCGACATTCGCGGCGCGCAAGAAGCACGGGCTTAGCTCCCGCATCGCGTTCTGCAGCCGCCAAAGGCCGACGGTCACGTCAGAAAAGTCGCAGGTATCGTCCTCCCACATCTCGCCCAAGCGCCGGGCCGCAGGGGCGAGCAGGTCCAGGTAAAGCGACTCGGCCGCGGCCCCCTGGCCGTGCATCGCCGAAACAAACGCGACCGCCTCCGGCTCGCCGCGCGACAGCACGAGGCCGACGAGGTCGGCGACATGCGCGGCGGTCACCAGCAGGCCCGCCACCGCCGGCACCACCGCCGGCCGGTGCGCCATCAGCAGGCGCGGGATGACGTCCAGCTCAACCGTCCGGGTCAGGATGGCCCGACGCCGTTCCTCCTCATGCCGGGCCGGGTGCAGCCGCACAGGCTGCCGCCGGGCCGCGCTCATCGCGTCGGCTTCGGTCCGGAAGTCGTGAATGGCGAGCGGGTGTCCCATCAATCCCGTCATCTTGCGTCTCTCCCTAGTTGAAGCGGCCTGACATCGAGTGTCAAGTTCGATTTACGTAACGCCGGCTTGACACATTGCCCCGCCCGGCTTTAGCGTCGTTGTCAACACGCAATCCCGGACCAACACGGGATTGAAGAACAGAGAACGTCGCAGCTTGGCCTGAAACCGTCGTCACGCTTGCGCCCTGCGGCGCGCTCATGGTCGCGATGACCAGGCAGCGGGTTTCCGACCGGCTGCTCTGGATCAGCGCACCTTCTAGGGAGGGCATTGTCAAGCGATGTTTACTCAGCTCATCGGACGCATCGTGGACTCGCTGGATTGCAGCCCCTGGGGCGGCGCCGCCGGGCGGAGCATCAGCCCGGCCTTCCGCCAGCCGAGTCGTCCCGCGCTCTATACGCCGGAGGAGCGCCGCCGCCGCGACGCTTCGCCCTGGACCGTGGTGCAGGGCGTGCTCGCCCCCGTCCAGTTCATCGTGTTCCTGGTCAGCCTGTGCCTGGTGTCGCGCTTCCTGTCCACCGGATTGGGCGAGCACGCCGCCACCGCATCCGTCGTGGCCAAGACGCTCTGCCTTTACGCCATCATGATCACCGGCTGCATCTGGGAGCGGGAGGTATTCGGCCGTTACCTGTTCGCCCCGGCTTTCTACTGGGAGGACGTGTTCTCCATGCTGGTGCTGGCGCTGCACACCGCCTACCTCCTGGCGCTGCTGTCCGGGGCGCTGGACGCCCATTCCCTGATGCTGCTGGCGCTTGCGGCCTATGCCGCCTACGTCATCAACGCCGCGCAGTTCGTGCTCAAGCTGCGGAGCGCCCGGCGCGAAGATGACGGCTGGCAGGCCGCGGGCATGGGCCTGACCTCGTGAGCGGCGCCGCCGCACTCGGCTGCGGCGATGCGCCCGTGCTGCGGGAGCGGGGCCAGCGCGAGGTGTTCTGCGGCCTCACCGGGATCATCTGGCTGCACCGCAAGATCCAGGACGCCTTCTTCCTGGTGGTCGGCTCCCGTACCTGCGCCCACCTGATCCAGTCGGCGGCCGGCGTCATGATCTTCGCCGAGCCGCGCTTCGCCACCGCCATCATCGACGAGCGCGACCTGGCCGGCATGGCGGACGCGAACGACGAGCTGGACCGGGTGGTGGACCAACTGCTCGCCCGCCGCCCGGAAATCCGCCTGCTGTTCCTGGTCGGCTCCTGCCCGTCCGAGGTCATCAAGCTCGACCTGTCCCGCGCCGCCGAGCGGCTGTCGGCGACCCACATGCCCCAGGTCCGCGTGCTGAACTACAGCGGCAGCGGGATCGAGACGACGTTCACCCAAGGGGAAGACGCCTGCCTTGCGTCCTTGGTGCCGATTCTGCCGCGGGAAGCGCCGGGTGCCGGATCATCCTTGCTGGTCGTCGGCGCTTTGGCGGAGGTGGTGGAGGACCAGCTTCGCCGCTTGCTGGAGGGCATGGGCATCGCGGATGTGCGGTTCATGCCGCCGCGCAGCGCGCTCGCTTTGCCGCCGGTCGGGCCGAACACGCGCTATTTGCTGGCGCAGCCGTTCCTCGCCGACACCGCCCGGGCGCTTGAAGCCCGCGGCGCCGTCCGTATCCCTGCGCCGTTCCCGCTTGGCGCGGAGGGCACGACCGCATGGCTGCAAGCCGCTGCCTCCGCCTTTGGCGTCGCGCCTGAGCGGTTCGACGACGCGACCCGCGCGCCCCTCGGCCGCGCCCGGCAGGCCCTTGCCCGGCACCGCGAGCAGCTTGCTGGCAAGAGCATCTTCTTCTTCCCGGACAGCCAGCTTGAAATCCCGCTCGCCCGGTTCCTGCAGCGCGAGATGGACATGCGGCTCGTCGAGGTCGGCACGCCCTATCTGCACCGCCAGCATCTGGCGGAAGAGCTGGCGATGCTCCCCGCCGGCACCGCGCTGAGCGAGGGGCAAAATGTGGACCGCCAGCTTGACCGCGCCCGGGCGGCGCGTCCGGACCTCGTGGTGTGCGGCCTTGGCCTCGCCAACCCGTTGGAAGCGGAGGGCATCGGCACCAAGTGGTCCATCGAGCTGCTGTTCACGCCCATCCAGGGCTACGACCAGGCCGCCGACCTCGCCGAGCTGTTCGCCCGCCCGCTCAACCGCCGCCTGCGGCTGAGGGTGTAAGCCATGCAGCTCACCCTTTGGACCTACGAGGGGCCGCCGCACGTTGGGGCCATGCGGATCGCCACCGCCATGGAGGGCGTGCACTACGTGCTGCACGCGCCGCAGGGCGACACCTACGCCGACCTGCTGTTCACCATGATCGAGCGGCAGCAGAAGCGCCCGCCCGTGACCTACACGACGTTCCAGGCCCGCGACCTCGGCGGCGACACCGCGGAGTTGTTCAAAAACGCCGTGCGCGACGCCCATGCCCGGTTCCAGCCGCAGGCGCTGCTGGTGGGGGCGTCCTGCACCGCCGAACTGATCCAGGACGACCCCGGCGGCCTCGCCCGCGCGCTGGGTCTGCCGGTGCCCGTTGTGGCGCTGGAACTGCCGTCCTACCAAAAAAAGGAGAACTGGGGCGCGGCCGAAACCTTCTACCAGGTCGTCCGCGCCTTTGCCGGCCCGTCCGTGCCGCCGCCGGGCACGACGCGGCCGGAGCGCGCCCCGGGTGCGCGCCCCCGCTGCAACGTGCTCGGCCCGGCGGCGCTCGGCTTCCGCCACCGGGACGACGTGGCGGAGATCACGCGCCTGCTGGCGCAGCTCGGCATCGACGTGAACGTGGTGGCGCCGATGGGGGCCACGCCCGCCGACATTGCGCGGCTGGGGGACGCGGAGTTCAACGTCGTGCTGTATCCGGAAATTGCCGGGCAGGCGGCGGCGTGGCTGGCCCGCGGTTTCGGCCAGAAGGCGACCAAGTGCGTGCCCATCGGCATCGGCGGCACCCGGGACTTCATCCACGAGGTTGCGGCGCTGGCCGGCGTCGATCCCGCCCCGGCGCTGGCGGGCGCCCCGTCCCGGATGCCGTGGTACACCCGCTCCGTCGATAGCAACTACCTGACGGGCAAGCGGGTGTTCGTGTTCGGCGACGCGACCCACGCGGTCGCCGCCGCCCGCGTCGCGCGGGACGAGATGGGCTTCACCGTCGTGGGCCTCGGCACCTTCAGCCGCGAGTTCGCCCGCGAGGTGCGGGAGGCGGCGAAGCTCTACGACGTGGAGCCGCTGATCTCCGACGATTACCTGGAGATCGAGGCGCGCATCACGGAAGCGCAGCCGGAGCTGGTGCTCGGCACGCAGATGGAGCGGCACATCGCGAAGCGCCTGGGCATCGCCTGCGCCGTGATCTCCGCCCCGGTGCACGTGCAGGACTTCCCCGCCCGCTATTCCCCGGTGATGGGCTGGGAAGGCGCCAACGTGCTGTTCGACGCCTGGGTGCACCCGCTGATGATGGGGCTGGAGGAGCACCTGATCGGCATGTTCCGCGAGGACGCGGAGTTCCACGGCGACGCCGCGCCGTCGCATCTGGGCCACGCCGCGTTCCTGCGTCCCGAGCCTGAGCCTGTCGCGGCGGCGGGTCCGCTTGTTTGGGCGCCGGACGCGGAAAAGGAAGTCGGCAAGATCCCGTTCTTTGTCCGCGGCAAGGCCCGGCGCAACACGGAAAAGTTCGCCCTGGACCGGGGCCTCGCCACCATCACCGTTGAAACGCTCTACGACGCGAAGGCGCATTATGGCCGTTGACGCCCCGCCCTGCGCGCCCCCGGTCCGCGTCGTGGTCGTCACCATGGACAGCCACCTGTCCAGCGCCGCGCGCCGGGCGGAGGCCGCGTTGCGGCGCGACATCCCCGGCCTCAGCCTTGTGGTCCACGCGGCGGACGAGTGGGGCAGCGACCCGGCGGCGCTCGCCGCTTGCCACGCCGACATCGCCCAGGGGCACATCGTGGTCGCGACGATGCTGTTCCTGGAGGACCATATCCGCGCCGTGGCCCCGGCGCTGGCGGCCCGGCGCGACGGTTGCGACGCCATGCTGTGCTGCATGTCGGCGGGCGAGGTCACGAAGCTGACCAAGCTCGGCCGTTTCGACATGTCGCAGGAAGCAACCGGTGCGCTCGCCATGCTGAAACGGCTACGGGGCGGCGGAAAGGAGGGCGGCAAGCCGGCGTCCGGGCAGAAGCAGATGAAGATGCTGCGCCGCCTGCCGAAGCTGATGAAGTTCATCCCCGGCACGGCGCAGGATGTCCGCACCTACTTCCTGGCGCTGCAGTATTGGCTGGCCGGGTCGGACGAGAATCTGCTCAGCTTGGTCCGCATGCTGGTCAGCCGCTACGCCACCGGGGAGCGCCGGGCGCTGCAGGGCACGCTCCCGGCCGCGGCGCCCATCGAATATCCGGAGGTCGGGCTGTATCACCCGCGCGTGCCGAACCGGGTGTTCGACCGATTGGACCAACTGCCAAAGGCCGGGCTGTCGGGCACCGTGGGGCTGCTGCTGCTGCGGTCCTACCTGATTTCCGGCAACGCCGCCCACTACGACGGCGTGATCGCGGCGCTGGAAGCGCGCGGCCTGCGCGTCGTCCCGGCCTTTGCCAGCGGCTTGGACGCCCGCCCGGCCATTGAGCGGTTCTTCATGCGGGAGGGCTGCGCCGCGGTCGACGCGGTGGTGTCGCTCACCGGGTTCTCCATGGTGGGCGGCCCCGCCTACAACGACAGCTCCGCCGCGGAGGAAATGCTGGCCGCGCTTGATGTGCCCTACGTCACCGCGCACCCCGTCGAGTTTCAGACCCTGGACCAATGGCAGGGCGACCCGCGCGGCCTGCTGCCGGTCGAGGCGACGATGATGGTGGCGCTGCCGGAACTGGACGGCGGCATGACGCCCATGACTTTCGGCGGGCGCTGCGGCCGGGCCAACACGCCCGATCCCTGCGCCGACTGCGATGGCAAGGCGTGCTCCCGCGACATGGTGCCCCATGCCGAGCGCGCTGGGATGCTGGCAGCCCGCGTCGCCCGCTTGGTCGCGTTGCGGCGGACCGCGCGGATGGCGCGCAAGGTGGCGCTGGTGCTGTTCAACTTCCCGCCCAACGCCGGCGCGACCGGCACTGCCGCCTACCTCGCGGTGTTCCATTCGCTGCACAACACGATGCGGGCGATGCAGGACGCCGGCTACGACGTGGAGGTGCCGGAGACGGTGGAGGCGCTGCGGGACGCCATCACTGGCGGCAATGCCGAGCGTTACGGGACCGACGCCAACGTCGCCGCGCGCATCCCGGTGGACGACCACGTGCGGCGGGAAACCTGGCTGCCGGAGATCGAGCGGAGCTGGGGGCCGGCGCCGGGCCGCGCGCAAACGGACGGGAGCAGCCTGTTCGTGCTGGGCCGGCAGTTCGGCAACGTGTTCGTGGGCTTGCAGCCGGCCTTCGGCTACGAGGGCGACCCGATGCGCCTGCTGTTCGAGCGCGGCTTCGCGCCGACCCACGCGTTCAGCGCCTTTTACCGCTACATCCAGCAGGATTTCGGCGCCCATGCGGTGCTGCATTTCGGCACGCACGGCGCGTTGGAGTTCATGCCGGGCAAGCAGGCCGGGCTGTCGGCCGAATGCTGGCCGGACCGGCTGATCGGGCATTTGCCGAACTTCAACCTGTATGCGTCCAACAACCCGTCCGAGGGCATGATCGCCAAGCGCCGGGCCAACGCGGTGCTGATCAGCTATCTGACGCCCCCCGTGACCCATGCCGGGCTATATCGCGGCTTGCTGGACCTCAAGAGTTCGCTCGACCGCTGGCGCGGCATCGACCCGGACGCCGAGCCGGAGCAGCGCGAGCAGCTTGCCGCCTTGGTGCAGGCGCAGGCCGCCGCCGTGGACTTGGCCGCATCGGAACCCGCCTGGTCTGACGCCTCCGCCGAGATCGACCGTTTGGGCGCGGCGCTGCTGGAACTGGAATACACGCTGATCCCGCACGGCCTGCATGTGATCGGGGAACCGCCGGGCGCGGACGAGCGGCGCGAGATGCTGGATGCCGCCGGGATGCACGAACCCGGCGAGCGCGCCCGGCTGGATGGGCTGCTGGCCACCGACCACGAGTTGCCGGCGATCATCCATGCGCTGGACGGCGGCTATATCCGCCCGGCGCCGGGCGGCGACCTGCTGCGCACCACCGCCGTGCTGCCCACGGGGCGCAACCTGCACGGTT
>CALMVT010000066.1 GCA_937873175.1 uncultured Acetobacteraceae bacterium | reverse complement strand
GTGCAACACGGCTTCACTATGGGGTATCCTTATCATTCACGCGTGGACAGGGCAGACCGGGGCAGTGTGACAGCCGGGACTTCAGTCGCTTCTCGGCACGCCGGATCGTTTAGCAGGAAGGCCATCCGTGCCCGCTCAAGCTGGTTCAGCAGGGCCGGTGCGTCGAGCGGCAAATGGCTGTAGTGATGCTCAATGGGCGAGAGTGCGGCCGCGAGCTGATCAAGGATGGTCGAACGCTGATCCTCGCCGCCCACCGCCCTGGTCGTAGGTGTTCCCTCCAAGGAGGCCACTGCCGCCGGACGATTGAAGCGATCCAACAGAACCCTGAACGCGTTGAAGTCGGCCTCTGCATCTCGCGGCGGCGCGCCATGCCTGGAAGAGTAGGCGGCAAAGGCAGCTTGCTCCTGCTGCGGCAGCGCGAGGAGAAGCGCATGCCCGGCGCCATCATCGTCAAGCCGGGCGATCGCACCGATGGGCCCGGTATAGACCATGGATCGCGGGCCGGTCACGGCGGCGACCTTGGCGGTGAACCAGCCAATCCGGATGCTGAAGGAGGCCGTCTGCCCCGTGGCAAGGCTGAGGCGGCGGAGAAACGGCAGCACGCGGTCCCGCTCCTCGAACCGGGCGAAGAACGCCTGGCGCAGCCATCTTGCCCGTGGTCCTAACCGGTAGCGGGTCGACGCCTGGAATCGCTCGACGAAGCCCGCCTGCTCCAACGTTGCCAGGCCGCGATGTGTGGTGGCGGCCGGCAGGTCCAATCCTTGTCGTATCGCAGTCAGCGTCATCGGCGCCTCCGAGGCGCCGAGGAGCGCCAGGATGTCAAACAGGAAGCGGGCTGACGAGTTGGCGACTGGCATGACTCAAGGGATGCCGAAGTCGACCACTGTTGTCACCGGGTAGAGACGGGACAAGACGTTGACCTCTGCCATTACCGCAAGAATGCTGGGCAGCAGCGCTGCCAAACGCGCCGCCGGCAGCCGCTCCGCCAGGGCGGCAACCGAGACAGAGGCGTGCGGCCGGCCGGACGAGTCCAGCACGGGAAAAGCGATGTAGGTGGCGCCTGTGTAGTGGTCACCATACCCCTCGGCATAGCCCTGCCTGCGCACCTTGCGCACCTCGGCCCAGACCTGCTCCGGCTCGGTAATGGTGGTAGGGGTGAACCGCGTCAGCGGCGCGGCCGCCCGCAAATACGCGGCGACTTCGCAATCGGTCAGGTAGGCCAGCAGCGCGCGAGAGGCCGGCCCTGCGTGCAGCGGCACCAGGAGGTTGCGCGGCGTGTAGCCCACGCGCAGCCCGCCCCCCTCCATGCCGTCGATCACCAATTGGTGCCGACCGGCGATAGACGACAGATAGATGGTCTCTCCGGTCAATTCGTGCAGCCGCTCCATAAACGGACGGCAGAGGGTGCGAATATCGAACAGCTCCTCCGCCGGGGTCTGCAATGCGAGCGCACCCCAACCGAGATCGTACAACGTGCCGCTAGCGTCCCGCAGCAGATAGCCGAGTTCCACAAGCGTGGTCAGCGCACGGAAGGCCTTGTTCTTGGTGATGCCGAGTTCGCCGCTGAGCTCGCTGACGCCGACTGGCCGCTGCCGCCCGATGAAGGCGCTGAGCACGGCAAGAACCTGCCCGCCAGCTTGATTGACGTGCCGGCGAAGCTGGGGGTCTGCCGGTCGTTGCTGGCGCTGAGGCATGGGCACACTTGGCTCCGTGATTTGCTGGATCGCGCTTGAACGCGCCTCGGGATTGCTCTAACATGGTTTGTATTCCGAAATACAGAACGACGTGCCTGACGCGCCGGATCGGAATAGGGAGGGATGATGCAGCAAGCGTTCTCGCGTGGCTGCGCCGGCTCAAGCGAGCGTCGGCTGTGAACCCGCGGGCGGCGAACCCGATGTTCGGTCCGAACCCGTTCAAGCTTGGCGTCTTCAGCGCCAACTGCGATGGCGGCTTGTCGATGAGCAAGGCGCCTGAACGCTGGCGTGCTGATTGGCGGGAAATCGAGCAACTCGCCCTGCTATGCGACGAGGCCGGCATCGACTTCATCCTGCCCGTGGCGAAATGGGCCGGCTACCAGGGTGAAGCCAACAACTATGGCGTTTCCTTCGAGACACTGACCCACGGCGCGGCGCTTGGCGCGCTGACCCGGCGCATGGCGATCTTCTGCACCGTGCATGTCCCGCTGATGACCCCGGCCTTCGCCGCAAAGGCGGTCGCGACGGTCGATCACGTGACGCGTGGCCGGGTGGGGCTCAACATCGTCTGTGGCTGGAACCAGGACGAGTTCGACATGCACGGCGTCACCATCGACGCCGACCGCCGGTACGACCAGGGCCTGGAATGGTTCCGCATCTTCGCCAGGCTGCTGGAGACCGGTGGGGAAACTGGCGGCAGCTTCGACTGGGATGGGGAGTTCTACCGCCTCCGCAACCTGCACACCGCGCCCACCTCGCTGCAGCGTCCCTGGCCGGTGATCATGTCGGCCGGCTTCTCCCCCAAGGGCCGGGCATTCGCTGGGCAGGCGGCCGACGTTCTGTTCACCAACGTCACGGAGATGGACCAGGTCTCCACCCTGGTGGGCGACGTGCACCGGACCGCTGCTTTGTACGGCCGCCACGTGGACGTGTACACGATGGCCCACATCGTCTGCCGGCCGACGCGGGCCGAGGCAGAGGAGTTCTACTACTACTTCGCCGAGGAGATGGCGGACCGGGCCGCGCTCGACTACTACAAGCAGCAGAAGGGTCTCATAAACCCGGCCGATGTGCGCTTCGTCGATCGGCCGCTGCTGACCCGGTTCTCGCGCGGCACCGGCAGGAACTACTCCGGGTCGTATCCCGGTGCCTACCCGCTGATCGGCACCCCGGACGACATCACGGACCAGATGGTGCAGATGCACGCCCAAGGCTTAGCGGGCGCGTCCATTGCCTTTCTTGATTACTTGCGGGAGGCGCCGTTCTTCCTCGGGGAGGTCCTGCCGAGGATGCGCCGCGCCGGGTTGCGCGTGGCGTGACGGACAACAAGCAAGACGGAGAAAGGTCCATGGCAACCCTCCCACGGCGCGGCACCTTGCGTTCCCTCCTGTCCCTCCTGGCGCTCGCCTGCGCCCTGCCATCCGGGGCACCACGGGCGGAAACGGGCGTGACAAAGGACACAATCCGCATCGGCATGTTCGGCCCGACTACCGGATCATACGCGGCGCACCGGGTGGTCTATGACGGCGCGCAGGCGGTGTACAAGGAGGTCAACGCCCACGGCGGTATCTTTGGGCGC
>CALMVT010000065.1 GCA_937873175.1 uncultured Acetobacteraceae bacterium | reverse complement strand
GTCCAGCCCCGATCTCGATGCGCGCGAGCAGGCGCACGCCGTCGATGTCCTCGGGCGCCTGCGCCACATGGCGGCGTGCAGCCTCCACCGCCTGCTCGGTTTGGCCGAGGTACGACTTGATGACCGCCTGGAAATACAGCCCGCGGGGGAAACGCTGGATGACCGTCGACAGCCGCCCCAAGGCGAGATCGGCATCGGCATACTGCCCGGCGCGCACCAGCAGCACCATGCCCAAGTAGATGGCGGCACCGTTCAGCGGCTCGGCGGCCAGCACCTTGTCAACGTCGGCCCGCGCCTTGGCATCCTGCTCGGATGCGAGATGATAGCTCGCTCGCTCCAGCAAGATGTCGAGGGAGGCCGGCGCCGCCGCGACGGCCCGGTCGAAGCGGACGAGCGCGCCCGCCCGGTCGCCCTTGGCAGCCAGGAGCTGGCCCTTGAGCACCAGCGCGTCGGCCCGCTTGCCATTCAGCGCCAATGTGCGATCGACTTGGCGCTCAGCCGCCCCCATGTCTCGTTCGAGCACCGCGACCCGGGCGCCGTCTAATGGTATGACCTCCTCGTCCGGCGCCAGGCGCTGCGCCTCGTCCAGGCTCGACCGGGCTGCCGGGACATCGTGCAGGCCGAGCTGCGCCACGGCCCGCAGCGCCAACGCCTTTGCGGCCTTTGCCGGGTCGGCCGGATCAACCGCGTCGCTCTTCAGCTCGGACAGCACGTCGGCGAACCGCTGCTGCGCCAGGTAGGCTTGCGCCAGAAGCGGAGGGATCACCTTGGGGTCGTCACGCATCTCGCGCGCGATCTTCAGCTCCTTCTCCGCCGCGGCGGGATCGGCAGCTTGAAGCTGTAGCTGCGCCAGATACACATGCGCCTCGACATTGCCCGGGTCGGCCTTGATCGCGCTGCGCAGCTCGGCCTGCGCACCCCACAGGTCGTTCTTCATCATCAGCAGGTGCGCATTCCTGACTGGATCGCCGGTATGGGCGAACTTGAGCCAGGCGCCGCCGGCCATGACGGTTACGACCACAAGTGCGGCGGGGATCAGCTGCTTCTTCATCGGTTCCTGCCTATGCGCTTGGAAAGCGTTCAGGGAGCGGCGCTCCCGGCAATGGGAGCGCCGTCACCCTCCGATGGCTTTCTCCTGCCCGATCCCGTGTCAGGTAGAAGATTTTCAGCACTCCAAGACCAGTCATTGTATGTGCCTGATCGGCGAAGGCCAACTCGTCTCCGACAAGTGCTGGTTTTCGTCGTCCGTCCAGTAGGTGCAGGCGCACAGCACGATTGTGCCCAACACCAGCATTGAGGCCGCTGGCCTTACGCCCAGCTGGCCCCAATATGGTTCAGCTAAAAGGTTTCCAAGTCATCATGAAGTTTTTCTCAAGCGGCTTACCCCCAACCTGGTCATTACCCAGCAATGCTGACTGAGCTGTATTTTCGCCAAATCCCCCTCAGCTTTGCATAGACTTGCGCCGCATTATTCCAAACGCCGCTAAACCTGCGCCCAACAGCATCGAACTCGCAGGTTCCGGCACAGGGATCGTCGGAGTGATGTCAACGTTGTTGACGGTCACATCGTCAACTGCGAGGGCAGTGTCGTAGCTGGTATCCGAATAGTTGCTCACACCCACCTGCAGTTTGTAGGTACCTGCAGTGGGAATGGTGTAAGCCGATGCGATCCAACCGGTATTGCCGCAACCGGCATCGTAACACGTTCCCGAGCTTGAGCCGAGCCCACTGAATGTGGTGCCAGGGGTGATCGGAACTGAAGATGGGTTTAGGGAAGCGACCGGTGTGGGCAAGCCGACGCCGGGCGCGATGGTGCCGCTGGACTCGGTGCGCGCAGTGAACAGCACAGCCACCGCAGCGTTGGTGCTGTCCAACAGCTGTGCCCAGCCGTAGTCGGAGTAGCCAGCACCATCTGAAGTGATGTAGTCGAAGTAGAAGTTCAGCTTACTGCCGGCTGCCACGGTGAAAGCCGAGGTGATCAGGTTGGAGCCGTTGGTGGAACCTTCAGTGCCATCCAGCGTGCCACCACCCGTTGTGCCACCAGCTGTCGTCACGTAGTTAAACGTGGGTGATCCTGCCGGCGCCAAAGGAATACTGCCATCTGCTGGGCTTGAACCGCATACGCCTGTGCAGGTCCATCCGGTTGGCAAAACACCCGCCCAGCTGGGGGTGGCCATGAACAGGACCATCGCTGCAGCGGTAAGGAAGGGCCACCCTAGCGCGCACTGGACATGGACTTTCATTTTCACCATCCCGAAATCGTTCTCAACCAAAAGAGCTGACAGGCGCCTCGAGGCAGATCACAAACAACACCTGAAGCGTAGAGATGTTACATTTTAGTTTCAAAAGCCAATGCTTCTTGTATTTTCAAGTAGAGGCGTACTTAGATTTGGGTTGACACTTCCGCCTTGAGGGCAACCACAACAACGACTGACTGGCGCCCGTCAAACAGGCTCAAGCGCGAAAACGGCGCCGGGCGATGCCGATACCGACTAAGCCGACGCCTAGGATGGCCAGGCTGACTGGCTCGGGCACCTGGGAGATGGATACGGCGGTCAGCAGCGTCGAGGCTTGGCTGTTTGACGTGGAGGCGTTGGCAAAGGTGATCGTGACAAAGGTGTTGGCCGCGACGAAGCTGTCGGACTGGATGGGCGTGAATGCTGTGCTGAAGGTGTTGAGGGGATCGACCGGGGTGAGGACGGTCGGCGCAAGGACCTGCTGATTGTCGGCGCGGATCGTGAACGTCGGCCGGGTCTGCGGCTGCGCGCGGGCGTCGGCGCCGACGGAGATGCGGTAAGTCCGCCCGGCAGCGAAACCCTGGACGACCTGGCTCAGCGAGCTGCTGGCGCCCGATAGGAAGCCCACGACGGTGTTGCCGCCGGCCCGGCCGTTGTCGTACTGCGGCGTGTCGGTGTTGCTGTTGGACGCGTAACCGGTGGGCGACCAGTTCTGCACGTAGAAGAGTTTACCATTATTGTACTGCGCGTTGGCCGACTGGTCGTTGGCGGTAAAGTTCGGGTTAAGCACGATCGGGTCGGCAGCAGCCGGCGTGGAGGCCAGGCCAACTGCCAGTGCTATGACCAAGCCAGCCAATGATGCTTTATGCAGGAACACGGCAATTTCCTTTGTGAAACGCAACAGTTTCGTTGCAACCAACGTGCCAACACCTAATGCATTGTGAACCAACGATAAAAAACTAAGCTAAGAACCCATGTGTAAAGCAGACCGACACTCAGGCGCCTCAGCGCGAAGGTT